>CAZSOQ010000090.1:0-20447 GCA_964608495.1 uncultured Armatimonadia bacterium | reverse complement strand
GGGATGGGCCGAGGCATGGGCATGGGCCGAGGCATGGGGATGGGCAGAGGTATGGGGATGGGCATGGGCATGCGCGGCGGCCGAGGCCGTGGGGGCGGAGTAGGCTGGGGCCGTGGCGCCTGGGGCTACTGGTAGGGCGCGCGTCCCGGCTCAGGGCAACTCGGCCGACTGCAGGATGCGCCACACGTCCTCGTGATCGAGGTCCCAGTCGCCGTCGGTGTCGGCGAGGGGATCCCAGTCGGGCTGGCCCGAGCGGGCCTGCTTCCAGGAACGGGTGAGAGCCGACAGGTCGTCAACTGTCACTCTGCCGTCCTCGTCCAGGTCGCCGTACTGCGTCCGCTGCAGCACGAGGTTCTCGCCGTCATTGTGGTAGCAGTACCAAAGGGCCGTGCCTGGGTTCTGCTCGTCACCGGTGTACCCGGCCTGCTGGAGGCCCCGGTAGGCTTCCACGGCCGATAGGCGCGAGTTCAGCAGGAGCTCGTACACGCGCTGCATCGCGCGTGCCTCGGCGACGTCGGTGACAGTGCCGCGCCAGCCGTAGTACATGACGTTGTTGGTCGGATAGCAGAAGGCCGATGCCATCGTGGTGTTGGGTGGGGGCGATCCGCCGGTTCCCTCCGGTTCGCCCATGGTGCTGCATCCGCCCATGAAGACCACACAGTTCCACTGGCCGCCCAGGTCCTGGGCAAGCCGCCTGCTCCAGTACTCGATGAAGCTGGGGAAGATGCAGTAGTAGGCCAGTGGGAGCAGCTTCTCCTTCGTCTTCGAGGCCACGAACCAGCCCACTCGGCCGTTCTGGATGTCGTCCAGGTACCTCGCCGCTCGCTGCATGGCATCGTAGACGTCCTCGGCCGGAGTGTCGGAGGTGCAGCCGGGGATGGCCTCGCCCGAGCAGATCACAACCTTCTGTTGGTCCGGCGGGCCGGACGTCACGCCCCCGTGGGTGTAGATGAGGACGGTACCGAACCTGTACAGGTACCGGAACCAATCCACGGTGACGTACTGCTCGCCCTCCTGGAAGTTCCAGGCCCACGCGACCTCAAAGCCGTGGGCCTGCAGCAGGTCCTTTACCGAGGGCGTGGGGTCGTCCTCGGCGCGACCGTCCTGCCTCCACTGCCAGCCGAAGGGGGACAGGATCAGTGCCTTGCGCTCGGGCAGCACGGTGGCGGACGGGTTCACCTTGGCCAGCTCGTGCTGACCACCCATGGTGAGCCCCGCCGGCGGTGCCGAGGGTAGGCCCGTGGGCCGCGCGGGCCGGCACAGTTCGTCGAGCGGCGTGGTCCAGATCACGCCCTGCGCGCCCGACTCGAACCGCACCAGGACGAGCGGGTTGCCCGCGTCGGCGTAGACCGCGACCACGCCGGGCTGGGCCCGTAGCCAGTCCGCCATGGCCTGCCGGGCGCCGCCGGTGCCCTGGGGCTCGACCCGCGCCTGGAACCCCTTCAGGGCGGCCTGCAGCATCCCGACCGATTCGCCCTGGGAGTCAAGGGTCAGCGATGGGGCCGTCGCGTCGGCCTGGGGCGCCCCAAACGCCAGGCGAGTGAAGCCAAGCAGGATGCACAGGACCAGCAACCCGAACCAGCACCGATCACCTCGCGCCATCGCAAACCCCTCCTGCAGCTTGGACCGTGCCCGCCCGTCGCACAGCGGGAGCCTTCGGGTCGGTGGGGGATTCCTTTCCGTGGGCCGGGTGGCCTACCTTCCCGATGGGTAGGCGTCGGGCCCGGCGGTCTCGGCCCGGGGGCTCCACGGCGGGAGCCTACCTCTCCCCCATCGTTCCGGCCCCTGCAGGAGACGGGCCAGGCCTGTGCGAAGGGCCCCGGCAAGGCGCCCCGGCACGCCTGGAGCACGGCGAGAGCAGGCCGGGGCGCCCCTCCGGGAGGCGTGGCGAATGACCATCTCGATGCTGATCGTGGCCCTCTGCCTGGCCCTGTGCGCCAATGCCCTGGCCCAGTCCGGCGGCGTGGGGGAGCCCTCGCGCCGAGGTGTCACGCTCTACGTATCCAAGCTGGGCGACAACTCCGACGGTTCCACCTGGGAGAAGGCCTTCACCACGCTCGGGGCGGCCCTGGCGGCCATCCCCGACTACCGTGGCGGGCATCGCATCATCGTCCGTCCCGATACCTACATGGAGGCCATGCTTTCGCCGGCCCACCCGGGCGCCCGCGGTGCCTACAACGAGCTGATCGGCGACCTCGACGGCGGCCTGGGCTCGGGCACCACGGGCTGGGTGGTCCTCGATGCGGGCGACCCCGGCCTGCGTGGGTTCAAGAGCTACGACTGGTGGGGGCCCATCCGCGCCTACTCCCGGGGCTGGTCGCCCGAGCACACCGAGCCGACCTTCTCCGCCATCCGCTGGGACCGATGGGTCCTGCGCAGCCTCTACGTCACCGGTGGCGACGGCGGCCTCATGTTCGACTGCACGGACCAGGTCAAGCCCTTCACGGTGGTCGTGGAGGACTGCGTGAGCCTTGGCCGCGCCTTCGGCGGCGGCGTGGCGAGCTGTCTGTCTCGCGACGCCGAGCCAGTCACCTACCGCCGCTGCCATCTGTGGGCCCTGGATTGGTGGGGCGACACGGCCGCGGCCTACGTCCGCGTCGAGAACCCGACCATGCCTGACCGCCCGGACGTGGTCTTCGAGGACTGCACTATGGTCAGCCCCCAGTGCGCCCTCAAGAGCAGCAACTACGGCTTCCACACCTTCAGCAACGTCCGCCTCGCCCGCTGCCGCCTCGTGGTCCTCAACTTCTCCCAGCCGCAGGGCACTCCGACCGATGGGATCATCCAGAGCGTGCAGGAGGGCAAGCTGCTACACGTGGAGCTGGAGGACTGCACGCTGATGGGCTACAAGGTCTTCGGCGTCGCCGTCGAGAAGGACACTGTCGGGGACATCAGCTACACGAACCGCGGCGACTGCCGGGCCTACGTCCAGTTTCAGCAGGACGTGCCGGCGGGCTTCCATCGCTTGGCCCACTGGCCCGCGGACGTCTTCCAGGCCCTCGTGCCACCGGCGCCGCCCTCGCGCTCGGTGCTCACGGACCGGCGGCTGCTTCGCCGCGACCTGTGCGAGCTATCGCCCTTCGTCTGGCGCGGCAGGCTGTGCCATATGGAGTGTGTGCGGCCGGGCCGGGGCGGCACGCCCGCGGACCACTACCTGCGCCTCGCCGACGCCGAGACCGGCGAGGAGCTGGGGCGACTCGCCGAGGGCCACGGCCTGGCCAGCATCCTCGTGCACGACGACACGGCCTACGTGTATGCCTCGCGGTGGGAAGAGGGCGACTGGCGTGACGTCACGCTCTTCAAGTCCTCGGACCTGCGACGGTGGGAATCGCGAGTGGTGGTCGAGGGCGAGAACGAGGGGACCTTCAACACCTCGGTCTGTCGGGGGCCGGACGGCTTCGTGATGGCCTATGAATCCAGCGATCCTGCCTACCCGCCCTTCACGGTCAAGTTCGCGCGTTCGAGCGACCTCGAGCGGTGGACGAAGCTGCCGGAATCCACCTTCGGCACCAATCGCTACACGGCCTGCCCCTGCCTGCGCTACGCCGGCGGGTACTACTACGTGCTGTACCTGGAGCAGCGCTCGCCCAGGCACTTCTTCGAGACCTACATCACGCGGTCGCGCGATCTGCGGCACTGGGAGCTGAGTGCAGCCAATCCGGTGCTATCGCCGGAGGGGCTCGATGAGGGGACCAACGCGTCGGACCCGGAGCTGATCGAGCACGAGGGCAGGACTCATGTCTACTTCGCGGTGGGCGACCAGCTCACGTGGATGAACATCAAGCGCGCGACGTACGCGGGGCCGCTGAGCGAGTTCCTGGCATCGTGGTACAGAACGCCGGGCATCCCCGACTGGGGCACGGCGCTCGGCGCCGGGCACGGATAGCGCTCCCGTCGGCCGCGGCCTGGGGCCGTTGCTGTCACTGGGCTTGGCTCAGCATCAGGCTCAGCAGGCACCGGGCGTCGTGGGCATCCACATCGCCGTCCCCGTCCACGTCGCAGTCCGGTTCCCCCGCGGGGGCCGGGCCGTGGGCCCTTCGCCAGCCCTCGGCGAAGGCCGCGCAGTCCCTGGCGTCAACCTTCCCGTCCTCGTTCAGGTCGGCCTGCACCACCTCAACCCGCAGGGGTGTGAACTGCGCCCCGGCGGTGTTGAAGACCCACTGGTTGTGGGTCGTGTAGGAGTAGGCCACGTGCACGTTGACCTCGCCGGAGCCCTTGCCGTTGATTCGCAGCGGAACGTGCAGGCGGAAGCCCTCCACGCCGAAGGCGTCCGAGCCGAAGACGACGGGAAACAGGCTGGTGCCCTCGGTCAGCCAGTCGAAGGCCGGTCCGTCAGGCCCGCAGCCGAGGTCCGCGCCGTAGGCAAGCGTGCCCAGCCACTGCAGGAGGTTGGGGACCTGACCGATGGCCAGGCCGATCCACTGGCCCTTCGCCAGCGCGTCCAGGTCACTCAAGTTGCCCACCGCGCCGATGAAGGTGGACAGGTTCACGATGTCGCCAAGGGGCACCCAGTCCCGCAGCAGCGCCTCACAGGTGATCCCTTCCTCGACCGCCTGGGCCGAGCACTCGACCGTGTCGGGCAGGCTCAGCAGGAGCACGTTCTGGGCCGATGGCTTCGGCAGCAAGGGTGGGGCGCCGACGGGTGTGTTCCTGAACACGGGCAGCGTGGCCAGGTCCAGGGGGTCCAGCGACACGGTCCGGCCGACCTCCAGCTCCAGGTCCATCATCCCGCCGGTCTGCACCGGGTCCGTGGGGTACCTCAAGGAGACCCAGGTGTAATTGCGGCCGCTGGGGAACTGGATGGTCTGCCTGCCGGGAGGACCGGGAAGGTAGGGCACCGCGGCGAAGGGCTCGGCCACCAGCTCGCAGCCCGCCGCGGCGAGGTTGGCCCCCGGCGCCCGAGCCTCGCACTCCAGAGCGAAGGTGGCCTCGGCGAACAGGCAGCTCGTGCCCACCCAGGACGCGAGGAAGTGGCCGTATCTATCGGTCGTGCCCGATACCTGGGCGACCGGGGCGGTAAAGGGGTCGCCGTCGTCGTCGAACCCGAAGGCACTGTCTCCACTGGCCTGGCTGATGGTCACGTCCACTCCCTCGGCCGGCTGCCCGTCCAGCGTGGCCGTCGCCAGCACGGTGGCGCCGTCAAGGTCGCGCGTGGGATTCGGCACGGCCTCGAGCGTAACCCGCAGGGTCTGCTGGGGCGCGACCCACTGCACGTAAGACCCTTCGGCGCTCTTGCCCTCCGCACAGGTCGCCGTCACGCGGAGGGCATACGCGGCCTGCTCCGTCGTGGTGTTGAGCGGCGCCGTCCAGGTCGGGGTCGCCGTGGCCGGCCCGTCCAGAGTCCCGGCGGGATCGCCGCCGGCGTCCGTGGCCGACCAGGCGTAGGTCACCGTGTGGCCCTGGGTACAGACGGCCGTGACGCCGCACTGGACCGTGCCGCCCGAGGGCACGGGATTGGGCGCGCCCGTGGGACCCGCCTGGATCTTCACCGCGTGCTCGTCGGCTGCGTCCCAGCCGAAGTAGGCGTAGATATCGCCCTCGTCCTCCCAGACGATGGTGCTGCCTGAGATCGCTGGGGAGCGCTGGTCGCCGGGGGCGTCGCACACCGGCCGCTCTGCGTTGACGGCGTCCCAGGCGTAGATGTCGCTGCCACTGGTCTGGGAGTTGCGGGTTGTGGCATAGACCAGGACCGTGGGCCCTCCCCAGACGTTGCTCTGCCAGACCCCAGGGTGTGTCCCGTAGCCGATGGGCTTGTCCACCGGGGAGCTCCTCAGGTATACGGTGCCGCCGTTGCTCCAGACCACGGCATCCCCGCTGGTCACCGGGTCGTGGTGGTCACCTGAGAAGGGGGTGATCCGGACTTCCGCGCCGGGATTGCGGCGCCAGCCCCAGACCTCTGAAACGTAGGACACCCCGGGAGCGTTCTGGCGGTAGTCCACCCACACGATCCAAACGCTGCCTATCGCCGGCTTCTCCTGGTGGTTGGCGGCGGCACAGACAGTCCACTCGCCGCGCACCGGGTCCCAGGCGCGGATGTCAGCCCCGGTGGAATCGCCTGCGCCTTCGAAGACGATGGTGTCGCCGTGGATGTCCGGCGCCGAGCCCGGCGCCACCCAGCGCTCGCCCTGGACGGGGTCCCAGGCCCGAATGCCGCCGGGCGTCCGTAGGTCATGCCAGACCACTGTGTCGCCGTACACGGCCGGTGTCCACTGGCACAGAGGGGCAGTGCACACAGCCCTCTCGCCACCCGACGGGTCCCAGGCGTAGATGTCCGCGTTGTCCGCAGCGTCAGGGGTCTGTCTGCCGTCGGGGTCGTTGCGCCAGTCTTCCCATACCACCGCCTCGCCGTGAACGTCGGGCAGGACCTGGCTGCCGGCGGCGGCGCAGATGGGGACGATGCCGTAAAGCTGCTCGGGGCTGACGCCGCGGGGCGGCTCCGGTCTGGGCGCTCGCAGGGCGCCGCGGAGCAGCCCCCACGGCACGCCGAGGGCGGCCACCCGCAAGCCCGGGTAGCGGTCAACCATGGGCCCCAGCGGTCCCCTGCCGACGGCGCCCGCCCAGGTAAGCGGCACCGGCGGCCGTGCCGGCGCGGCGGCCGTGCCTGTCCCGCCGCGGTCCAGGGCCCTTCCCTGCGCGTGAGCGGGATCGCTACGGGGTGTGAGTGGGACGGGTGAGCCCCCTCGGTCGGGCTCGCCGCCAGGGGTGGCCGCGCGCTGGCCGCCCGCGGCCACCGGGCCGTAGGCGGCCAGGAGCACAAGGAGCCACGCCATCGCGCACCGCGGCATCGCGCGCCCACCTCCTCCAGATGCACGACTCAGGGCCATCGGCTTACCCGCCCTGGGACCGGGGACGGGGGAAGGGCCGAGGCAGCCTGACGCCAATCTTAGACGCGACGAGAGCCGCAGGCAACCGGCCCTGGGCCGCCAAGCGTTCCCTCGCGCGGGAAAGGGCGGGGGTCCCTGGCGACGAGGGACCGGAGGTACTGGGGCAAAAGGTAGGGCCGGCGCGGCTGTCGGGGCCGCCTACCTGCGCGCGCGCGCCACGCCGTCGAAGTCCCGCGGCTTCTCCACGTCCAAAAGCTCCAGGATAGTCGCCGCGCCATCCATCACCGACGGCGTCGAGTCGTCCACGAACGCCGCCCCCCACAGCAGCCAGAAGGCGTTGTCGTAGGTGTGCATGCCCACCTGCGGCGTGTGGGCGTCGAAGACCGTGGGCACGCCCAGCCGTCCGCGCAGGTCGTAGCCGTCGTGGGCCTCGGCCACCAGGTCGGGCGCGTGGTCGAAGTACACGCCCCGGTACAGGTCCTCGCGCCGGTGGACCTGCTTGATGACCGGGCTGTCGTCCTCGGGGTCGCGCAGGCCCATGAGGGCCTCCGTGAGCTCCCGGCGCGCCCTGTCGTACTCCTCCCCCATCGCCACCGAGCCGCGCGCCTCGCGGCCCGTGACGTTGATGTAAAGCCGCGCGGGGTCCAGCGCATAGGCGCGCGTCGCCGCCGTGATGTCCGCCAGCTTCGCCCGCTCCCCGGCAGAGTCCAGCACGAGCCAGCCCTGCTCCTGCAGCCAGGTGTTGATGAAGACGGCCTTGCGGGCGCTGCAGAAGCCGTGGTCGCTGAGCAGGAGCACCACGGCGCCGTCGCCGGCCGCCTCGACCAGCGCCCCGACGGCCTCGTCCACGGTCTGGTAGAACTCGACGAAGCGCTGGGCGAAGGGCGCCTGGCCTTCCTCCCAGTCGCGCCAGAAGAAGTGGTTGATCCTGTCTGTCTCCATGATGTGAAGCTGGAAGACGTCCCAGCCACCCTCGGACAGCAGCTCGACACCGGCGCGCTTGCGCGCGTCGAGCACGGCGAGGAGCTCATCGAGGAACTTGGCCCGGTCCTCGTGGGCCAGCCACGGATCGGCGTCGAGCTTGTAGCCCATGGCCGCGAGCCTCGCCGCCAGGTCCGGCGGGTAGGTCGCGCCCTCAAGCTTCGGCGCCAGGAATCCGCCGACGATGATCCCGTTGACCGCCTTGGGCGGGTAGCTCACCGGCACGTTGATCGAGGCCACGCGGCTCTCCCCGCGGCTCAGCCACTCCCAGAGGTTCTGCACCTTCACGTCCGACGCGTTGGGGATGTAGACGTCATAGGTGCCCTGCTTGCGGTCAATGAACCCGAAGATGTCGTGCTTGGCGGGGTTGCGCGAGGTGACGAAGCTGGTCCACGCCGCGCAGGAGACGGGCGGCTGGATGCTCACCGCGCCGCGCAGATCGCCTTCGGCGGCCAGGCGCGCGATGTTCGGCAGCTTGCCCGCGTCAATCTGCGCGCGCAGGAAGGAGTGCGGCACTCCGTCCAGCCCGATGACCAGGATTCGGGTGCGCGGCTTGTCCCCGCCCAACAGTCGGCCAAACAGACCCATGCTCACAGGCCCTCCTTAACGAGGACGGCCGGTCGTCGCGACCGGCTGTCGCTCGCGTCTCTTCGCTTTCTGCCCATCCTGCCCGGGGCTCGGCGCACGTCAGAGATACCCCAGCCCCCGCAGCCTGTCCTCCACCTGCCCGCGCTCCTTGTCGTCGTAGGGCTCGTCGCCCTCCTCGCCCGAGTAGCCGGACCCACACCCGCCCCCGGGCAGGTACCCCAGCTCCGCCAGCTTCGCCACGATGGTGTCCAGGCACTCCTCGATGGTGTACTGGTCCGTGCGTATCACCAGCTCGGGGCTGACCGGCGCCTCATAGGGCTGATGCAGCCCCGCGATGTCGTTCACTTCGCCCCGCGCGGCCCTGGCATACAGGCCCTTCGGGTCACGCTCCTGGCACACCTCGAGCGGGCACTCCGCGTATACCTCGACGAATCGCTCGCACCAGGACCGGGCGCGGTCGCGATGGTACCGCAGCGGCGACACCGCCGCCACCATCACGGAGATGCCGTACTTGCTCAGCAGCGACGCCAGCCAGCCCAGGCGCTTGGTGTTCTCGTCGCGGGCCTCGGGCGTGAAGCCCAGGTTGGGCGACAGGTTCGCCCGCACCTCGTCGGCGTCGAGGTTCTCGACGTCCAGGCCCAGGGCCTGGAGCCTGGCCTGCACCCCCTGGGCGAGCGTGGACTTGCCCGACCCGATCACGCCCGTGAACCACACCACTGCTCCTGGCTCTCTCTTTGCCATCTGCGTCTCTCCTTCCCGGTCGTTCAGTCGCGGTCGGGGCCCGCCGCCAGCAGGGACGTCCCTTCCATGTGTCTCGGTGTCGGTAGCCCCAGAAGCTCCAGCACCGTCGGCGCCACGTCCACGGCCTGCGCTTCCTCGAAGCGGCTCTCGCCGGTCTGCCCGGGCTCGTGGAAGAGCAACACCCCGCAATAGTCATGGACGGCGTCGTCGGGACCGATCTCCGTATCGAAGCTATACAGCGTGTCGTGGCCCAGGTCCTGGCCCGCCCGCCAGTACAGGTCGTCGAAATACACCAGCAGATCGGGCGCGTCCTTGACGTACGGGCCCGTGTAGATGTCCTCCGGCCGCAGCGCCCGCGTCTCCATCAGCCGCCCCTCATCGTCCACCACGTTCTCGAAGCGCTCTATCAGGTCGTCCCGCACACTCTCGTAGTCGCCCGCCTCCACGCACCCCTCGGGCTCGCGGCCCTTGACGTTCATGAACACGCGCGAGTAGTACCCGCCCCAGGCCCACGCCACGGTGCGTGGCCAGTCAACGAGGTCCGGCGAGATCCCCGTCACGCCCGCGGGCTCCTGCTTCAGGTGCAGCAGCCCCTCCGCCCGCAGCCAGTCGTTGACGTGGAAGTTGCCCTCCATCCGCTTCGCGCCGTGGTCCGACATCAGCACGATGGCCGCGTCGTTGCCCGCCAGGTCCACCAGCTCCCCGAGCTGGGCGTCCAGGTGGGCGTAATACTCGAGCAGGCAACTCTCGTACGGGTTGCCCACCTCGTACTTGCGGTGGTCGGGGTCCACGTACTTCCAGAACCCGTGCTGCAGGCGGTCCGGGCCCATCTCCACGTACATGAACAGGTCCCAGTCCTCACGCTCCAGCATGTGCCTCGCCAGCGCGAAGTGCTTGTCGGTCATCCGGTAGATGTCCGACAGCAATTGGTCCTTGTCCTCGGTGCGAAAGCCCTCCACGTCCAGCATGTACCCGCCGGTCACGCTGGCTACTTCGTCCCTCAGCTCGGGGGGATAGGTGTACTGGGATTGGGTGCTGGGGGTCAGAAAGGACGCCACGAGGCAGCCGTTGAGCGGCTTGGGGGGATAGGTCTGCGGCACTCCCAGCACGCAGCACCGCTTCCCATAGCGGCTCGCCACGTCCCACACGCGGTCCACCTTGATGGCCTCCGCCGTGGCGATCCACTTGCCGTCGTAGGTGCCCTTGCGCAGGTTGCGGAAGCCGTAGAACCCCAGCCCGCCGGGATTTACCGACGAGAACATGCTCGTCCACGCCGGCACCGTGATGGGCGGGTCGGTGCTTCGCAGCCTGCCCCAGCCGCTCTCCCCCATCAGCCTGCTCACGGTGGGCAGGGCGTCGCGGTACCTGCCGAACACCAGCTCCGGCGGGGCGCTGTCCCACCCAATGAGCATAACGCGGTGATCCTGCGCCATGGTGTGATCTCCTGACAATCCGGTACGGTGCGTTTGCGGTCTCTTGTGGGCGGGCTGCTGGCCCCCGGGCATAGGGCCTAAGCCATCCTCGGATCGTAACCCAGTGCGACGGACAGGTCTGCCTCCACGCCCTGGGCGATGGCCTCGAAGGCGGGAGATGTCTGGGCCCACTCAACACGCCTGGCTGACGCCAACTGCGCCGCCACATACGGATAGCGCAAGTCATAGGCCCCATAGATGGTGGGGAGGAACCGACCGAGGGACAGAAGGCTCTGCTCTGGGGGCCACCCGTCACGGACCTTACCCGCCTGCGGGCCCGATGGCTCGACAACGGCCAAGGCGATGGCCTCGTACCTAGCCTGCTGGTTCGTCACTAGCCTGCGGCCGGCGAGGGTCACCAGGACGTCGTGGTAGCGCTTCACGGCCGGCACAACCTGGCCTCGGTCGTCTAAGCAAAGGTCGTTTGGTTGGACACCGGGATCCCCAGGGCGGTGCCCCTTGAGGATGGACAAGAACCCGTACACCAGCCCGGGGTACATCATGTGCAGGTTAGTGCAGTCACCAGCAGCCTCTTCCATCCTATTCGTGAGATTGCGGAAGGCTCCCATAGTACCCTTTACAGACACCGCGACAACCGGCCCCAACCCCCGCTTGCTCACCACCACATCCACGATCTTGCTTTTCAGTCCACCCACCACCGTCTGCTCAGCACTCGTCTCAGCTTCGGGGGACAAGACAAGGACCCACGACTTCCCCACCTTCTCGGCAGCCAGCGGCGGCCGGGGCGATACGTCCTCGGGCAGGAAGCCGCCCTCTATCACCAAACGGAGGGCGACGTGCTTGTGCAACGGGCGGATGTGAGACTGGCTCTGCGTCTCGGTCGCCTCGGCAAAGGCCTTGAGCGCGTCCTCCAGTCGCAGGTAGGGCACCGCTGTGCTAGGGGAGGTGTCGCCAGCGTCGCGCAATGTCAACGCCCTCCATAAGGACCTCTTCATCCGCCTCGGGAAGCCTCTCCGGCGTAAGCGGCACGGCAATCCTCTCAGCCTCTCCGGGTTCCAGCTTCAGCATGCCACCGCCAAGCGCGTGCCCTTCAAGTTCCTGGCTAAGCCTGCTCAGAGGGTGGGCCCAGCCACTCTGCAGTCGTGATAGTGCCACGCCAGCGCGTAGGCGCACAGCAAGGACTGAGTTCGTGCACACGCAGTCTGCAGCGTTCGCGGCAAGTAGCGGGGCCCCGCCGCTCATGCACGACATGAACGCGTCGGGCACCGTGACCCCAGGCACCACATACCATGGCGCCCTCACGCGACACTTGTAGCGTCGCCGCGCGTCCACCCCCTCCGAGGAGTCCAGGTAATTCAGCACCGGACCCGGCAGACGCTCTACTCCTGACAGGTCAAGCAACAGGACGGGAAGGTCGCGCGCCAGCCAGTCGCCGACCACAACCGCATCCACAACCGGTCCAGGGATGTGCTCTGACTTGCGCACTGCCACCCGAAGCACGTCACGGGGGATGCCCAGACGCTCCGCGCGGGACGGTCGCAGGTGGAAGAAGTCGTTGGCCCCAGTGACGTAGCCCACGCTTACGCCGGCGACCTCGCCCACGCGAACGACGTCCGGCGACGCCAGCAGGTGATCATAGTGCTCAAGAATGCGACGGGGCAGTACATACTTGCGCAGCCGCCTTCCTGTGCGCACCCACTCCGGCAGGGGCACTCTGAGGTCGGGCGGCGGCAGGGCCGAAAGGTCGGCGACCGTGTCGCGCACGGCGAGACCGATGTGCTCCGTGCCGTCCCCGTAGCCGCCGGCATAGACAAGCCAAGCATCCTCGGACAGGCGCGGGAACAGCTTCTCGCGCAACGCTAGGACGGTGACGCTCTCGAAGTGCCTGCACAGGAATGTAAGGAGGGGGCCGGCATAGGTGCTGTGGCCGATCTCTGCAGGCACCACGAAGCCCAGTCGGCCGCCCGGTCTCAGCATGCTAGCCGCGACCACCAAGAACGGGGCCCATGAGGAAGCCAGACCGGAGAAGGAGGCGCCCAGCGATGCGGACAGCGCCGACGCACGCCGCCTGATCTCACCCGTGAAGTTCTGGTACCGGATGAAGGGTGGATTGCCCCCGACCGCGTCAAACCGCTCGCTTGTGGCGGCGGCCCATTCGAAGAAATCCACACGGTGCACCCGGGCATGCGGGGCTCTCTCTCGGGCCAGCGCGCAGTTCACGCCACAGCAGTCCACGCCGGTGGAGTGCTCGTGGGACAGGAACCGTCCATCACCGCACGCGGGATCGAGGAAAGCGTCCTCAGCCCTGCGCACAAGCCAGTCCAGGAGCAGCCGCACCACCCTAGACGGCGTTGCATACTGCCCCAGAAGCTTCCGCGACCTCTCTCGCTCTCCACGCGCGGACGCGTCCGTGACCATGAGTTGCCCAGGGTCGTCGCCGCTCCACCCACTAGCTGCTTCATCGGCCATAGGAGGCTCACCCTCCGAACTCGCCCTGCCAGATGTCACCATCTTACCACGGGACGCAGCGGGCACCCAAACGCACCAGGCACCTACTCGACGAAGGGGTTGTCGAACCGGCTGATGGCCTCGTATACCTCGGGCCGCATGATCTCCGGCGGCGGCGCTTGGCCGTCCACGATCATCTGCCGGATCTTCGTGCCGCTGAAGCTCAACTGGTCCTCCGCCCCGTGCGGACACGTGCGGTTGCTGGCCACGCGGCCGCACCGCCTGCAGTACCAGAAGTCGCCCCGGATCGTCACCGGCTGAATCTCCAGCCCCGGGAAGTCCTGGAAGATCTCGATCGCGTCCTCCTCACCGTAGTAGTTGCCCACGCCGGCGTGGTCGCGGCCGATGATGATGTGCGTGCAACCGTAATTCTTGCGCATGATGGCGTGCATGATCGCTTCCTTGGGCCCCGCATACCGCATCTCGGTGGGCAGGATGTTCAGCAGCACGCGGTCGGCGGCGTAGTACCCCGCGATCAGCACCTCGTAGGCCGCGATGATCGCCTCGTCGGTGAAGTCTCCCTTCTTCTTCTTGCCTATCACCGGCTGGATCAGCAGCCCGTCCACCAGGCCCAGCACCGTCTTCTGCAGGTCCTCGTGCCCAGCGTGCGGCACGTTCCGCGTCTGGAAGGCGCATACCGTCCGCCAGCCGCGCTCCTCGAAGATCGCCCGCGTCTCCGCCGGGAACCGGTTGTGCCTCGCGAAGGCCCCCCGGTTGTTGTCAATAAGCCACACGTCGCCCCCCACCAGCCAGTCGCCGCGCGCGTAGTAGCCCGCCACGCCCGGGTGCGCGTCCTCCGTGGTCTGGAACACGGCCTGGGCCGCCCGCCGCTTGTCCCAGCCGTAGACGGCGCTGACCTCGAGGACCGCCAGCAGCCTCGAGGGGTCGTCCTCCCAGACCAGGCAGTACCGCTGACCCGCCACGACCGTATCCCGCGCCGGTACATCCAGCATGATCGGGATGGTCCACTCCACCCCGCTGGTCAAGTGGCTGGTGGTCAGCACGCTCTCGAAGTCCTCGGGGCCGATGAAGCCCGTCACCGGGCTGAAGACTCCCCGCGCCACGTTCTGGGCCTCTCGCCCCAGGTCGTAGTTCACGGGCAGCTTTGGCAGACTCGCCGCCTCGGCCAGGGCCTCCTGAAGGGCCTCGCCCTCCAGCACGCGGTTCACCAGGGTGCCGCCATGCGGTGCGATCAACGCTGTTCACCTTCCTTCGTTGGGAGCCTGAGACGCGATGGGCTTCGACGCGAAGTACCTTCCCGCTAGAGGTAACCCAGCCGCCGCAGCCGCTCCTTCACCCGCTCCAGGTCGGCGGCATCGAACTCGTCTCCCTCCACCGTCCGGCTGCTCACGATGTCCCGCAGCACGTGTACGATGAAGTCCGTGGGGGAGTCGTAGCCCGAATGGGCGATGAGCTCCCTGATGCGGTTGTACAGTGGGCGGGGGATCTTGATGGTTGCCTTCTCGCGGCTATCGCTCACGGGCACACTCCTATAACACTCCCAGGAGAGTACTATGGCACGCCCGTCGGTGTCAAGCACTTGCTTCGGGGGTAGCCCTGCCTCTCGCACGCTCCCTCTCGCCCTGCGGGGGATGCGCCTCTCGGCACCCAGGGGCCGCCTAGTCCGTAGGCTCCAGCACCGCGTCCGGCAGCAGGGACGCTTCGTCTTCGGGGACCAGATAGGCCGCGGTGGCCAACCGCGCTCCACTGCCCTTGTCCCTGGCCCCCTCCAGCGTGACCCTGTAGGTCCCGCCGCCCAGCAGCCTCGCCCTGACCGCGTAGACATCCTCGCCCTGGCCCGCGATACCTCCCTGCGCCACGGCCTTACCCTCCCCGTCCGCGACCACCATGCGCAGGGGGAAGCCCAGGGGATTCCACATGAACACCAGGTAGTGAATCCCGGCCTGCCTGGCCTCGAAGGTCCAGATCATCCAGTGGTCCCCGGCCTCCTGCGGCGCGTACCATTCCCGGGCGTTGTGCTTCTCGTCCCGGGGATTCCACATCTCCTTCGGGCGCTCGATGCCGTAGGCGCCCTCGGCCTCGCCATAGGCCACGAAGGCCTTGTACCGCGCCGGCAGGCGCCGGATCAGGTCAAGCCGTCTCGCCTGCTGCGCCAGGTCGTACTGCAGGCCCCGCAGCAGTCCCTCGGCCCGAAGGGCCCTCAGCGCGGCCGCACGCTCCTCCAGGCCGCGCATGACGCTCGCGGGCGCCACCAGGATGAGACTGGCCGTGTCGAGCCGCGGCAGCGTGATTCGCAGACGTCCATCCTCGATCCCACCCGCCAGCGTCTCCAGGCTCCCCTGCCCCACCAGCGCCGCCTTCGCTTCCTGGATCCAGCCTGGAATCTCGACCTCAAGATTCACCGACTTGACCGGTCGCACGATGAAATCGTCGTCCGTGCTCTCGCAGCCGCCCTCGTTGATGGCGACCAGCACCATGCCCTGCGGCCCCACCAGGGCGCGGGCGTACACCCCCTCGGGCGCCCGCACCGCGCCGTCCACGGGCCAGCTCGACGCCAGCACCGGCGCCACCGTCCCCACCTCGCGGTACATCTCCCCGATGGCATGCCACACGTCGGGGAACTCGCCCGCCCCGTGGAAGATGGACTTGCCAATCGGCTCCGTGCAGTGGATGTACGAGATCAGCCCCTGCGCCCCGCCGGCCAACCCCCAGCCCATGTGCAGCCGCTCCTCCCCGGCGAACATCATCCGCCCCCTGCTCTCCCCCTCCTTGGGCTCCAGCGGCTCGGGCCACCAGGCCCGGTACACGAACACCAGCATCTGTGGCGCGCAGGCCAGCCGACAGGTCTCGACCGTGGCAAAAACGTCCTTCTCCTTGCCCGGCGGCGGATAGTGATCGGTGCTGCACACGTCGGAGATGGGCCCATACTGGAACCAGTTCGCGGGCTTGTAGGTCTGGTCTATCGTGAGATAGGTCAACCGGTCCGGCGCGGTCCGGTAGCAGTTTCGGTCCCGCGCCGCCATCTCCATCGCATGGGTACCGATGCGCACCTTGTGCGGCAGGTCCTCGAACTTGAAGTAGTCGGCGCAGTCCGGCTCGTCGTGCAGGTAGTAGGCCCAGATCGCCGGGTGGCCGAGCGTGTCCGCCGGCGGGCCTTGCTGCATCCCCGACGGTCCTCCTACCCGGGTCACACCCGCGAGGCCGTGGGCGCGCAGGCTGTCGAGCTGCCCCGGCGACATCGCGCCGAAGCTGACGTAGAGATTCAGGGAGTTGATGGCGTACTCCCGGGGCGTCACGTAGCCGTAGGTGCCCAGAGGCAGGAAGTCGTCCCGTGCCCGCACCACCGCGAAGTCCCCCACCTCGCCCCCGACCGTGAGCGCGAAGTGGTGAAAAGACCCGTATTCCATGCCCTCCGAGGGCCGGTACACCACGGCCAGGCCGTTGCGCCACGGACCGAGCACCCGGTACCGTCCGTCAGGCACCGGTTGCCCGTCCACTACCAGCCCGACCGGTGCGCTGAATCCTTCGGGGACTGTGCACCAAAGCACGATACCCCCGGGGACCGCAGCGTTCGCGGAATCACGGCCCTCGCCCTGCGCTGCCGCGGGGCGCGTGAAGCAGATACGTCCGATGCGCGGCCGGGGGTTGCTGATCGCCACCGTTGTGGAAAGCTCGCCACTGCCTGCGATAGCCAGACGCACCGGGATCGTCTCGGTGGGTGGCTCTCGCAGGCGAATCTCCACCTGCCCCTGCGCCCCGGCCGGCAGGGGATCGGGCCGCAGCCGCCACCACGAGACGGGCTGGTCCTTGATCGTCTCGTAGGCCCGGTACTCGCTCTCCCCCACCTTCACGGCCTCGATCGAGAGGGCCTGCTCGCCCTCGTTAGCGAGCCACACTCGCACCAGCCCGGCGGCCCGGTAGCTGTCGTCGTACCAGTGCTCGATGCCCTTCGCGCCCTCGGTCCAGGGGAAGGAGGGATGGAGGTCCGGCAGGAACACGGCGCCCGCGATCCTCGCCTGGCCCCACGCCGCCGCCGGCACGAGCGCCAGAGCCACGACCGCCGCGAGAAGCGCCGCTCCGGCCATGGCTACCCGCCCTCCTTCTCGTGGCCTGTGCCGGGACCCTGGGCCATCTCCGAGAGGCGCATCTCGAGGATCGCCAGGCGCTGGTTAAGGCGGATCAGCCTCGCGGTGAGGGTGGAAACGATGACGGAGAAGTGCAGCAGGAGCCAGATGACGGTGACGAGGGCCACGATGAAGATGGCCGAGGGCGGGTAGACGACCCCTGTCGCGCGGGCCAGGAGCGCCAGAGAGCCCGGCCACAGGAAGATCATCAGCATCAGCAGGCCGCCCCCCAGCCAGAGGAGGGCGTAGTCCTCGCGCAGGCGTCCCTTCCGGATCAGCTCGAAGGTGGCGATCAGCCACAGAAGGGCCAGCACTATCGCCGTGATCTGTATCCGCAAGGGCAGCAGTTCGGCGCCGGGAGTGGGCACGGTCATGCCTCCTTCCACCGGACGGGGGCCCGCAGGGCGGTCACTATCATACCCAGACCGACGCGCAGCACCACGAAGACGGCCTTGGGCCAGGTGACCGACGATGTGCCGCCCAGCCGCGGTCTCATCTGCACCCGTACCTCCGCTATCCGAAAGCCGTGCTTGTGCAGCCAGACGATGGTCTCCGGCTCGGGGAAGAAGGTCGGGTAGTGCTGCGCCAGAAACGCGAGGGCCCGGCGGTTGCAGGCCAGGAACCCGGAAGTGACGTCCCGCACGCGAAGTCCCGTGGCTGCGCCGGCCAGTCCCGCGAACAGGCGGATGCCCAGGCGCCGGACCATCGTGGGCTGATAGCCGCCCTCGCCGCCGGCCAGGCGCGACCCGAAGGCATAGTCGGCCTCGCCCTTCAGCACGGGCTCCAGCACCTTCGGCGCCTCCGAGGGAGGGTGTTGGCCGTCGCCGTCCACCCTCACCACATAGTCACACCCTGCCTCGAGCGCGGCCATCAGGGCCGTCTGCACCGCCCCTCCGATGCCCAGGTTGAGGGGCGACGGAAGGACGTGTGCCCCCGCCTCCCGGGCGCGCTCGGCTGTTCTGTCCACGGAGGCGTCGTCCACCACGAAGATCTCCGCCTCCGGGAACACCTCGCGGGCCTCGGCGATGACCTGGGCGATGTTCTCTTCCTCGTTGAAGGCTGGAATCACTACCCCGAGCTTGCCCGAAGACACGATACAAACACCCCCTGCCGCCTTCGGTGAAGGCGATTTGGGCGCAGGCGAGAGCCTCTACATGACGCCGCGGCGTACCAGAAGACCCGCGAATCCCCCCTCTTGCCTCACCAATCCGGTCTGCGGAAGCGCGATTCAGGCCCGATACAGACCCTCTTCGGTCACTTAGGAGGCCTTCACGAGCTCCCCGAACTGCTCGGGGTAGAGCCTGGCCACCGCCTTCACCAGCTCCTCGTTGTAGACGGCCTGGTACACGGGATGGCCCTCGTGCCCGCGCAGGTAGGTGAAGTTCTCGGCCAGCGCGTCGTCCACGTCCCGCTCGACCTCCTGCCGGTCAGCGGGCGGGAGGCCCTCCAGTATCGTGCGCGCGGCCTGGCGGTACAGTGCCCGGCGACTGCGCTCGGATTGTTCCTGGCGGGCCTGCTCCCGGGTGCTACTGCGGGCCTGTTCGGCAGCCTGGCGCACTCGCTCGTCCTCGAGATACGCCGGCGGCGGGGCCCAGGATTCACGGATGGATTGCACCAGTACCGCCGCTGGGTTCCTGGCCGAGCGACAGGGCAGGTAGGTGAGCTGGGCCCACACGTCCGCCAGGGGGTAGACCTGTATCAGGCCGATCGCGGCCTTGAGGGTCACGCCCTGCTCGACCAGGGCGTTGAGGGCCGCCGCACCGTCGGCCGGCAGCGCCAGCGGGGCCTGCTCCTGCCGCGCGCCGAAGTGGTAGATCACCTTCACCGCGCCGGTCTGGGTGAACCCGTACTCGACGGCCTCGAGGAAGCCTCGCGCTATCAGCTCGCGGTGCGCGGGCTGCAGCTTGCGCCTGAGCTGGGACGGGAAATAGCCCCTGGTCATCCCCAGGTGCTCGTAGGCCAGCTTCTCGAGGGTGATCTGGAAGGACCGCTTCTCCGGGTACCGCTTCTTGTCCAGGTAGCGGAACAGCCGGCGCGCGATGGGGCTGCGGAGCGAGAAGTAGAGGTCCGTATCCAGCAGCTTGATGTTCCCCGCCGCGAAGCTGTTGAAGATGACGTCGTTCCAGGTGATGTAGCTCTGGCGCTCGGTGTCCCCTCCCCTACCCCGCACGCGGCGCTCATCGAAGAGCACGTAGTTGTCAATGATACCGAAGGCCACCGTGATGTATCGCCGTGCCTGATTGTCCCAGAAGGCGTTGACCGCCTTGATCGTGACGCCCTTGAGCCGGTCGAGCGCGCTCTCGACGCGCTTGTAACTGCGGCCGTCGGGCCGCCAGCCCATACGGCGGATGAGATCATATCGTGTTATCGGTACAGTGCGGCTCTGGAAGGACTGGTCCTTCGTGATCTCCATCAGAGCCACGTAGACTTCCTCGTCAGTGGCCGTGGGAAGCCCGAACCTGTCGCTGCCGGTTACAGTCCAGCGGCGCTCGACGCGGGTGCCGTCGGCCATTGTGACGACATCGTCGAACTCCAGCGTGCTGGCCTGGCGGGGCGCTACCTTCGACAGAACGGCAAAGGGGAACTCCGCCAGGTTCATCTCGTCTCGCCCGATGCGTATCCGGGAGAGCATTGAGGGATCCTGGGCTCGTGCTTCGGGTAAGTGATCTAGGTGATCCATGCCGCCTCCCTCCGCTTGGTAGTCCGCCGATTCAGAATCACGCGGACAACACGTGTTTTGAGGCAAGGGAGTCCAGGTAAAGGATTCTCCCTTGGAGTCAGGGATTCACGGGTGACGTGAATCGCAGTGTTACAAGGGCTCGCAGGGTGATGATTCGACCAGAAACACGTGAATCCTTTCCCGATAGCACGCGGTAGTGAGACCGGAATCACGCTAGGGCTTGTCCGAGGGAACAAGGGGGGTTGGCCGAAAACACGAATCGCGGGGGATTGGGTTAGGGGATCGGGGGTAACGGACTCGGGAGCGGCCGCTGGTACGTAGGGCGGGATCGTGCTATCGGGCAAGCGATCAGACGCCACCAGTCAACTCCTCAGCGCCCAGCAATTGCAGCGCGCGGCTCACGATCTCGGACCGTTGGGACTTCTTGCCGGTGCTGAGAAACTCCTGCATCTGGATACGGTCTATGGTGACCACGTCCTCCGGGTGGAGGTAGAAGGTGGCCTTCACCCGGGGGCGAGCTTCCTCAGGCTCGGGTTCCGGCTCAGGCCGGCGATGGGCCGAGGCGTGGGGCGCTCGGGCAGTGGAAGGAGCGGCCGCGGCGCGGCGG
>CAZSOQ010000089.1:15195-20454 GCA_964608495.1 uncultured Armatimonadia bacterium | reverse complement strand
TGGGGTCAGGGGGCGGGCCCCCTGCGGGGTCTGGGGCAGAGCCCCAGGGTGTTTGCAGTCACAGGCCAGCTTACACACGCCGGTACGTGATCAGCACCGCCGCCGGTCGCCTGTCCACCCTCACCGGCACTCCGTCTCCCATCAGCTCCCGCCCCGTCATCCGTCTGGCCGACCCCTCGTCGAGGTCCGTGACCTTGTATTCCGCGTCCGGCTCCAGCCCGTACAGGGGCAGCCGCGCCGCCTCGTAGATGCTCTCCGCGCGGCGGAACACCTGCACCATCCCGCGCCCCAGGTCCGGGCGGTCGAATTGCCAGGCCATCCACACGTCATCCGCCAGGCTATAGCTCGTAAGGGGGTAGTAGTCGCCCAGGTAGCACGGCGCCACGTCCTGCCACTGCGCCACCAGCCGCCGGATCGTGTCGTAGTCCAGGTCCTCGCGCCGCACGTCCCAGCACCCGGTCATATGCGGACACATATGGCTACGGAAGGCGTAGGGCTCGGTCGCGTTGGTGCCCGTGCCGTAGAAGGGCATCCAGAAGGCTATCCCGTAGCTGTGCCCCTGCTGGCTGACCGGCTCGATCAGCCAGTCGCTGCGCAGCAGTGGCACGGCCCGGCGCAGCGTCTCCAGATCATTGCGCCGCCCACCGCTGGCGCACGAGTCGATGAGCATGGCCGGGAAGCGCCGCCGCAGCTCATCCCAGTACGCCAGGTACCCCTCCACGTACCGTATCTCCGTAATCCCCTGCCGCTGCGCACTGTCGTTGGCCCGCCAGAACCCCAGCGGGTCTATGTTGAAGTCATTGCGATACAGGTCAATGCCCTGCTCGGCGATCAGGCGGCTCACATGCTCCGTCAGCCACTCCCGGGCCTCGGGGTTGCCCAGGTTCAGCAGCTTCTGCTGCCCGTCCGGCCCCAGCAGCCACTCGGGATGCTGCTCATACAGCCACGTCCCGGGCGTCACGCGCTCCGGCTCGAACCAGACGATGGACCTGACGCCCTTCGCGTGGGCGTGGTCCGTGATGGCCCTGAGGCCCCGCGGGAAGCGCTTCGTGTCCACTTCCCAGGTGCCCGTGTTGGGCCAGCCGCTCTCGTTGACATACCACCCCGCGTCCATCCACCAGTAGTCCAGCTTCAGCCCCTCCGCCAGGTACCGGTCCACGAACAGCTTCTGGTTCTCCTCGTTGGCGTTGATCATCTCGCCGAACTGGTGGGAGCTGCAGGCCGCGAACTGCGGCACGGGCGGCAGCTTCCCGCCCGGGCGCGGCAGGTTGTGCGCCATCATCCACCGCCGCCAGACATTGTGCCAGCGCATCCGGTCGCCCTTGCAGAACTGCAGCGCGATGAGCGGCGTGCGCACCTCCTCGCCGGGCAGCAGCCGGAAGTGGGTCAGCTCCTCCCCCACCTGCAGGCGCAGGGCCGTGCCCTCGTCGCGCGTGAAGTGTGCCGCCCACTGCCCGGGCCACCCGATCCCCAGCGTCAGCCCTTCGCCGGGCCACTCGACGTTGAAGTAGCACAGGTCGCTGTTGGTGGGGCGCCCACCGGCCGCCGTGATGGTCTTCCGTGTCCCGGCCGTCAGGCGCGTCACATGGGGCTCGTAATCGGCCGGCGAGTAGGGCGATCCCGTGAAGTGGTGCAGCACGAAGTCCGTCGCCTCGGCCTCGATCCAGGGGAACCGCCGCACCACCGTGTCCAGGGCCTGCACGTCCTCCAGGATCGGCGTCGGCTGGTCGCCCGTGTTCTTCAGGAACAGCGTCCACTCGACGAAGGGGAAGTCGCGGTACTCGACCGCCACGCAGCGCACGGCCAGGCCCGTGGCCGGGTCCGTGTAGGTCAGGACGTGCTCGGTGCGCCGGTCATCGAGCACGCGCGTGGCCCGTTCCAGCGCCCAGGTCGCCAGCAGCTCCGCCGACGGCCGGGCGTCGTAGGTGAACGAGAAGACCGGCTCGGTCGTCCAGGCCGGGCGCTGCGCATCCTCCACCGGCAGGTCGCTCAGCCACACCATGCCCCCGTCCGCCAGCGTCGCGCGGGCGTCGGCCCAGTCGGCCTGGTCGCAGGCGATACCGTCGCCGCCATCGCCGATCTTCAGGGTGAATCCCGTCGCTCCCGCCAGGTCCACGGCCACGGGCAGCCCGGGCATCCCCTCGCGCACAAGGTCCGACCGAAACGCCTCCCTGTCGCCAACGGCCACGCTGAAGACCACGCTGCCTCGCCCGCCGCTGGTCTGCTCATTGGTATCCACGCCCACGACCGCCTCGAAGGCCTTCCCGGGCCCCGGCAGTCGCACCACCACCTCGCTGTTGGCGTGGCAGAACAGGCCCCGCCGGTACCGTACGCCCGCCAGGTTCATCGGCCGGCCCAGTCGGCCGTCCTTCTGCATCAGATCGTGGTTATCCACGACCACCAGCCGCGCGTCCGGTGGCGCCACCTCCACCGTGCCCTCGAGCTTCGCCGCCGCCCAGCGCCGCGTCTCGAACAGCTCGTCGGGGGTCACAATCTGCGGGCTCGCGAACTGAGGTATCAGCGCCAAGACGATCACCTCAATCATGGTAACGACGCCTCTCACCGGCGCCGAGGGGGCTGCTCCCCGGCGCGAAGTGGCTCCGATTCGGTCTGATACAGGCTTGAATCGCGCTGAATCGGTGCTCCATCAGCCCCTCAATAGGCAAAGGGCTGCCCCGTTTCCTCCATCAACCGCAGCCCCAGGTACCCCAGAATGGACACTTCCAGCGCCCCGTTGGTGTCCGTGCGGCCCACATGCCCCGGTCCGCGAGCCAGGAAGTCCTTCCACTGGTTCTCAACCGCCCACTTCTCGTGCATGTCGCGCATCCAGGCCGAGAACGTCTCGTCAGGCCCGATAGCCGACAGGTACTCGGTGAACTCCCAGTACAGATAGGGTCCCACCCAGAACTCGAGCGGGATGGCGAACTTCCGCCCGCGGATGTAGCAGTTATCTGTCACATAGTGATACCCGAGCTTCGTCGCCTCCGCCGCCAGCGCCGCGTCTTCCTTCAGCCCCAGCGCATCGGCCACCAGATACCACCCGAAGGTCGCCTCGGCGATGTACATGTTCCCCAGGAACGTGTGGCACCCGCCTTCCACCTCGTCCGCGCACTGGTAGTCGAACCACCCCTCGTGCGCCTTCATCTTCTCGTAGGCCCACTCCGTGGTGTCGCGCAGGCACGCCACGTACTCCTCCGGCACGTCGTAGCCCATGAGTATCAGCGCGTAGGCATAGTAGGCCAACCCCGACAGTGCCCGCCCGACGTACACGTCGCACTGGCGCCCCTCCTGGTGGTAGCGGGTCTTGACCAGGTCCGGCCCGAAGCCCGCGAACCGGTAGTGGTACATGACCTTGCTCCACCGGTCTAGCGGCTCGACGGACTCGCGGACGAGAAAGTTGGCGGCCCGCCGGCAGGGGCGCAGCAGCTCCCGGCAGTAGTCGTCGTTCAGCCCCAGCCGCCGCCAGTAGATGATCGCCCGGCAGATCGGCCGCATCCACTCCCCTATCTGGTTGGCGTCGCGGTGGTTCCACGACGTGCCGCCGCCCTTCGCGCCGATCAGCTCGCCGTACTCGTCCATCAGGTCATTGCGCTCGGCCAGGGTGCTGCCGTCCTTCACCATCATCCTCTCCACCATGTAGTCAATGCTGTCGCGCAGGAGCGCGTCGTTGAAGTCGGCCCGCTGCTCGTCCCCGTACCGCCTCAGCCCCTCGCCGGCGAAGGCCAGCCCCGCCAGCCCGGCCTCCAGACCCTCGCTGTGCTTGCCCGTCCAATGGGCGAAGGAGCGCACGAACTCCAGGTAGGTCTCCTCGGCGAAGGGGTCCAGGCTGTGGGGCAGCGCGATCTGCGTGCGCCCCATCAGGGCCCCGAAGACCTGATCGCGCACGAGGTCCGCCATCCCCAGCCGGATACTGAGCACCGTGTAGACCATCGGCTCCTCCGCCCGCCGCACGTAGACGTCGTCGGCACCCACCCAGCCGTCGGTCAGGGAGCCCTCCGGCCCCGCGATGTCGCAGGTGAGGACGTAGTAGCCGGGCCCCGACGCAAGCTTTGACCACGGCACCCGTACCTCCACTTCCCTCGTCTCTCCCGGGCCCACCGCGGCGGGCAGGGGCTGCGAGGCGGAGGTCACCTTCCCACCGAACAGCTCCCGTGCCTGCCACAGCAGGCGGTGGTCCGTCGAAAGGGCACACTTCGCGCCCGTGCGCAGGATGAGCCTCCCGCCCAGGTCGGTCTCTCCCGCGTCCAGGATCACGGCCTCGTCCTCGGGCCCCACGAACAGCTCCGCGCTGCACCGCTCGGGCGGGTTGGCCTCGATCCCGTGCCGCGTCTTCACCAGCTCGAAGCCGTCCACCACGAAGTGGAGCTGGTCGCCGTGCTGAAAATCGGACTCGCAGATGAAGAAGTGCAGCAGCGTCACCTGGTTCAGGTCGGGGACGGACGAGAGGTCGAAGGACGCCTGCTGCCACTCGCCCCACTTCAGCCCCGGCACCGGCTTGTTGATCCGACCTTGCTCGCCCGTCCAGAGGATGAAGCGGAAGAGAGGTCGTCCCTCGGGCCGCGACGAGTCGGCCTTGACCCAGAAGCGCACCATGTTGTACCCGGAGAAGTCAAGCGGCTGCGCGGGCTTGTGCTGGAACGACGGCCACCCCTGCGGGTACTTCCCCTCGTTGTGCCAGTCCACGTCCACCTGGAAGTGCACCGCCTTACCGCCCTCGCGCGCGTCGGTCTCCTCCACCGACACCGATCCCTCCTTCCCGCCCGAGTTCCCCCAGGCCGCCTCTTCCGTCAGCCAATCCACGGCCTTCGCCTCGACGATCTGCAGACGCGGAGCACGCGGCGGCGCGGGAGCCAGAACCAGAGCTGTCAACAGCCCGACAACACGTGCGCACAGCATCATGCACTCCCTCCTCGAGACAACCAGCGCTCTCTCCACGGTCAGGCGGGCGCCTTCGCCTTCCCCCCACGACGCCCCCCTCCTGCCCGCCGCGAACTGCAAGGGTGGGGAAGGGCGAGGGGCCGGGTGTGGAGGCGAACCGTCGGTTCAAAGTCGGTGCAAAGTGTGTCAGGAAGCAGAGTCTTGACCCCTTCCGCCTCTTTAGATACCCCAATAGGACTTGACGTAATGTCGCATCTGGCACCCGTACAGTGATGCAAAGAGACACAAACCGCCGAATAACTGGTGAACCCGTTTCACCCTCTCAGGAGCCTAAGAAGGGCACGGATAATGTGACAAGCCCCGATGCCGCAACGACAGAGA
>CAZSOQ010000089.1:0-15095 GCA_964608495.1 uncultured Armatimonadia bacterium | reverse complement strand
ACAGGCGCGGATGTACACCCTGGCGCTCACTGCCCACACTCGAAGGCGTATAGCTTGCACCGGCGCAGGACGAACCGCAGTCGCACAGGCTTGCCCGCCAGCGCGCTCAGGTCCGACTTCCCCCGCCAGGTCACGACCCGACTCACGTCATCGCACACCATCTGGTCGCAGTCCGCCTGCGTGAAGCCGGGCAAGGGCTTGCCTGCCTCGTCCTGCAGCTCGACCTTGGCGCCGCCGCCGCGCAGGACCTCCAGGTTCAGCACCAGGCGCTTGCCCGAGAAGACCAGCGGCACCGTCACCAGCTCCCCCAGCTCCTCCCCGGCGTTCATGCTCGCGAACCCGTCCAGCCGCGACACCGCGAAACTGTACCCGCCCTGGTACTCCTTGTCGCCATAGGTGTTGTGCGTGGCCACGCGCCCGTAGTACGACAGCCACAGCTCGTCGCCCATCCGCAGCAGCCCCACGCCGCGGTAGAGGACCCCCGAATCCCACTCGCCCTCCGGCCCGTTGGGTATGAAGGGCTCGCGCGACGGGCGCTCCCACTCGACGCTGTCACGACTGACCGCAAGCTCGACCCACAGCT
This sequence comes from uncultured Armatimonadia bacterium, assembly GCA_964608495.1. Taxonomy (GTDB): domain Bacteria; phylum Armatimonadota; class Zipacnadia; order Zipacnadales; family FEN-943; genus JAKORR01. Next base: position 14,512 of record CAZSOQ010000089.1, on the reverse strand, counting down.
TGTCGCTGGGGTGGTGGTAGAGGCTGGTGAAGATGAAGTAGGCGTTGGCGGCGTAGGGATACTTGATCGCGGCGTTGTTGTACAGGTCCGAGTCGGGCGGGTCGAGCTCGTCGGGCGCCAGCACGAGCACGGGGTCGGGGAAGGTACGGAAGTCCTTGCTCTCCGTGCGGCTGACCATCCGCGGCGACCAGGAGCGCAGGAAGGCCACGTAGGCCTGGCGGTCGGGGTCCCAGAAGCACGTGTTCTGCGTGTCCGACCCCCACTGGACCAGCGTGTCGTTGTCCTCGGCCACGGGCGCCCAGTGCAGCCCGTCGGGCGACACCGCGCCGCACACCCCCTTGCCGCCAAGGTAGAAGTACCTGTAGCGCTCCTCGGGCGGGGCAGTGGGGTCCACGAACACGGTGCCGCCGTGCTGGCCGTGGCCCAGCGCGCCCCGGAAGACCAGGTTGTTCTCCTTACTGCCCTCGAACTCGACAAGCCCCAGGTTAGGCTTCTCCCACTCGAGGCCGTCCCTGGACCGCGCGTAGGCCAGCATCGAGCCCAGGTCCCCCATCCCGGCGTATGCCTCGTACCACAGACGGTAGCGATAGGCGGGATCGAGCGGGTCGGGGTCTTGCATGATGGTGTGCCAGGCGTTGACCAACAGGCGCTCCCAGGGCCGGTCGGCCCGCAGGAACACCCGGCCCGTCTTGCGCGGGGGGGTCACCACGATCTCGACCTTCTCGCGCCGGGCCGTGAGCCAGTCGTCGAAGAGCAACTGGCGCCTCGCGCCCACGTCCACGGGGCCCGCAGGCTTCCCCGGCCCGCCCTCGGCCGGCGGCACCATCTCGAGCATGAAGTCGTCGAAGTAGGCCAGGCCCACGTTCCCCACGGTGCTGTAGGCGATTAGGGAGACGGTGCGCGTGCCGAGAGGCGCCTCGCCCTCGACGCTGAGCTGAGTCCACTTGGCCGGCTCGCCGCCCTCGGCCCACTTGTCGAAGGTCCGCCCGCCGCCGGCGCTGAAGAATTCCAGGTAGAGCCGGGCACGCCCGGACTCGCACAGGACCCAGGCCGTGGCCCGGCACTTCGCCCCGGGCCGCGCGGGCAGACGGTCGTGCCGCACGGCCATCCCCGCCTTCTCCTCGTCGTCCCGGATGCGCAGCGCCCAGCGGCCGCCATGGGCCGCCTCGTCGCTCACGCTCGTCTCGCCCTTGTACGGACCCTGGGGAATGAACCAGCCCTCGGCCAGGCCCTCCCCGGGAGGGCCCGCCTCGAAGCCCCCGTTGGCGAGCGTCACCGGCTGCCAGTCCTGCGCCGCGACGGGCGCGATCGTGGCCGTCACAAGCACCAGGGCCAAGCCCAGGGCCAGGAGGATGGCAGGCAGGATCGGGCGCATTGGCCTCCCTCCGCAGACACGGGATGAGCGCCGGGACAGGGCTCCGGGCGTCACGCGGCCGTCCCCGGAGGCGCCGGACGCACCCCCGTCAGGCACTGGCGGAGCACCTGGCCGTGGAGATAGGCACGGGCAAGGGCGCGCTCGCGCAGCGACGGGACAGTGCCCGCCAGCAGCCAGGCGAAAGCCCGCACCGCGGCTCCCAGCGCCGTGAGCGCCCGCACCGCGAGAGCGTCGAGACGGCCGTGGTGCTTGGCGAAGTAACGCCACAGGCTCCAGTGGGACCACAGCGCCCGCGCAAGGCCCGCCTCGCCCCAGCTTCGCCCGTTGTAGTGCACCAGCGTGGCCTCGTGCACATACCAGCATTCCAGCCGCGCCTGCTGCAGCCGGCGCAGCCAGTCCAGCTCCTCGGCGTAGATGAAGAAACCCTCGTCCAGCGGCCCGATCAGGTCCCACACGTGGCGCGGTATCGCCAGGGCAGCACCGCTGAGCCAGTCCACCCCGCGCGTGTCGTCGTAGGACCACCAGCCCAGCTCGTAGGCGCCGAAGAGCCGGGTGCGCGGCAAGAGCCGCGATAGGCCCAGCGCCTCGCACGCCACGGTCCACAGCGACGGGAAGCGGCGGCAGGAACGCAGGACCTTGCCGTCGCCGTCCACCAGGCGCGGGCCGCAGGCTCCCACCCAGGGGCGGTCGTGCAGGAAGCGCCAGAGGTGCTCGAGCGCGCCGGGCGTGAGCTCACAGTCGGGGTTGAGGAGAAGCAGCAGGCTCCCGCTGGCCAGGCGCACGGCCTGGTTGACGGCCGCCGCGAAGCCCCGGTTCTCGGAGTTGCGCAGCACCCGCGCCGAGGGGAGGGCTCGCCCCGCCGCCTCGGCCGAGCCGTCGTCGGACGCGTTGTCAACAATGATGACCTCGTGCTGCACGCTGGCGCCGTGGTCCTCGATGGAGCGGAGGCAGCGCAGCAGCTCCTCGCGGCAGTTGTAGCTCACCAGGCACAGGGAGACTTGCATGGCCCTCGCTAAGGGTAATTCGAGGCCGGGGGCGTGGGTCCTTGTGGGCTGGACGAAAGGCGGTCAGGCGCGCGGGGCGTAGCGGCGGGCGGCGATCTCGCCGGTGCGAAGGACATCGCGCGCGATCTGGTCGCGCAGGGCCCGCAGGTCAGGGAAGGGCTGCTCGGAACGCAGCCGCTGGGTGAAGCCCAGGAGCACCGGCTCGCCGGCCGCGTCCCCGTGCCAGTCGAGAAGGAAGGCCTCGACGGTCCGGTCGGCCGCGGCGGGCCCGGCCGCGCGCGTCGGGCAGGTACCGATGTTGGTGGCCGCCGGCCAGGCGCGGCCGGCGAGGGGAACGGTGAGCGGCCCGGGGCCCAGGACGTCGCCTGCCGCCCAGCCGGCATACACGCCGTTGGCGGGGAGCAGCTTGTCGGGCGACAGGTCGAGGTTGAGCGTGGGGAAGCCGATGGTGCGGCCGGTGCCCGTGCCGCCGACGACGGGCCCGGCGGCCGTGTAGTCCCTGCCGATGAGCTCCGCGGCCTCGCTGACGCGCCCCTGCCACACCAACTGCCGGATACGGGTCGAGGATATGAGGGTGGACGAGAGAGTCACGGGGCCGACGTCGAATACCTCGAGCCCGGCGGCTCGGGCCAGCTCGGCGAGGACGGGCCAGGGCCGCTGGTCACTGCCCATGGTGTGGCTGGCGGAGCCCAGGAGGCCCGTGGCGGCGAGCCATCCCACCGCGATCTCGCGTAGGAAGGCCTCGGCGGTCAGGGCCCGTAGCTCCGGGCGCGCGAAGTCGAGCACGCAGACCTCGTCCAGGCCCAGGCGGGCGAGCAGGTCGAGGCGTTCGGGGCCGGTGGTGAGCCGAAGATTGTGCGGCGGGTCGGAGGCGAAGACCTGGGCCGGGAGCGGCTCGAAGGTCACCAGACAGGCCAGCCAGGCGCGCCGGCGGGCATCGCCGATGAGCTGCTCGATGACGTGCCGGTGGCCCAGGTGCAACCCGTCGAAGGCACCGACGGCCAGGAGACGCTCGCCAGCCGGGGGTCTGGGCCCGTCCGGCCAGTGGAAGACGCGCACGGCTCAGCGACCCCCGCAGACCACGGTTCGAGGCTGCAGGACCTGCGGGCGCTGGCCGCGCACTTCGCCCATGGCCACGAGGTCGCCGCCGGTATCGTAGGCGGCGAGGACCTCGCCCGCGTGGTGAGTGCCCTGCAGCGGGATCGGGTTGCCGTGGATGAGCAGACGCGCCTGGTCGGGCGTCACCGTCACGGCCGGGTAGCCGGCCAGGGCCTCGGCCGGGCGCAGCGCCGCGTCGCCGAGCCGTTGCTGCTGGGCCAGCTCCTGCAGCTCTTCGAGGGCGTGGGAGTCGTTGACCGAGAAGGGCCCGATCTGGGTGCGCAAGACGAAGGACGCGACGGCGCAATTGCCCACGCGCTGCCCGATGGTCTCGGCCAGGGAGCGCACGTAGGTGCCCTTGCCGCAGTGGACCTCGAAGAAGCCGGTGGCGCGCGGCCCGGGGGTGAAGTAGAGCAGGCGCACTTCGTGGATGACCACGGCGCGCTCCTCGAGCTCGGGCTCCTCGCCCTGGCGCGCCAGCTCGTAGGCCTTGCGGCCGTCCACCTTGGCCGCCGAGAAGCGGTGGGGCTTCATCCGCAGGATGCCCCTGAGGCCGGCCACGGCGTCTCGGACCTGCTGCTCGGTGAGCCCGGAGGCGTCGGCCTCGGCGACGGTCTCGCCGTCGGCGTCGCCGGTGTCCGTGGCGAGCCCGAAGGTGAGCTCGAAGCGGTAGCGCTTGTCGTAGTCGGTGAGGTAGCGGGAGAGACGGGTGGGGCGCCCGGCCATGACCAGAAGGACGCCGGTGGCGGCGGGGTCGAGGGTGCCGGCGTGGCCCACGCGCCGCTGGTTGGTGATCTGGCGGAGGCAGTCAACGACGTCGTGGGACGTCATGCCTGGTGGCTTCAGAACGTTCAGGATTGCCGAGACTGGCTTCATATCGCTCGTGCGCCCGCGGTTCGGGTCACTTCCTCCTGGCTTGTGCTGCCACAGGCCCGGCTTCGGCGCGAGGCGGCGCCACCCTCCCCGGCACGGTCCGAGGCCAGCGGGGGTCAGGGCTCGAGGGGCAGAGTGCCCAGGTCGCTCGCGGCCCCGCCGTCGGGGGTTTCGGGCTGCTCGGCGTCCCCGGCTTCGTCGCCTTCCTCGGCCTCCCCGGCGGGGGTCTCGTTCTCGTGAAGGTGGCGAAGGGCCTCCTCGATGCGCTGGGCTCGGGCCGGGGTTTCGTCCAGCCGGAAGACGATCTGGGGAATACGGCGCAGGTGCAGGCGGTCGCGCAGCAGGGCCCGGATGAAGGGCGCCGTGCGCTGGAGGGCCTCCAGCGTGGTCTTGGCGTCCTCGGGCTTGCCGTAGACGCTGGCGAAGACGACGGCGGTGGCGAGGTCGGCGGCGACGCGGACGCCGGTGAGGGTGACCAGGCCGCGGATGCCGGGGTCGCGGACCTCGCGCAGCAGGATGTCGCTTATCTCGGCCCGGAAGAGCTCTCCCAGGCGCCTCTGTCTCTCGGTAGGCATGGTGCCTCTCGCACTCCTGGACGACCGCGGGTCAGAGCACAGCCACCTCGAGGGTGGCGTCAAGCACCTCGGCTCGGGCCTCGCTCTCGACGGACCTGCAGACGCCCGCGAGGACCCTGTGGACGTGCCGGGGCTCGTTAGCCACGCAGGCAAAGGCCAGCAGGGCGCGCTGGCAGGTGTCCAGGTGGTCAATCTCGGCGACGGATACGTTGAAGCGGGAAGCGGCACGGTCGAGCAGGCTGCGGACGACCTGGCGCTTGTCCTTGAGGGTAACAGCGTCAGGGATATGCAGATCGACCACAAGAAGGCCGACGTGCGGTTGCATGTTACCTCCCGTCCACCACGACGAGCGGGCAAAGCGGCGAGCCGGCGAAGGAGGCGGGGCCTAGGACGGCGCGCCGTGATCGGCTTGCTGAACCTTGAGGGTCGGGCGGATCTCGGTGCTTGTCCAGGCCTCCACCACATCGCCCTCCCGCCACTGGTTCCAGTCGGAGGATCCCACACCGCACTCGCTGGGGGCGTCGAGGGTCTCGACATCGCGGTCGAAGTGACGGAGGGAATCGATGGTGCCTCGGAAGACCTCGTCGCGGTTGCGCCTGACGACCAGGATGGCGCCGCGCTGGAGCCTGCCCTCGACGATCCGGCAGCCGCCGACGGTGCTATAGCCGCGCACGGAGAACACCTGCAGCACTTCGGCCCGACCGATGCGGTCCTCGCGGTAGGTCGAGGCCAACATGCCCTCCATCTCGGCGCGAATAACGTCCAGGGCCTCGTAGATGACCTGGTACTCGCGGATCACGACGCCCTCGTCGTCGGCGATCTGCCGGATGGCACCCGGGACGCCGACGCGGAAGGCGATGATGGAGGCATCGGAGGCCACGGCCAGGGAAACGTCGGACTCGGAGACGTCGCCAACGCCCATGTGCAGGATGTCCACGTCGAGCTCGTCGCTGGCCTCGGCCAGGCTATGGACGGCGTCCACCAGGGCCTCGGCGGAGCCCCAGACATCGGCCTTGATGACGGCACGGAGCACCTTGCGCGACTGCGCAGTCAGCTCGGCGTAGATTCCGGCGACGCGCCGGCGCGCCAGCCGCTCGTGCTCCTCGACCCTCTCGGTATCGCGGCGCCCCTCGGCCACTCGGCGGGCCTCCCGCACGCTCTCGGGGCGCTCGACAAGAGCGCCGGGCTCGGGGACCTCGTTGAGGCCGATGATCTCGACCGCCCGGCCGGGGCCGGCCTCGTCCAGCGCCTCGCCCCGCCAGTCGTTGACGCGGCGGACACGGCCGTGGCCGGTGCCGCAGAGAAGCACGTCGCCGATGTGCAGGGTGCCGCTGCGGGTGAGGACCGTGGCCACGGCGCCCCTGGAGGAGTCCACCATGGCCTCGACGACGACGCCGGAGAACTTGGCCTCGGGGTCGGCCCAGAGCTCCTCCATCTCGGCGACGACGAGGATCATATCCAGCAGGTCGTCCAGGCCCTCGCCGCGCAGGGCCGAGACCTCGACCATGACCGTCTCGCCGCCCCAGGCCTCGGGGATGAGGCCGTGATCGGAAAGCTGCTGTCGGACGCGGTCGGGGTTGGCGTCGGGCAGGTCCACCTTGTTGATGGCGACGATGATCGGCACGCCGGCGGCCTTGGCGTGGCTGAGGGCCTCGAGGGTCTGAGGCATGACGCCGTCGTCGGCGGCCACGATGAGGACGGCGATGTCGGTCACCTGGGCGCCGCGGGCGCGGAGCTGAGTGAAGGCCGCGTGGCCGGGGGTGTCCAAGAAGCAGATCGGCTTGCCGCGGAAGACCACCTCGGAGGCTCCGATGTGCTGCGTGATGCCCCCGTCCTCCGCGGCGGTGACCTGGGTGTGGCGGATGGCGTCGAGCAGCGTGGTCTTGCCGTGGTCCACGTGTCCGAGGACGGTGACGACGGGCGGGACGTCCACGGCCTGGGGCGGGCGCTCGCCCTTGGGGCGCTCGATGAGATGGCGCAGACTGGCCCTGGGCTTGCGGGCCTCCTCAGGCACGACTTCCTCGGCAAGCAGCTCCAGCTGGCGATCGAGCCGCAGCATGTCCTGATCGAAGTAGGACGGCCGGCGCGGAAGGACGCGCTCGGGCTCGGGCTCCTTCTCCTCACGCTTCTCCTCGGGCGCCCCGGGCTTGGGCTCCTCCTTGACTTCGCCGGGCGTTGCGACGGCGGGCTCGCCGGCGGCCGCCACGGGCTCGGCCTTCCCGACCTCGCCCACGACCCGTTCGGCCTCGCGTTCGGCCTGGGCCTTGGCGATCTGTTCCTGCAGCAGCTCGCGCACGGCCACGGCGGTCTCCTCATCCACGGGAGAGGCGGGCGTCACACCGGCCGCGCCCAGCCGCTCGAGCATGGTGATGAGCGCCTGGCTCTGCAGTCCGAGCTCTTTGGCGAGCTGGAAAACGCGGGTCTTAGCCAACCAGAACACCTCCGGCTACCGCGGACGCAAGAGAGCGAGGGCCTACTCCAGCCCCAAGTCGGTAGCCCCTAGCTCCTCGAGGGTGGCATCGCCACCCATCAACAGCTCCCGGACCGCGGCCGCCTGCTGCGGACTGATCGTGCTGGCGTGGCTCGTGACGTCAATCCCCTCCTCCTGGAGGATCTCCACCAGGTCCTTGGCCTGCACGCCGAGTTGGGCCGCCAGGTCGTAGACGCGGACGGGCTTGGCCCGCTCGGGCTCGGGCGCCGCCACCGGCTCGGTCACCGCCTCGGGCTTGGCCTCGACCACGGCCTGGACGGGAACCGCGCCCTGCGCCCACTGGCTCTCGCTGTGGATGTCAATGTGCCAGCCCGTCAACTGGGCCGCCAGGCGCACGTTCTGGCCGCGGCGGCCGATGGCGAGGGACAGTTGGTTGTCCGGGGCGATCACGATGGCCGACTTCTCGGGCTCGTTGGTGATGACCTCGGACACGCGGGCGGGTGACAGGGCGCTCCTCAGGTACTCGGCGGTATCCTCGCTGAAGCGGACGATGTCTATCTTCTCGCCCCGAAGCTCGTCCACGATGGCCTGGACGCGGCTGCCGCGATGGCCCACACAAGCGCCCACGGCGTCCACCTGGGGGTCGCGCGAGTGTACGGCCGCCTTGGAGCGGGCGCCGGGTTCGCGCGCGATGCCGCGGATCTCGACGATGCCGTCGTAGACCTCGGGGACCTCCAGCTCGAACAGGCGGGCCACCAGGCTGGGGTGAGCGCGAGACACGATGATCTGCGGGTTCTTGGAGGTGCGGCGCACCTCGAGGATGTAGACCTTGAGCCTGTCACCGAAGCGGTAGGCCTCGCCCGGGATCTGCTCCGACGCCGGCAGGAGTGCCTCGCTGCGGTCGATCATCATGTAGACGTTGCGGGCGTCGCGGCGCTGGACCTCGCCGGTGACGACCTCACCGACGCGGTGGCTGAACTCCTCGAAGACGGCGGCGCGCTCGGCTTCGCGGATGCGCTGCAGGATGACCTGCTTGGCCGTCTGTGCGGCGATCCGGCCGAACTCCTGGAGGTCCACCTCGTGCTCGACGTAGGTGACGAGGGGCTCGCCGTCGTCGCTGAGGGTGCCGTCGGGGGCAGGGGTTGGGCGGCGAGCGATGATGCGAACGGTCTTCGATCTAGGGTCAATATCGAAGCGTATGTCCTCGCTTACGCCATAATGTCTGCGGTAGGCGGACTCCATGGCTGCCTCGATGGCCTCGATGAGGGAGGTCATCGGGATGTCCTTCTCTTTATGCAGTTGCTCCAACGCCGCGATGAGCTCGCCGTTCATAGCTCAGCCCCCTCTGCTAGGGACCTGCGGACCGGAAGTCAGTTGCCCCACTCGTAGACGAGATGCGCGTCGTCAATCTCGTCCAGCGGGACGGCCTCGACGTCTCCACTGTGCTCGACCAGAACGGCACCGTCCTGGAGACCACGGAGTATGCCGTCCAGGACTTGGCGTCTGGCCCCCGGGCGAGCCCAGGTAAGCGCGGCTCGCCGCCCCGTAAAGCGAACATAGTCCTCCTCCCGCACCAGCGGCCTGTCCACTCCAGGCGATGAGACGACCAGTTCATAGGAGGTCGGGATCGGGTCTATCATGTCCAACAGCACCGACAGTCGCTCGGAGGCCCTGGCGCAGTCGTCAATGGTGACGCCTCCCTCGCCGTCTATCAGAACCGTCAAGGTGGGGCGGCTGGGGCGCCCTCCGAACTTCACCAGTACGAGCTCATATCCCAGCCCTTCGACGACTTGCCTTAGCTCGTCCTCGATCTCCCGGACGACAGGATGGACTCTCCGGGCCATGGCCCCCGTTCTCCTGGTCTACGGAACAAATTGGGAGTGGGTTGGCTCCCACTCCCAAAGAGTCGGCCGTCCTGCTTGTGGCGGCGGCATTATACTCCCAACGGCGTGCAAAGGCAAGCGGCCGCCCCATCCGGGCGCGTTCGCTTCGCGCAGGATGCGCGCGCAACCAAAGCGCCCGAAGGGCACAGCCGCGCGGCCCTGATGTAGGAGCCGGCGCTACCAGTTCATGATGTGCAGCGCGTCGGGCACGGTCACCTCGATCTCTCGCGCTCCGACGCGCTCGACACGCGGGTGATTGTCGTAGGGGTCGGCCATGTCCGACCGGTAGAACTCGAGGCGCACCCGGATCGGCGTCTCGATGCGGTAGGGCTGGGCCTTGCCCACGAGCTGCAGTGACTGCTTCGCCGCCTCCTCGATCATCCGCTGGGCTCGCATGGGCTGCAGGCACCGGGCCCACTGGCGACCGATGCCCTCCTTGACGGAGACGGTGACGCAGTTGCCCTCGCCGAGCAGGTCGCGGGCCTCGGCGCAGGCGGCGAGGTCGCCGCACACGAGGACGAGGGGCACGCCGTAGTGGCCGGCGATGATGGCGGTCTGGCCCAGCTCGCCGTACTTGGCGCCGTTGAGGTAGAAGTTGTACCAGGAGGCCGAGGACTGAGTGTGGTCGAGAAAGGCGTCCCTGGTGCCGGCCATGGCGTGAGCGCCAAGGTGGAAGACGGCGTCGAAGGACTCGTCCAGGCCGACCATCGGGCAGGCGCCGCCGGCGGGGCGCACGTACTCGGCACGCTCGTCCATCTCCTCGAGAAGAAGGTGGGGGGCGCCGCCGTGGCCGTCGTTCACGATCACCTCGGTCGCCCCGCCGTCGAAGGCCCCGCGTACCGCCGCGTTGATGTCGGCCATCAGCAGCCGCCGGCCCACGGCGTAGTGGTCCGGCGCGGTGGGCTGCACCATCTCCTGGCGCCAGACCCCGCTGATGCCTTCCATGTCCGTGATGATGTAGACCTTCATGCCGGCACCTCCTGGTGCGCGAGTGTCAGGCTGAAGCCGTCCGGCAGGTCCATGGAGATCGCTCCCGGTGCATGCAGCCAGGGCAGGATGACCAGCAGGATGGGCAAGTCGGCGCGAACCTCCGAGGTGGTGGTTTCGTGGCCGGCGCCGGCGGTCCTCCGGCCGTGCGCGGGGGCGTCCCATCACCCGGGCGGCAGGCAGGCGACCGGGGCGGCGCGGGGAAGCTATACCTAGCTTCCCTACCGAGCGCAGGAGAGGTGCTGCTGACGTGAAGCTGCTGGTAACCGGCGCGGCCGGGGACTTCGGTCGCGACCTTGTGCCGCTGCTGGCGAGGGACCACGAGGTGCGAGCGACCGATGTCGTGGCCACGTCGCCGCCGTGTGAGTTCGTGCAGGCGGACCTGCTGGACGCGGAGGCCCTGCCAGTGCTGGTGGAGGGCCGGGACGCCGTGGTGCACCTGGCGGCGAAGCTGCCACCCCGACAGCCCACGACGCGCGAGTGCTTCGACGTGAACGCGACGGCGAGCGCGCTGGTGATGGAGGCCGCGGCGGCGGCGGGCGTGAGGCGGCTGGTGTACGTATCCACGGTGTGGGCGACGGGGCACGGGCCGGAGGAGGAGCCGCGGCCGATAGACGAGGACGCTCCGTGGCGTCCGATCTGCTGCTACGGTGTCACGAAGCTGCTGGGTGAGATGGCGGCCGAATACTACGCGCGGATGACGGACCTGTCGGTGACGGTGCTGAGGATGTGTGGGTACGCGCGCTGCCCGTCGCTGGGGCCCGACGGGTGGATGGACTGGGCACGGCCGGACTGGCCCGAGCTGGTGCTCCACCTGACGCGGCCGGGGCAGAAGCTTTTCGACCCCCTGGACCTGCTGGATGCGGTCGGCGCGGCCCTGGATATGGAGCATCGCTTCGCGCGGTACGTGGTGGGCCAGCAGTGGCCCTTCCAGGCCGAGGATGCGGAGACGCTGCGGACGGAGCCCGAGCGGGCCTGGGACCGGTACTACGCCGGCGCCCTGGAGCTGTTCTCGGAGCTGGGCGTGCATCCCGCGGAGCTGCACTTCTTCTACTCGGTGAGGAGGTTCTCGGAGGCAACGGGCTGGCGACAGCGCCTGACGCTGGACCAGGTTGCTCGCCGGTACCTGGCGCGGCGGGGTGATAGGCTATGACCTCTCGCGTGGGCGTGGCGTCAACACGCGACGGCATGGGGGCCGCGGTCGAACAGGCGCTGGCGCTGGCCGACTGCGACGGGTGTGTCCGGCTGGGGGCGAGGGTGCTGGTGAAGCCCAACCTGCACGGCGGGGAGGGCTATACGTCTCTTGAGGCCATAGCCGGCGTGGTGGGCTGGGCCCGCAGGATGGGCGCGGGACAGGTGGTGGTCGGTGACGGTCCTCACTACGGCATCAGCGACGCGAGGGGCTATTTCGACCGCATCGGGCTCACGGGCCTGTGCGCCGAGATGGGCGTGACCCTGGTCAACTTCCACGAGTCCGACTACGACACGCTGTCCACCAACCTGCCGGCGCTGCCGGAGACGATCGGGATCACGAGCTGGGTGCGGTGGGCAGACACGGTCATCTCGGTGCCGGTGATGAAGACGCACTTCAACACGCTGACGACGCTGGCGGTGAAGAACCTGAAGGGCTTCCTGCGGCCGCAGGACAAGCGGGACATTCACAGGATGGACCTGCACCTGGCCATCGCGGGGCTGGCCAAGCTGCTGCGCCCTCACATCCACCTGCTGGACGGCTCCATCGGCTACGAAGGGATGGGGCCGGGGAACGGACGGCCGGTGGAGATGGGCGTACTGGTGGCCGGCTCGAGCGCCTTCGACACGGACGTGGTGGGCAACTGGCTGATGGGGTTCGAGCCGGCGAAGGTGCGCTACCTGCGGGAGGCCGAGCGGCTGGGGTGCGGGAGCCTGCCCGCGTCGGAGGAGCAGATCGCGGCTCTGACGGGCTGCCCCCTCCGGTACCTGCGGGGCCTGCGGCGCGAGTTCGAGGCGCCCTACGAGGCGGCGGCCGGCGCCTACCCGAACCTGACGATCACCGCCGAGCTGGCCTGCAGCGGATGCCTGATGAACCTGTTCACGGCCCTGGGCGAGTTGAGGAGCGAGGGGCTCGGAGAAAGCCTCTCGGGAAGGGTCGGCATCGGCGCTGGCGTGGGGGAGGTTGACCTTGCCGTGGGCAGGTGCACTTCGGCGGTCTGGGATTCCTGCGACCACGTAGCCGGTTGCCCGCCGGCCATCGGCCGCATCAAGGCCGCGCTGCGGTCGCTGCTGCCGCCCAGCCCCTGAGCTGGGGCGATGAGCCTGGCGGGGCGCGGCTGCCGTGAAGAGGAAGGCCCGCCGACGGGGAGCACCCGCCTAGAAGTACATGTGGTCGGCGACGAGAAAGGCGAAGTCCGGTTCGAGCTCGTTGGGTTTGACGTGCTCGATGGCCCGGGCCACTGCCTCGGAAGTCTCGCGCAGGTGGCGTGAGAGCAGCATCTCGCGCGCGCCCGCCAGGGCCCCGTTGCCGATCTTCCTGACCTTGTCACTCGCATCAGGCAGCAGACCGATCTCGATGGCGTTATCCACATTGATGTAGTTGGCGAAGGCCCCAGCGAGGTAGACCGCCTCGAGGTCCGCCAGCTCGACGCCGTAGTAGCGGATGAGCAGGTCCTGGTCGGTCCGCAGACCGCCCTTGGCTGTGATGAGCTGGTGGATGTCCTGCTGGGTCAGCCGGATGTTGGGGGCGATGACGAAGTCCTCGCGGATCTTGGCTCTTCGGTCCATGATGCCGGCGCGGAGCAGCTCGGCGAGCAAGTCTATCAGACCCGAGCCACAGACGCCGATAGGCGGCTTGTCTCCGATGGTGGCGTAGCGGACGTCACCGTTCTCGAACCAGAGGCTCTTGATCGCGCCCTCGATGGCGCCGACGCCACAGCCAACGGTGGCACCTTCGTAGGCGCCCCCGGCCGCGCAGGATGCAGTCATGATGCGGTCTCGGTTGCCGATGGCGACTTCGCCGTTGGTGCCGATATCTATGACAAGGCAGGGCCGTTCGGCCTCATACTGGCCGCAGGACATCACGTCCGCAAGGCAATCGGCGCCCGCATGCCCCCCGATGAGCGCCGCGCCGTACACGTTGGCGCGCGGGTTCAGGTTGAGTCCCAGGTCAGCGGCAGAGACGTTCAGGGCCTCTGGGGCGGTCGGTTCGAAGGGGAGAACGCCCAAGGAGCGGACATCCAGGTGAAAGAAGATGTTGCGCATCGTCGGGTTGCCCACGATGACCGCTTCGTAGATCGCGTCGGCGGGGATCCCCCGCGGCGTGCGCAGGTCCGCCAGGCGCTCGTTGACTGCCTTCAGGATCACGCGCTGCAGCTCGGCCAGCCCGTCGTCGTTGTACATGGCGTGGCCGATCCTGGATATCACATCGTCGCCGTAGGCCGCCTGGGGATTGCGCGCCGCTGAAGTGGCGACCTCCTGTCCCGTTTGCAGGTCCAGGAGCTGGCACACGACCGTGGTTGTGCCGACGTCAACTGCGAGGCCATAGAGGCCGTCCTCCGGCCGGTGGCTCAGCACACGCGGCGGCTCGCACCCCGTCCAGACTACCTGGCCGTTCGTGGCGCACACCAGCGGGTCCAAGCCAATCTCGCGGTGCAGCGACTCGCTGAGAATGGAGTAGGCCCCGGCGTTCCGCACGTAGACCGTTACGTTACCGGGGCGGCTGATCCTGGCCTGACAGGCAAGGCGTTCGGACTGGCCGAGGGACGACCGTGCCTCTGCCTCGGAGAGCGGGTTGAGGAACTCGGCCCCTGCCGCGATGCGAACGACGCAGCGTCCGCAGGTGCCCTTACCACCGCACTCCACCTGGATCTCGATGCCCAGCTTGCGGGCGTGATCCAGGATGGTGCCGTCGAAAGCGGGGATTCCCGCGCGACCCCTCCTGTACTGCGGGAAGACAACCTTGCAGCCTTCAAACTCGTCGGGCATGATGACAGACAGCTCCTTCCGCCGCCTCGGAACGTGGTGACGGTATCTTCATGCGTTGCTGACTTGCGCGAGCCCGGACGTTGGGCTCGCCAGACCCTCAGTTTCTCCCGCCCACGTCAGGACGGGAGACGGGCTGAATTAAGCCATAAGGCAGCGGATACCTGCAAGGCCTCTAGGGGCGGTAGAATCGCTCCAGCGCAGGCGGAGCCGTCATGTAGCGGTCGTACAGGGCGTCGTAGACGTCCCGGTCAGGCCCCGGCCCAAGCACTTCCTCGCCGGCCCGCACCGCCTCCTGCGCCTCGGTCACCGACCCGTACACGCCCGCG
>CAZSOQ010000088.1:0-20621 GCA_964608495.1 uncultured Armatimonadia bacterium | reverse complement strand
GGCGTGGAGCGCGCCGTGACCGAGCACGGCCCGGCGGTCGTCATCCACACCGCCGCCTGCACCGACGTGGACGGCTGTGAGCGTGAGCCCTGCGGCGCCTGGCGCGACAACGCGCTGGCCACGCGGCTGGTGGCCGAGGCCTGCGCGCGCTTGGGCGCGCGCCTGCTGTTCCTTTCGACCGACTACGTGTTCGATGGGTTGGCGTGGGAGCCCTACACCGAGAGCGCGCCCACGAATCCCACCGGCGCCTACGGCGAGAGCAAGCTGGCGGGCGAGCGGGCCGTCGCAGCGCTCGAGGACGGGCTCGTGGTGCGCACCCAGTGGCTTTTCGGGCCGGGAGGGCGCAACTTCATCGCCGCAGTCCTGCGCCGGGCCCTTCAGGGCCAGGATGTGGACGTGGTGGCGGACCAGACCGGCTGCCCGACCTACACGCGCCACCTGGCGCCCGCGATCTGGGAGGCGGCCCTCGGCGACAGGCGAGGGGTTGTGCACCTCACCGGGCGCGGGTCCGCTACCTGGGCGGATGTGGCCCGCGCGGCCTTCGAGGCCGCCGGCTGCCCGCGAGCCGTACGCCCGATATCCTGCGACGACTGGCCCTCGCCCACGCGGCGCCCGCGCTTTGGCGCCCTGTCGCAGAGGAAGTGGGCCGAGTGGGGCGGTCATCCCTTGCCGTCCTGGCGCGAGGGTGTCGCTCAGTACGTACGGGAATTCCTGCTGGAAGGTGGGCGATGACATGACTCTGAACCGGGTCGCGCGCGCGCGAGCGCCCGTGCGGATTGACCTAGCGGGCGGATGGACCGACGTGGCGCCCTACAGCGTCGACAGGGGCGGAGCCGTCGTGAACGCCGCGATCACGCGGTACGCCTACGCCACTATTCGGCCTCTGCCGCCGGGGCAGTATGAGCTCGAGTCCGCCGACTACGATGCCTACTACGAGGGCCACGACATCCGGGAGCTGGAGTACGACGGCAATCTGGACCTGGTGAAGGCCGCCGTGCGACGGCGGGGCCTCGAGACGGGCGCCCACATCACCACCCGGTCGGAGGCGCCACCCGGCTCGGGCACGGGCTCGAGCGCCGCGATGGGTGTGGCCCTCGTGGGGCTGCTGGACTACATCGCGGGGGGCGACATGGGCCCGTCGGAGATCGCCGAGATGGCCCATCTGCTGGAGGTCGAGGAGCTGGGCGTCAGCGGCGGCCGGCAGGACCAGTATGCCGCGGCCTACGGGGGCCTCAACTTCATGCGCTTCCACGACGGTGACCTGTCCGTCGAGCCGCTCCAGGCGAGCGAGGACTTCCTGCGGGAGCTGGAGAAGCACCTGCTGCTGGTCTACACTGGCAAGTCGCGGCTGTCCGGCAACATCATTGACCGCGTGATGGCCGCCTATCGGCGTGGCGACCCGGGCGTCACCAGCGCCCTGGACAACCTGGCCGACGCGGCCGAGCAGATGCGGCAGGCCCTGGCGGCCGAGAGCCTGCGGCGCGTGGGCGACGTGATGAACTTCAACTGGGACAACCAGAAGCGCCTCTACGACGAGATGACGACCATCAAGATCGAGGCGCTCATCGAGGCCACCTCCCAGGTGGGGATCCTGGGCGTCAAGGCCAGCGGCGCGGGCGGGGGCGGGTGCATCTTCATCCTCTCCCAGCCCGACCGCGAGCACCTGGTTGCCACGGCCGCCGAGGACCTGGGCGGCCAGATCATCAGCTTCAAGCTCGACTTCTCGGGCCTGAGGCGATGGACGGCGACCGCGATCTGAGAGCACCCGGGGTCCGCGCCGCTCGCGCGACGGTCCGAAGCCGGAGCGGCCGGTTACCCGCGGCACAAGGAGAGAGCCATGGAATACGACGTCAACGACCTGTCCCTGGCCGACAGCGGCAAGCTGCGCATCGAGTGGGCGGAGCAGCAGATGCCCGTGCTGCGCCTGATCCGCGAGCGCTTCCAGGCCCAGCGACCGCTCGAGGGCGAGCGCATCGCGGCCTGTCTGCACGTGACCACGGAGACGGCGAATCTGGTGCGGACGCTCATGGCCGGCGGCGCCGCCGTGCGACTGTGTGCCAGCAATCCCCTCAGCACCCAGGACGATACCGCCGCCGCGCTGGTGCAGCACTTCGGCGCCGAGGTCTTCGCCACTCACGGCGAGGACCGCGACACCTACTACTCGCACATCTCGTCGGTGCTCGACCTGGGCCCGACGATCACGATTGACGACGGGGCGGATCTGATCAGCACGCTGCACAAGGAGCGCCAGGAGCTGCTGGCGGACGTGAGGGCGGGCATGGAGGAGACGACCACGGGCGTCATCAGGCTGCGGAGCATGGCGGCGGACGGTGCCCTGAAGTACCCGCTGATCGCGGTCAACGACGCCATGACCAAGCACCTCTTCGACAACCGCTACGGCACGGGGCAGAGCACGATAGACGGCATCCTGCGGGCGACGAACGTGCTGATCGCCGGCAAGAACTTCGTCATCTCCGGCTACGGGATGTGCGGGCGAGGCGTGGCCATGCGGGCGCGGGGCATGGGCGCCAAGGTCATCGTCACCGAGGTTGCCCCCCTGCGGGCGCTCGAGGCGACCATGGACGGCTTCCAGGTGATGCCCATGGCGGCGGCGGCGCCGATCGGCGATATCTTCGTCAGCGTCACGGGCGACACCAGCGTGGTGCGCCGCGAGCATTTCGAGGTGATGAAGGACGGGGCCATCCTCGCCAACGCCGGCCATTTCGACGTCGAGGTGGACATCGCAGCGCTGGCCGAGATGGCCACCGCCGTGCGTCGCATCCGCCAGTCTTGTGACGAGTATCGCCTCGCCGACGGCCGCCGCCTCTACGTCCTCGGCGAGGGGCGCCTGGTGAACCTGGCCGCGGCCGAGGGGCATCCCGCCGCGGTCATGGACATGAGCTTTGCCAACCAGGCCCTGTGCGCCGAGTGGGTCGCGAAGGCCGAGGAGCCGCTGCCGGTGGCCGTACACCCGGTGCCGCGGGAGATTGACGAGCGGGTGGCGCGGCTCAAGCTCGCGGCCCTCGGCGTCGAGATAGATGAGCTGACGGCCGAGCAGCGCGGGTACCTGTCGAGCTGGGAGCACGGCACCTGATGCCGCCGGGCCCCGCGCATAGGGGCGGGCCACCCAGCCGGCTCTCGTGAAGAGGCACAGGCCCATTGCCTGACGCAAGCGCCTGGATCATCCCTCCGGCCGCCGCGGTCGGATCGGCCCTATGGGCTCTGCTCATGGGCCTCGGGGCGCGCCTGCCTGGCCGCGACCTCGGGCCGGGCGTGGCTGCCCCGTGGCCGCGCGACCACCGCGGCTCGGCTCTGGCCGCCGGCCTGCTGCTGGCCGCGTGGGCTGCCAGAGGGTACAACGAGGACGTGGCGCTCTTCCTGCTCCTCGTCCTGGGCGTCTTCCTCCTCTGGGCCGTGCTGCTGGGGCTCACGGACCGGCTCAGGCTGCCCCGAGGTCTCAGGGCCCTGGCCCTCGCGCTGCTGCTCGCGGCCCTGGCCCTTCTCTCGGTCCCGCCACCGGTGGCCGGCCTCAAGCTCCCCTTCACCGCGCGGGCTGTGGACCTCGGCGCCGCGGGGTGGGTTGTGTCCTGGGCCTGGCTGGCGCTCTTTGGGTCCATGTTCGCTCGCGCCGGGACCATTCTCGGCGTCGTCCCCGCCCTGACGGTCCTGTCCGGTCTGACCTTCGCGGCCATCGCGGCTCTCAGGCCTGATCTCGTGTCGCCTTCGTCCATGCTCGTGGCCCTCAGCCTCGCCGCGGCCGGGCTTGGCGCCGGCTTCCTCGAGGGCAGGATCCGCCATCCCGCCGCCTCCTCCGGGGCCTATGCCGTGGGCGTGGCCGTGGCCTGGACGGCGGCTTTGTGCATGGTGAAGAACACGGCGCTGCTCGCGCTGCTGCTGCCCCTGCTGGTCGTCGGGGCGCCGCTCTTCGCGGCGGTCGCCCCCGTGGCCGCCCGTCGAAGGACCCACGCCGAGCGTCCCCAGCACCTGCACGAGGTGCTCATGCGTCAGGGCTACAGCGAGAAGCAGGTCGCCCTCATCGCCGCGGCGGGCGCCGCTTACCTGTGTCTCCTGGCCGTGCTCCTGGTCGCGATCGTCGAGTGGCACTGGCTCGTCAAGCTCGTCCTCGTGGGCCTGTGGGTGGCCGTGGGCACGGTCCTCGGCTTCCTGGTCGTCCGCCTGATGCCTCACGCCGCCGCCCGAGCCGACGCCGGACCGGTCGAGGTCCGGCTCTTCGGCCTGCGGCTGCACGGCCTGACCATGGACCAGGCGATGCAGCGGGCCCGCGGGTTCCTGCGCTCGGGCCGGCCCCACTACATCGTCACCTGCGATGCCACGGGCCTCGTCCGCGCCCAGGACGACGAGACCTTCCGCGAGATCGTCAATGGCGCGGACCTGGTCACCGCCGACGGCGCCGGCGTCGTCCTGGCGTCCAAGATCCTCGGCCTTCCCGTCATGGTGCGCGTCGCCGGCTGCGACATGGTCGAGGGCCTGTGTCGCGCCGCCGCCGACGAGGGCGGCACCGTCTTCTTCCTCGGCGCCGAACCGGGCGTGGCCGAGCAGGCCGCGGCCCGCCTCGCCGAGCACATCCCCGGCCTCAAGGTCGCCGGCTGCAGGGACGGCTACTTCAAGCCCGAAGAGGAGCCAGCGATCGTCCAGCACCTGGCCGAGCTGCGGCCGTCGGTGCTCTTCGTGGCTCTCGGACAGCCGCGCCAGGAGCAGTTCATCGCCAGGCATCTGCACACCATCGGCGCCGGCGTAGCCATCGGCATCGGCGGCAGCCTCGATGTCCTCTCGGGACGCAAGAGGCGCGCCCCGGTCTGGATGCAGCGCACCGGCCTCGAGTGGCTCTACCGGGTCGCCTGTGAGCCCTCGCGCCTCCCCAGGCTCAAGGCGCTGCCCAGGCTGGTCTTCATGGCCTTCGGTGAGCTCATCCGCGGACCGGCTCCGCTGGTAGACGACGGGAGGGAATCGCCATAGCTCGACCTTCGGTACTCATCGTGGGGTCGCTGGCCCTGGACACCATCGAGACGCCCTTCGGACGAGTGGACGACGCGGTGGGTGGGGCGAGCATGTACGCGGGCCTGGCCGCGGCGCTGCTGGCGCCCGTGCGGCTGGTCGGCGCCGTGGGCGACGATTTCCCGCAGGAGGCCCTGGCCGCCCTGAGCGAGCGCCAGGTGGACCTCGCCGGCGTCGAGATCGTCGAGGACGGCAAGTCCTTCCGCTGGGGCGGACGGTACGATTTCGACATGAACACGCGCGACACGCTGTTCACCGAGCTGGGCGTGTTCGCGGACTTCGATCCGCGGATCCCTGAGCAGTGGCGGACCACGGAGTACGTGTTCCTGGCCAACATCCAGCCTCAGCTCCAGATGAGCGTGGTCCGGCAGGTGGAGCCGCCGAGGTTCGTCGTGGCGGACACGATGAACTTCTGGATCGAGGGCGACCGCGAGGCGCTGGTGGAGCTGCTGGGGCATATTGATCTGCTGATGGTCAACGATGCCGAGGCGCGGCAGCTCTCGGAGGAGACCAATCTGTGCGCGGCGGCGGCCGAGATCCTGCAGATGGGCCCGCGCTACGTGGTCATCAAGAAGGGCGAGTACGGGGCCTCGCTGGTGTCGCGCGAGGGCCCTTTCGCCCTGCCCGCCGTGCCCCTGCCGGACGTGGTGGACCCCACCGGCGCGGGCGACAGCTTCGCCGGCGGCGTGATCGGGATGCTGGCGTGGCTGGACGACACCGGGGACGACGCGCTGCGGCAGGCGCTGGCCGTGGGCACGGCCGTGGCCTCGATCTGTGTGCAGGATTTCGGCGTCCAGGCGCTAAAGGGGCTGACGGTCGCGAAGCTCTACGAGCGCTACGAGAGCCTGCGGGCGATGACCACCTTCGCCCCGTGTCCGCTGCCGAGTTAGTGCCCAGGCCTTCCCTATCCGCCGGTCTGGGGCCTGCGCGCGGGCCAGCCGCGTGGCGAGCAGGTGCGGCGTCATGCGCTGGCGGCTATACTAGGCCGCGCACGAGACTCCTTGCCGAGGAAGTGCTGGCGATGCCTACTGCGAAGCTGTCGGAGAGGGCACGTGACCTGCTGCGTGAGCTGGCCCGCGAGAGCGGCCAGCCCATGCACAGGGTCCTGGAGCTGGCCCTGGAGGCCTACCGGCGGCAGAGGTTCCTGCAGGCCACCAACCGGGCTTTCGGGGCTCTCCGGGAACGGCCGGAGGAGTGGGAGGAGGAGCTGGAGGAGCGCCGCGAGTGGGACCCCACGGCGGCTGACGGGCAGGAGAAGGAGTGAGCGATGGCCGACCCGGCCCGTGGCGAGGTTTGGGTAGTGGACCTGAACCCGACTCGCGGTCATGAGCAGTCAGGGGTGCGGCCGGCGCTGGTGGTGTCGGTGGACGAGTTCAATGCGGGCCCGGCCGCCCGGGTGGTGGTCCTGCCGCTGACGACCCGGGACAGGCGGGTACCGTCCCATGTCCGCATCGAGCCGCCCGAGGGCGGCGTCCAGCAGACAAGCTTCATCAAGTGCAAGGACCTGAGGTCGTTGAGCAGGCAGCGGCTGGCCAATGCCTGGGGGCGGGTAACCCGGAAGACGATGGAGGCTGTCGAGGACCGGCTCAGGATCTTGCTGGACCTGTAAGGACGCGGTGACCGGGGGCACGCGCGGCGTCGGTGGGCGGGCAGGTTTCCCGGGTCGAACCGTTGAATAGGCTCACCGTCGTGCACCTTCACGACCGCTACGAGACCTTGCGGGCGATGGCGGTGCTCGCGCCGTACTCCCCGGCCCCGGCACCGACGTTGGCCGGCGTCGAGCTGTGTCGAGTCCGCCAAAGCGGACAACCTACGGCGCGCTGGTCTGTCATAGAGGGCGAGAACAGACGGCCGAGAGGAACACACGTCGGGAGAGTGAAGGGGCCCCGGGGCCCCGGCAGCTAGGGTGGCGTCTGTCGAGCCCGGTGCGGGGAGCTCAGCAAGGACAAGGCAAGGAGGCAGGTCGCCGGTGCGCAGCATCGAGAGCGGCAACGTGGTCATCGTGGCCCAGAACCTAGACCCGTCGGTCTTCAGCGAGCTGTGGTCGGTCAGGAACGGTATTCTCGCGGAAGGGGCTCGGCCCGGTGAGTCGTTCTTGTCGCCTGTCGCCGCCAGGGCGACCACGGCCGACTTCGAGCTACTTGTGGTCCCCGAGCGCCTGCAGTTCGCCCCAAGGACCCCAACTGACGACGCTCAGCAGATCGTACAAGACACGGTCGGCAGGATCGTCGCCCTCCTACCTCACACCCCATATCGCGCCTTCGGCATCAACTTCGACTGGTTGGCCACTACGGAGGACCAAGCGCTGTTCTGTTCGAGCATCCGGCGCATGTTCGTGCCAGAAGCCTCTGAGCTGTACAGTCACTTCGCGGAAGCGGACGCCCGTTTCGGAGCTCACCTGTCCAGGGATGCTCTCGGCCTCCGCCTGAGGCTTGACATCCAGCCGATAAGGCGGGACGCGGATGGGGCGAAGGCCGAGGGCCTCCTGTACCATTTCAACTTCAACTTGGACTTACAGGGAGAGCGGGCTCCGGAGCAGATACAGCAGGGGATAGGCAAGTGGGCCGAGAGCAGGCGCCTTTCGCAGGAGATCTTCGAGAGCACTACGGGATGGTGTGAGCCGTGACCCACGACACCACGTCGTTAATGCCGCCAGCCCGATTTGACCCATCGGAACTGGCTCGTTGGCTGCCAAGCGAGGAGCCGGAGGCGCTCGGGACGGCGTCCCTTTGCGCGGCCGACCAGCCGGCCACTTCGGCCGGCTGGTCGGCCTCCCTGCTGCGCTCGCTAAGCGACGACCCAAACGCCGTGGGCCCCGTGGCGGCAGCCTGGCGAATGTGGAGTTCGGAGTTGCTTAGGGCCGCCCTCGCAGCCCTGGCTGGGGACGTACCCGCCCTGGCGCTCGAACTGCAGTATGTCGAGGCCATCGCCTCCCTTCCGGAGGACACCAGAAACTGGGTTGAGGGGTTCGTGGGCGGCACGGCCGTATCCTTCACGTTCGACGCCGATACCTACCTTGAAGATGAGGGAGCGGGCGGTGGGGACTAGGGTCACCGTTGGTGCCACTACGTTGG
This sequence comes from uncultured Armatimonadia bacterium, assembly GCA_964608495.1. GTDB lineage: Bacteria > Armatimonadota > Zipacnadia > Zipacnadales > FEN-943 > JAKORR01. The sequence goes on along the minus strand of CAZSOQ010000088.1, from coordinate 12,531 downwards.
ATGTGCCCGATCGCGTCCTTCTGGACGCGAGCTTCATCTTAGCCGTAAGGGTCCCGAGCGAGCACCACCACCACCAAGCGGCGGTCCTCTTCGCGGGCCTCGTTCGGGCGGCTCGCGGCAGGCAGGTCACCCTCTATGTCTTCCCGCGGGTCATCGACGAGGTCTGGTGGGCCATGGCGCGCCTGTTGTGGGATAGCCACAACGGGCCGGGAGCTTGGCGGAAGCTGCGCAAGGCAGATAGGAAGCACAGCTTCCGATGTTGCGCGGCTGAGCTGCAGGCAGTCACGCGCGATCTCACCACCGCACAGTGGGTGAACGTCACGGACGTGCTCCCGAGCGACGTGTCGGCCGCGATCGCCCTGGTCACTTCCCCATCGTGTTCCCTTGAGCCGGCGGATGCCTTCCACGTCGCTGTCATGAATAGGCTAGGGGTCACCGGCATCATCACCAGCGACCCGGACTTCGCGCAGCTTGGGCGGCTGCGCTGCCTACGCTACGACGGCAAGTGACCCGTGCCTGTGCCTGCGTAGCTCCGCTGGTCCGTCCGGTGGGGGGCCGTGGGCCGCCAGAGCGTGCGATCCGTCCAGCGCGCCGGGGGCATCTCGCGAAGGAGGGATAAGCATGCCTTCGGTGATCTGCCTCGGTGAAGCCTTGATTGACATGGTCAGTCTGCGCAAGGGCGTGAGCCTGGAGCACGCCCCCGGCTTCGAGAAGGCCGCCGGCGGCGCTCCCGCCAACGTCGCCGCGGGCGTCGCCATCCTCGGCACCAGCGCCGGGTTCATCGGCAAGGTCGGCGACGACTTCTGCGGCCGCTTCCTCCGCGAGACCCTCTATGACGCCGAGGTGGACCTCTCCGGCTTCATCCTCGATCCCCACCACCGCACCCAGCTCGCCTTCGTCACCGTGCTCGAGGATGGCAGCCCGGACTTCACCTTCTACGTCGAGCGCTCGGCCGACATGACCCTCGCGCCCGAGGAGCTCGACGAGGAGTACCTTGCCTCCGCCGAGATCTTCCACTTCGGCTCCATCACGCTCATCAACGAGCCCGTGCGTTCGACCACGCTGCGGGCCCTGGACGTGGCCTCGGATTCGGGGGCCCTGATCAGCTACGACCCCAATCTCCGCCTGCCCCTGTGGCCCGACGAGGCCACGGCCCGGGCCGAGATCACCGCCGCCATCGAGCTGTGCGACGTCATCAAGATCTCGGAGGTGGAGCTGGAGTTCATCACGGGCACCGACGACCTGCCCCGAGGCGCGGCCGAGATCCTGGCGAAGGGCCCCGAGCTGGTGGCCGTCACCCTGGGCGCCCAGGGCTGCTACTTCGACAACGGCCGCGCGCAGGGCCGGCTGGCGGGGATCCCGGTGCCCGTCGAGGAGACCACCGGCTGCGGCGACGCCTTCGTGGCCGCCACGCTCGTCAAGCTCCTCGAGCTCATGCACGAGGACCTCGAGCCGGGCGACCTGGACGACGAGGCGCTGGCGGAGATCTTCACCTTCGCGAATGCAGCCGGCGCCTTGACAGCGACAGCAAAAGGGGCTATTCCTTCGCTGCCGCCGCGCGAGGAAGTCGAGGAACTGCTGCGCGACCGCATCAGCGGTGGTGCCGGCGAGGCGTCGGAGACCGTGGACGAGTGACCCGGGCGGTGCAGGGAACAGTCACTGTCGCGGCCTCGGCCGGAGCCCTCGCGCCCCAGGATTCCGTGGCGGACACGCTCCCACTGTACCACGGTGAGAACGGCGGCCACACCAGTAAAGACCCTTAGGACAAGGAGAGTGCTTTCATGCCCCTGGCGACGAATTACGAGATCCTTTTGCCTGCCCTCGAGGGCGGCTATGCCGTCGGCGCCTTCAACGCCAACAACCTCGAAAGCGTCAAAGCCGTCATTGACGCCTGCGAAGAGCACGAATCCCCGGTAATCCTCCAGGTCAGCCAGGGCGCCATCTCCTACGCCGGCCTCGAAGAAGCCTCCGCCATCGTCATCGCCGCCGCCGGCAGGACCAAGATCCCCGTCGCCCTTCACCTCGACCACGGCACCAGCTACGAGCAGAACGTCCAGTGCCTGCGCGCCGGCTTCACCTCCCTCATGTACGACGGCTCCAAGGACCCCTTCGAGGAGAACGTCCGCGTCAGCGCCGAGATCGGCCGCATGGTTCACGCCGTGGGCCTGCAGGTCGAATGCGAGCTGGGCATCATCCCGAAGATCGAGGAGTTCCTCACCACCGAGCAGCTCGAGCCCCTCGTCAAGGGCGAGGTGGACGACGTGCTCGAGCTGATGTCCGACGAGCAGCGCGCCAAGCTGGACACCTACTTCACCGCGCCCGAGGACGCCAGGGCCTTCCACGATCAGACGGGCTGCGACAGCCTGGCCGTCTCGATCGGCGCCATCCACGGCATGCCCGCCAAGGGCGCTCACCTGCAGTTCGAGCGGCTTCAGGCCCTGATGGACGCCGTCAACATGCCCTTCGTGCTTCACGGCTCCTCTGGCATCGCCATGGAGGACGTTACCCGCGCCTGCCAGATGGGCGTGTGCAAGGTCAACGTCGCCACGGCCCTGAGCCAGGCCTTCATTCGCGGCATGGCCGACCAGATCGCCGCCAACCCCAAGGAGAAGGACTTCCGCAGGATCTGTGGCCCGGCCATGGACTACATCAAGCGTGAGATCGAGCGCTACCTGCCGATCTTCGGCTGCGAGGGCAGGGCCTACACGGCCGGCTGGGCCGCCGGCCCGCAGGCCCCGAAGGTCGAGAAGGAGTCGCCCGAGTAGAGGCTTCGAGCACGGCAATCCATGCTGCCTGGGGCCCCCAGGTCACCGGCTCGGCTGGCTGAGGTCCGCTCTGGAAACCAGCGCCGCGCACCGGCAGGCAACCGGAAGGTAGGCGTCCTGCTCCGCCGAAGTGGGCAAACGGAAGCGGAGGTGGTTTCCATGCGTGCCATCGTGACAGCCCTCGTGCTCCTCGTTGTGGGGAGCGCCGGAGCCCTGGGGGCCCTCAACTTCGACGGTGTCACCAGCCCCTACGGCTTTGTCACCAGCCTGGACTTCCACGGACAGACCGGCTGTACGAGCTGCCAGACGGGCTACGTGCTGCGCACAACCAATGGCGGCGTTGACTGGGAGAAGGTGACCCTCCCACCGGAGCTGATCGTGGCCATGTTCGACGTCGAGGTGCTCGACGCGAACAAGGTCGTCATCGTCGGCAGCGGTCACATCGCCTACAGCAGTGACGCCGGGGCCACCTGGTCCGACGCCGGTGGCTCCTACTTCGCCCTCCCGGCCACCCAACGCGGCGACCTATACCGGGTCAGCTTCGACGGCGATCACGGCATGGCCGTGGGCATCAACCGCGAGGGCGGGCCCCTGACGCTTCTGAGCACCGACGGCGGCCACACGTGGAGCGAGACAGCCTCGCCCGACCCAGCCGACCTTCCCGCCGACGGACGCTGGCGAGCCGCCGATGTGGTGTATCGGTCCAGCGGCAACTCCTACGTCTGCGGCTCCGGCGGCAGGCTGTTCTCCTGGGACGGGAGCGCTTGGCATCTCCATTCCCTGACCACGCCGGCCGGCACACCACACCTGGTCTGCCTGTTCCCGGCGCCCTCGGGCCGCCTCTATGTCGGCACCACCGACGGCTACCTCATCAGCGACAGGATAGCTTCGGACTGGACTGCGCCGACGACGAAGAAAATCGAGCCGCCGGCGGGCGCCGGGAATACCATCCACGCGCTCTGGTTGATGGAGGACGCCCGCGGCAAGCCCCAGGTCATCGTCAGCCGCTTCGGCAACACCCCGGCGGTGAGCTGGAACGGCGGGACGACCTGGCAGGAGGGCGTCCTGAGCCCACCGACGGCGGGGCTGTGGTGCTTGGCCGTGCGGTCGCGGGTCAGCCTCGCGGCGGGACCGGCCCGGGCGAGGCCCAGTCTGCAGATCTGGGTCGGCGGCATGGGTAAGGCCCCAACGCCTGCGGGCCTGTGGCGCGCCGTATCCACGGCTCCCAAGCTCCTCGAGCTGGCGCCCGGCGTGATCAAGCCCCAGCCGCGATCCCTGCCCAAGTAGCCGGGGCGCTGGAAACGATGGATCTCAGGTCCGCTGACGTTCTGGTCATCGGCGCCGGCGGCGCCGGACTCCGCGCGGCCGTCACCGCGGCCGACCAGGGCGCCCACGTCCTCCTCGTGGACAAGGGCGTCGTCGGTCAGACCGGCGCCACCTTTACCGCCGCCTCCGACTGGATGGCCTTCGGCGCCGCCCTCGGCCACGCCGACCCAGCCGACAGCCCCCGCGAGCACTGGATAGACATCCTGGTGAAGGGCTGTCTCGTCTCCCGGCCCGAGCTCTCCCGCCTCATCGCCGAAGAGGCCCCGGCCCGCTTCCTCGAGCTGGACGAATGGGGCGCCCGGTTCGACCGCACGCCCGACGGCCGCTACGTACAGAAGCTCAGCGACGGCGCCCGCTTCGCCCGCGCGGCGGGTAAGGGCACGCGGACCGGCCCGGCCATCCTCGGCGCCCTGCTCGGTCGCCTGGGGCGGATCAACGCCGGCCCGGGCCCCGGCCGCATCGAGGCCGTGTCGCCTGTCGCCGTCGCCGACCTGCTCGTCGTCGACGGGCACGTCCTGGGCGCCTGGGGATGGCGCACCGACGACGGTTCGACCGTGGCCTTCTCCTGCCCGGCGGTCGTCCTGGCCGCCGGCGGAGCCGGCCGCGCCTTCGCGGTCAACGTCTTCCCCGGCTGCGCCACCGGCGACGGCTATGCCCTGGGCCTGCGGGCCGGCGCGTCGCTGGTCAACATGGAGTTCATCCAGATAGGCCCCTCCATCGTCCACCCCTTCGCCTTCGCTCTGTCGGGGGTCTTCTGGCGGCTCAGCCCGAAGGTCACCAACGCTGCGGGCGAGGAGTTCCTGCCGCGCTACGTCCCCCAGGGCGTGGACCTGGACGAGGCCCTTCGCCTGAAGGCCGTGTCCTACCCCTTCACCGTGCGCAACCACTCGATGTGGCTGGATATCGGCGTCTTCACCGAGATAGCCGAGGGCCGCGGCTCCGAGCACCTGGGCGTGTACATGGACGTCAGCCACAATCCGGCGGAGGTGCTGGAGCGCGACGCGGCCGTGCCGCTGGAGCACCTGCGCGAGCGCGGGCTGGACTTCACGGCCCGGGCCTTCGAGTTCGCCCCGGCCGTGCAGCACTTCAACGGAGGCGTCACGATAGACGAGCACGCCGCCTCGCCGGTGGCGGGGCTCTTCGCCGCCGGTGAGAACGCCGGGGGCCAGCACGGCGCCGATCGCCCGGGCGGCAACGCCCTCGCCGACTGCCAGGTCTTCGGGTATCGCGCCGGCAAGTCCGCGGCGGAGGCAGCCGGGGCCGGGCGCCCCGAGCCGGCTGAGGTCGCGGACCTCGCGCGCCAGGCCGAGGCCGCGGACGTGGGCGACCTTGCACGGCACCCGCAGGCCGGGCCGCCCGACCAGGCCGAGGGCCAGCCTTCGGTCGAGGAGCTCGCGGCCCGTCTGGCCTGGGACCTATGGCGTCACGCCAGCGTCGTCCGCCGGGCCGAGGGCCTGCGGGCGGCGGTCGAGACCGCGCGGTCCGTTCGCGAGCAGGTCCCCCGCGCGGCGGCGGCCCATCCCTGGCAGCGCAGGGAGCTGGGCAACACGGCTCTGGTGGCGGAGGCGGTAGCACGAGCCGCGCTCCTGCGCGACGAGAGCCGAGGCACCCATTACCGTGCCGACTGCGACACGGTGAACGACCCGCGCTGGCAGAGGCAGATATCCTGGCGGCTGGAGGGCGAGGACCTGCGGCCGGAGGTAGGCGACCCCATCGAGCCCCCGCCGGAGCTCCCCGACCTGCCCGAGAGGCTGGAGGCGGCCTACGGCAAGCGGTGATCGCTCGTACTGCACGCCGGGGGCGCCTTCGGTCCCCGTCGAGGGCCGGGCTTCAGCCCGGCCGTCCCACCCTTCGCCGTGCCGCCTCTGGGGGTTGATGGGGGACCCCTATCCGGCCCGTCTCCCTCTGTCCCTTTCAGACGGAGCGACCGGCGTGGCGCAGCTCGTTCTCAAGCTCCGCGCTCAGCTCCCCGCTGAAGACCTCCGCCGCCGGGCCGGTCATGTACACGTGCCCGTCCTCGGCCCACTCGATCTCCAGGTCGCCGCCCAGCAGGTGCAGGACCGCCTTCCGCCCGGTCCGCTCGGTCAGGGCCGCCGCCACCAGCGTCGCGCACGCCCCCGTCCCGCAGGCCAGCGTCTCCCCCGCGCCCCGCTCCCACACGCGCATCCTGATGTGCCCGCGGTCCACCACCTGCGCGAATTCGGCATTCGTCCGCCTCGGGAAGGCCGGGTGGTTCTCCACCAGCGGCCCGATCTCCCGCACGGGGTAGGCGCCCGTGTCCTCAACGAAGGTCACACAGTGCGGGTTGCCCATCGAGACACAGGTCACCACCAGCGACCGCCCCTGCACTTCCAGCGTCTCGTGCACCACCGGCTCGTCGGCCGGGCTGCCCGCCATGGGGATCTCGCGCCGCGCCAGCCGCGGCTCGCCCATGTCCACCCGCACCTCGGCCACGCGCCCGTCCTCCAGGCGCAGGCTCGGCCGGATCATGCCCGCCCCCGTCTCCACGGCCAGCTCCGTCTTCCCCGTCAGCCCGTGCTCGTACATGTACTTCGCGAAGGCCCGGATCGCGTTCCCGCACATCTCGGCCTCGCTGCCGTCCGGGTTGAACATCCTCATCCGGAAGTCGCCCGTCTCGCTGGGCAGGATGAGGATGATGCCGTCGCCGCCGACCCCGAAGTGCCGGTCGCTGAGCACGCGCGCCAGCGTCGCCAGGTCGTAGCCGCTCAGGTCCTGGTCAATGCCGTCCAGGTATATGTAGTCGTTCCCCAGGCCGTGCATCTTGGTGAAGCGCACTCGCTACACCTCCGCCGGTGGTGACGAATCCGGCTAGACGGGCGGTCGCGGCCGGCCCGTCAAGGCCGGTGAGGCTCGGGCCCGTGGCGATGGCCTTCCGCCGCCTCGGCACCCTGATGTTCGTGGTCGTGCTCGTGAGCCGGGCTTTCCCAGGCCACTGCCGTCCCCGAAAGCTGGGCATGCTGGACGCCCTTGATCGCGGTGATGCGGTCCGCCAGCTCGCGCACGCGATCGGCCGGCCCGCTCACCACCACCACCTCCACGCAGTGCCTCTCATCCAGGTGAACGTGCGTCGTCGCGTGGACCAGGTCCGCGTAGCGATGCTGGAGGTCCACCAGCCGGTCCTCCAACATGCTCGCGTGGTGGTCGTAGACCAGGGTGATGGCGCCCACGACCGGCGCGTCGCTGTGCTCCCAGCGCTCGCGGACCATGAGGTCGCGCACCAGGTCCCGGATCGCCTCGGACCGGCTGGGGTAGCCCTTGCGCTCGATCACGCGATCAAAGGCCGCCAGCAGCTCGTGGTCCATGGACACCCCGAATCGCTCCAGGTCGGGCATGGGAGGTCACCTCGGGCGGTAGCGCGATTGTAGGCGCGGGGGCCCGGGAGGGTCAACCGCCGGCGCCCGGGGTGCTCCGTGGCCGGTCGCCGCGGCCGCCGGCGCCCGGGGTGCTCCGTGGCCGGTCGCCGCGGCCGCCGGCCCACACCGCGGCCCTACTTCGCCGCCAGCAGCCGCAGGAAGTCGAATCGGTACCCGCCGCCGGTCTCATACTGGTCGAAGGTCAGCCGGTGCCGCCCGCCCTCGCCCAGTGTCACGGGCACGCGGTGCACCGTGTTCTTGCCCACCGTCGTCTCATACGACCCGGCCGCCTCGCCGTCCAGCAGCACCCGCACGGTCTCGGGCTGGCCGGTGGCGAGCTGGCCGATCTCCAGCACGTAGTCGCCCGCCGGCGCCTCGAAGTCCACGTGGATGACCGCCGCGTGCTTGAGGCTCGCGGGCCAGTGGGACTTGGGCAGCATGTCCCAGCGCTCCCGCTCGGCCCAGTCCTCAGGCACCGCGCAGACCACCTCGGGCGGCAGTCGCCGCTGCGTCTCCTGCTCGTTGCCCTCCTCGCCGAGCTCCTCGCAGGTCCCGTCAGCGACGCCGATCTGCCAGGCCACCCGGGGTCGGCCCTCGGCCTGCCCGCGCTTCTCTTCTGCCAGGCGCACCCAGTCCTGCAGCTCGGCGCTGCGGTACAGCCCGAGGGGCCCAGCCGCCGTCAGGTTCCACAGCAGGCCGAAGTCCTCCAGCTTCCCGGCATACTCGCACCTGGCCCGGTCGTGCGGCTCGGCCGCGCGAAAGTGCTCGACCGCCTCGTCCACCCGGGCCCGGTAGGCCTCGGCGTCGGGCGCCAGGTCCGCTCGTGCCAGAGCTCGCGCCCCCTCGGCCAGCTCCGCAAAGGCCCCGAACTCCTGGGCGGCGTAGTCCACCACCGTCGCCAGATGCCCCAGCCGTCGGGCCGGCGCGGCGTCCTCGGTGAAGCGCTCCCGCAGCCTTCGCGCCCGCTGAGCCGCCTCGCCCAGCCCTCGCGCCGCCTTCTCGGCCTGGCTGACCATCGCCGCGGTCGGGGCCATCCCGGGCTTGAGCCCCCACGCCTGCTGGACGATGTTGGCCGCCCAGTACCGGCAGTCGTCGTGCGAGGCCGTGACCAGCTCGTAGATCCCCCGCGCTTCTTCGGCCGCCGGGCCGTAGAATTGCTCGAAGAAATCCGTCACCAGGCTGTCCACGTCCGTGTCGGCGTCCCACACCAGCCGCGCCAGCGCGAACCAGTTCAGCGATTTCGGCCACCAGCCCATGTAGGCCGACGGCAGCTCCAGCCCCGCCAGTCCCTCCTCCCGCAGGAAGCGCACGTCCTCCTCCAGCACCGGCAGCGGCATCAGCCGCAGGCCCAATCCCAGGTGCCTGCAGTATTTCTCGTGCAGCACCAGGCTGCCGTCCGTCTTCTGGCAGATCGCCTGCCAGTTCCTCAGCAGCCCCTGGAAGCGCTCGCCCGTGCGCGGGTCGTCAAAGGGCACCGCCAGGTCCCGCCCCCAGGTGCACAGGGTCACCGTCATCCCCGGCAGAGGGCTCACCTGCGTCGGCGGGTCCGTGTGGCTGCCGTAGGCGAAGTGCGTGAACCGCACCTGAGGCGCCTCGCGCTTGAGCCGTTCGAAGATCAGGTTGCCCAGCTCCATGTAGCGGTCTTGCGAGGGCCTGCCCGCGCAGTCGGGGCAGGCGCACCATCCGCCCGTGTCGTTCGGCCAGGGCGCGAAGTAGGTAATCTCCGGGTTCTCCGTCAGGAAGCGCACGAGGCCGCCGACGTAGTACTCCACGGCCTCGCGGTTGCTGGTGCAGAACTGCCCGTGGTCCCGCCGTGCCCCGTCGTAGAAGGGGCGCCAGTCCGGGTGCTCCTTGAACTCCTTCGCCCCCATGAACATGTGCATGCAGTGCCCGCCGGCGCCCGCTTCCAGGCCCCGCTTCCTCAGCTCGGGCATCACGGCGCGAAAGCCCGGCCAGTTGGTGTAGGGGTCCCAGGAGTGGTCCAGCGCGAACTGCAGGATGTTCATCCGAAGCTTTGCCATCCACGCCACGATGCGCGGCAGATCGGCCATCACGGTGTCGGCCAGGGGTGTGCCCGCCTTCCCCAGGTCGTAGACCAGGTACCGCCGCATCCGCACGGGGAAGTCCGGCTCCTCCACGTCCGCGATCCCCCGGGCGATGAGCGCCCTCACCTCGTCCGCGGACCGCCGCGGGATCACTTCCTCCTCGGGGTCGGGCGTGTACCACCGGCAGCCCACGTGCGTCTCCAGGAAGTGGTAGACCGCGTACACCACGGCGCGCGGGCTGTTGCCCACCAGGGCCAGCCCGCCGCTCACCGTCTCGACGGCGAAGGCCTCGGCCCCGCGGCCGGACAGCTTCGCCGCAACCGCCTCCACGGCGGGCGCGGCGTCCGCCGTCGCCACCAGGAACTCAGCGTCCCCGGCCTCGGTCAGCACCACCTCCGCCCCCGTGACCCTCTTGAGGTAGCTCGCCAGCTCCTCGGCCGCGAATCGCACCGGCTCGGCAGCCCTCACCGGCAGCAGTATGCGCATCGGGGCACCCCCCGTCCCTTCGGCGGTCTGTGCATCCGGGCCGCCCGTTAGCAGTACCAGCGCCACGACAGCAAGCAACGTACACACCACCCTTTCGCGGCCCGCCAAACGGTTCCCACACGCGTCGGCGGGCCGCATTGTGACACAAGCCCCGCGAATCGCCAACGATTCGGCTCTGCCCGTCCCTGCCGCGCCGCGCTGTGTTGCCCCGCGGCGGCCCCCAGGTGTATCCTGCCGCCACAGAGGCCCTTGCCCCGGCTGTCGTGTCGGCCTGGCGACCAGGAAAGTGCGGGGGTGCCGGCGCGACCCGCGCCCAGGCTCGTCCCGCAACACGACCAGTCCGAGGGCAGGGATTCAGGCTGCGCAAAAAGCCCGCGGGCCTACCTGCGCCGTGCAGGCCTATAGCCGGAGGGTTACACTACTACGCTGCGCAGTGTTGCTTTTCCGGCGCTTTCTGCGCAGCCTCGATTCGGGTCCCTCGGCCGGGGCCACCCTGACAGGAGTGCACTGCCTTGCCCGACCCATTCCCACCTTCACTCAGGCGGGCCCTTGACGCCTCCCGACGCGGCGAGTTCGTCGCTCTGCTCGACAAGGCCGACCGCGAGGCCGAGGCCGATCTTCTGCTCGCGGGCGAGCACGCCACCGGCGAGCGCGTCAACGAGATGATCACCATCGCCCGCGGCCTGCTCACGGTCGTGATGACCCGCGAGCGGCTCGCGGAGCTCAGGATCGGGCTGATCGAGCCGGAGTTCTCCATGCCCCACGCCCCCGTCTTCGCCGTGCCCGTGGACTACCGTCACGGCACCACCACGGGCGCCTCAGCCCACGATCGCGCCGCGACCATACGCGCCCTGACCGATCCGCGGGCCACGCCCGAGGACTTCGCCCGACCGGGCCACGTCTTCCCGCTGGCGGTCTCCAGCGGCGGATTGGCCGAGCGCCAGGGGCACACCGAGGGCGCCGCCGCCCTGGCCCTTCTCGCCGGCCTCCAGCCCGTCGTGGCCATGTGCGAGATCATGTCGCCCGACGGCCACATGGCCCGCGGCCGCAAGCTGCGGCTGTGGCTGCGCGAGCACGCCATGGCGACGGCCAGCGTTCCGCAGCTAGTCCGCGCCCTGGGCCTGGCACGCGGCGGCCGCGAGGGCCCCCTGCCCTGACGCGCCCGCCCTCCCTGCCTCGGGCCTTGTCCCACGCGTGGTGAAGACAGTTGACTCAGGATGACGAGCGCGAAGGCTCCCAGCGGGACTGGACTCCCGACTACGCGCGCCGCTGCGGTGTGTGCGGTACCGAGGAGGACGTACTGGCGATCACCGAGTGGAATCGCGGCCTGTGTTCCCGCTGCCTGCCTGCCGCCGTTGACCGCCGCATCTTCAACGAGGTCCGTCGCCGCCAGATGATCGAGACCCGTGACCGCGTCGGCCTGGCGCTCTCCGGCGGCAAGGACAGCGCCGTCATGCTCGCCGCCCTGGCCGCTCTGCGCCGGCGCAAGCCGGTCTACCTCGTGGCCATCCATCTCGACCCGGGCATCGGCGACTACTCGGACCGTTCCCGCGCCGCCGTCGAGGAGCTGTGCAGGCGCCACGCCGTCCGCCTGGTCGTCGAGAGCGTCGCCGACTACCGGGTGCGCATCGAGGCCGTCCCGCCCTGGCCCGTCTGCGCCGTCTGTGGCGCCGTGCGCCGCGCCATCCTGCCCCGCGTCGCCCGCCGCGAGAATCTCGACGTTCTCGCCACCGGCCACACCATGGAAGACATGCTGCAGGCGATGCTCAAGCAGATCCTCTCCGGGCGCGGCTTCTGTCCCAAGCCGGTCCTGCCCGCCACGCCCTATGATCCCAGGAAGATCAAGCCCTTCTACTTCGTGCCCGAGCGTGTCACCACGGCCTACGCCGAGATCAAGGGCCTCGAGCGCGTGCCGGACCTGTGCCCCCACTTCCCGCCCGACACGCATCGCTTCAAGGAAGTCTTCGACCACCTCGAGAGCCTGGCGCCCATGTCCAAGGTCCAGGTCCTGACCAATCTGGGCCGGCTGATGAAGCCGCCGCCCGTTTGTGAACGAGAGTTCATCTGCGAGGACTGTGGCGAGCGGTCCCGCCGCGAGCTGTGCCCTCTGTGCCTGCTCCGTCGGCTGCAGCGCGGCGAGACCGTTCCCTTCCTGAAGACCCAGCCCGGCTCCGACGACGCATCGGACCGCCCGGGCGACGAGGATGAGGCGGCCTCGTCCTGACCGCAGCCTGGGGCTACCGGCCCCCGGGAGGGCGCACCGGCGTGGCGGGTGATCGGCGGCATCGCGACCAGCTCCAGCGACCGGACCAGCCCTTGGCCTGGCTGGCCTGGCGCCCGCTGCTGCTGTGCTCCATCGCGCTGGTCGTGGGGGTCGCCCTGGCCGACCTGCTGCCTCACCGACCCCTGGTGGCCGCGGGGCTCGGCCTTCTGGCCCTCGCCTTCTCAGTGCTCTGCTGGCTCACCAGGCGCCCCCTGGCCGACGCGGCCCTCATCGCCGCCGCCCTCACTGCCGGCGCCGCCTGGTACGCAGTC
>CAZSOQ010000087.1:0-20672 GCA_964608495.1 uncultured Armatimonadia bacterium | reverse complement strand
ACTGGGCCACGCCGTGTTGACAGCGCTCCGGGGGATGCCATATACTGCGCAGGCGACGGGACTTGCACGCGGACCGGATCGTGGTGCTCAGCGATCCGGCCCTTTTGTTCTTGTGCGGGAGTAAGGCCATGTTCGAGGCGCTCACCGAGCGCTTAAACGGGGTTTTTCGCAGACTGAGCAGCCGGGGCAAGTTGACGGCCAAGGACGTACGCGACGGGATGAAGGAGATCCGCCGCGCTCTCCTCGAGGCCGACGTCAACTACCAGGTCGTAAAGGACTTTGTCCAGACGGTCCAGACGCGCGCCCTCGGCCAGGACATTCTGCGGGGCCTGAATCCCACCCAGCAGCTTGTCAAGATAGTGTTCGATGAGCTCGTGCACCTGCTCGGCGACAAGCCCGAGCCGCTCGAGCTCACGGGCGAGCCGCCCCACGTCATCATCCTCTGCGGCCTGCAGGGCAGCGGCAAGACGACGACGGCGGGCAAGCTCGCGGTCCACCTGCGCGACCAGGGCCATCGCCCACTGCTGTGCGCCGTGGACGTCAAGCGCCCTGCCGCCATCGAGCAGCTCCAGCAGCTGGGCGACCAGATCGGCGTCGAGGTCTTCAGCCTCGGGCAGGGCAACCCGGCGCACATAGCCCGCGGCGCCTGCAAGCACGCCCGCGCCAACGGCTTTGACGTGGTAATCGTTGACACCGCGGGCCGCCTGCACATTGACGAGGAGATGATGCGCGAGGCCCGCGAGATCGAGGAGCAGTTTGACAACCCGGAGACTCTGCTCGTCGTGGACGCCATGACCGGCCAGGACGCCGTGAACGTGGCCGAGCAATTCGGCCAGCGGCTGCATCTGGACGGCGTGATCCTCACCAAGCTCGACAGCGATGCCCGCGGCGGTGCGGCCCTTTCCGTCCGCGCTGTCACTGGGCGCCCCATCAAGCTGGTCGGGGTGGGCGAGCGCCTGGATGCCCTGGACGTGTTCCATCCCGACCGGATGGCCCAGCGCATCCTCGGTATGGGCGACGTGCTCACCCTGGTCGAGCGGGCCCAGCGGGCGGTAGACAGCGAGGAGGCAGCCGAGCTCCAGCGCCGCCTGCTGGCCGCCGAGTTCGATCTGGAGGACTTTCGCCAGCACCTGCGCAACGTCCGCCGCATGGGGCCCCTGGATCAGGTCGTCAAGCTCATCCCCGGCGCCCAGAACGTGCCCGGCCTGGGCCTTGACGACCTCGACGAACGCGAGCTCGACAGGGTCGAGGCCATCATCTCGTCCATGACCCCTCAGGAGCGGAAGCATCCGGGCCTGATCAACGCCAGCCGCAAGCGCAGGATAGCCCGCGGCTCCGGCACTTCCGTCCAGGAGATCAACCAGTTGCTCAAGCAGTACCGGCAACTGGCCGACATGATGTCAGCCCTCAAGCAGGGCAAGAGTGTGCAAATAGGAGGCCTGCGCATCGGGCGCGGCTGAGGCTCGCGTCGAGTCTCCGGTGCAGGCAAGGCTCAACAGGGGGAACCGTCAGTGCCAGTTCGCATGCGTCTGAAGAGGTTCGGCAGCAAAGGCAACGCCCACTACCGCATTGTCCTCGCCGACGCCCGCGCCGCGCGTGATGGGGCCACGATCGAGGAGATCGGCTACTACGACCCTAGGCCCGACCCGGCCGAGGTGAGCATTGACGGGGACAGGGCCGTCTACTGGCTCATGACCGGGGCTCAGCCCACCGAGACAGTCCGGTCCCTGTTGCGCAAGACGGGGGTCCTCGCCCAATTGGCCGAGGCCCGCCGACAGAAGAAGGGCACTAGCGCTCCCGCGGCGGCAGCGGCCGGTGCGGCCGCTCCGGCTTCGGCCGAGACGGCCGCCGCTGGGCCTGATGAGACGCAGGCAGACGAGAGCGAATCCGCCGAGACGGAGGGATAGCTGACTACACCCGTCGTCTAGCAGGACCGCACGCCTTACAGCAACTCCAATTCGCGTTCGCATCCTAACAGCGTGGAGGTCAGTGTAATGCAGAATCTCGTCGAGTACATCGCCAAGGCCCTGGTGGACAATCCCGACGCCGTTCGCGTCAACCGCATCGAGGGCGAGACGGTCGTCATCTTCGAGGTGGAGGTAGCGCAGGACGATCTGGGCAAGATCATAGGCAGACAGGGCCGGATCGCCAATGCCCTGCGCACCATCGTCAAGGCGGCGGCCTCGCGACAGGGCAAGAAGGCCACGGTGGAGATACTCTCGTAATCCCCACCGGCGCCGCCGTTCCCGAGGAGGGGATGGGGCGCCGGCAGGCAGGCCCGGCGTGCTGTCCGCCCACGACCCTGGTGGCCCTGACGCCTTAGCCTCGCCTGTGTCCGCTCGGACTCTTCGGAGCAAGACCAGACTGGAGTACTTCGACCGATCGCGATAGGCCGGTCTCTCGGCTACCGGGGCTGTGTCGCCGACAGGCCCTGCGGCGGTAAGACGCGCGCTCGCGAAGGCGCCACGGGACAGCCGTCTCCGGCGGGCCCTGGGGCGACCGGATCGGTCCCTGGGAGGAGTTGGCAACAATGGGTATCATGCTGAAGCGTCAGGTGCTGTGGCGGGCGATCGTGACGCCCGCTCTCCGCGAGGAGATCAGCCAGGACCTGCAGGACGCGATAGACGAGATAGACAAGCGCATCCAACAGCTCGAGTTCTCGACCAAGGCCTTCCTGGCCAGCCAGAGGGGCGACCTGCAGCAGGCGCTCGAGATGCGCCGCGTGGTCGAGGAGGAGCGCAAGCGCCAGGAAGCCGCCCGTGACGAGCTCTTGCAGCGTAAGGCCCAGGTCGAGCAGCTCCAGGACGAGACGGAGATCATCCGCGGCGTCCTCGAGGGCTGGGTCGAGGTGAGCGAGGGCGACGACCTGATGAAGGCCCTCGGCGGCACCGAGATCGTCACCCGCGATGGCAAGATCCTGGCCATTCGCGACATCGAGCCCGACCGGGCCAGGCCAGTCACCGTGACTCAGTCCGGCTCTGGCCGGGGAGGCGCCACGCAGGCCCAGGGCCCGCCACTCATCATCACCGAAGGCGATGGATAACCAGGCGGAGGACGAGTATGGCGTTGAGGTCGGCTACGTGCTCGGGCCGCGCGGCGACGAGGGAGCAGTAGTCGTAGAGCCCCTGAGCGACGTGCCCGGCCGCCTCGCCCAGCTCGGCCAAGCCTGGCTACAGCCCAGAGGCGGAGCGGGCCGTCTGTGCAGGATCGTCGAGGTCCTTGCCGCGACGTCCCAACGGCCGGGCAGCGGCAGCGAGCACCTTGTAATGAGAATCGAGGGCGTGAACACGCGCGAGCAGGCCGATCGCCTGCGCGGCGCGGCGCTGAAGGTGCGAGCGGAGGACAGCCCTCCGCTGCCGCCCGGCCTGTTCTATGTTCACCAGATCATCGGCCTCGAGGTAGTCACCACCGACGGTCGGTCGCTGGGGCGCGTGGAACGGGTCGTGCCTACCGGCGCCAACGACGTCTACGAGGTCGGCGGCTATCTGATACCGGCAATCAAGCAGGTCATCGTCGAGATCAACCTCGCCGAAGGCCGCATCACGATAGACCCCATGCCGGGTCTGCTGGACCAGGACTAGGCCATGCGGATAGACCTTCTGACCCTGTTTCCCGAGTTCTTTGCCGGGCCGCTGAGATGCTCGATCCTGGGCAGGGCCGTGGGCGGCGGCGCCCTGCAGGTGAGGCTCTGGGACCTGCGGGAGTTCACGCCCGACAAGCACGCCAAGGTTGACGACACGCCCTACGGCGGCGGACCGGGGATGGTGATGGGGCCGGAGCCCTTCCTGGCGGCGGTGAGCGCGCTGCGCCCCGCGCCGGGGACGCCCGTGATCCTCTTCACGCCCCAGGGCCGGCCGCTGGACCAAGCGCGGGTCGCCAGCCTGGCCCGCGAGCCGCGCGTCCTGCTTATGTGCGGCCACTATGAGGGCGTGGACGAGCGCGTGCGCGGCACCGTCGTCACCGAGGAGCTGTCCATCGGCGACTACGTTCTCAGCGGCGGCGAGCCGGCGGCCCTGGTCCTCGTGGACGCCCTGGCCAGGCTGCAGCCCGGCGTGCTGGGCAACCAGGCCTCCGCCGAGGACGAGAGCTTCGCCCTCGGCCTGCTGGAGTACCCGCACTACACGCGGCCCGCCGAGGTGGCCGGCCTGCCCGTGCCCGATGCGCTCCGCCAGGGCCACCACGCCGAGGTGGCCCGCTGGCGGCGACGCGAGGCCCTGCGCAGGACCTACCTGCGCCGCCCCGAGCTGCTGGCGCGAGTGCACCTGTCCGAGGAAGATCGGGGACTGCTCGCCGAGATCCGGCGGGAGCTGTCGGCGCAGGCCTGACAGCAGCGCAACGGTGGGCGAGTAAGACGAGTCCACGCCCGAGGCAACCGGGCGGTTCCCTGGTCCGAGGCTCTGCAGTTCCCGGGAGAGTGCGACAACATGGACGATCTGATCAGGTCGGTGGAAGAGCGACACATCAAGCGTGACATCCCGGACTTCGGTCCGGGCGACATCGTCCGCGTGCATTTCCGCGTGCGCGAGCGGAGCGATCGCGGCGAGGAGCGCGTGCGTGTGCAGGTGTTCGAGGGCCGGGTCATCCGCGTCCGCGGCTCAGGCACCAGCGCCACCTTCACCGTCCGCCGCGTGACCCACGGGGTGGGCGTCGAGCGGTCCTTCCCGGTTCACTCGCCGCTCATCGAGACCATCGAGGTGGCCAGCCAGCCCGGAGCGCGCCGCGCCAGGCTCTACTACCTCCGCGACCGCGTAGGGAAGAGGGCACGGCTCCGCCAGCGGGCCCGCAAGCCCCGCTCCGAGAAGCGCACAGCCGCAGCCGAACCCGAGACCGACGACCAGGAGTAGCGTCTCCAGTGACGCCCGGGCAGAACCTCAGCAACCTGCTCGCCTTCACGAATCCCTGGGAGATCGTGGGGCTGCTGGCTCTGTTCGTCCTGCCGCGTCTCTTCGTAGCCTCGGCCGCCCCGCGGCATCGCTGGCGTTCCCCGA
Source organism: uncultured Armatimonadia bacterium (assembly GCA_964608495.1). Taxonomy (GTDB): domain Bacteria; phylum Armatimonadota; class Zipacnadia; order Zipacnadales; family FEN-943; genus JAKORR01. The sequence continues at coordinate 15,684 of CAZSOQ010000087.1, read as the reverse complement.
CCCTGGAGCTGTTGGACAGCGGCATCCTGGCGGTGCTGCTCATCTTCTGCATCGTCCGGCCCTTCCTCATCCAGGCCTTCCTGATACCCTCGGGCTCCATGATCCCAACCTTCCTCGAAGGCGACCGGATCATGGCCAACAAGCTCGTCTACCTGGTCCGGCCGCCCCACCACGGCGAGATCGTTGTCTTCCACGCTCCCGTGTGGGCCGACCCGACCGGCCAGGACTTCATCAAGCGCGTCATCGGGCTGCCGGGCGACCGCATCTCGGTGCACGACCGCACGACCTTCCGCAATGGACAGTCCCTCGACGAGCCCTACACCGCCGAGATGCCCATCTACTACATGCCCGAGAGCGACTACGTCGTCCTCGCGCCCGGCGGGACGCCAGTCCGGCTCGTCGAGAACGGCGAGCTAGAGGTGCCGCCCGGGTATATCCTTGTGCTGGGCGACAACCGCAACGCCTCCAACGACGGTCATGCCTGGCAGGCGACCGGCTCCGACGGGCTTATGTACCCCTGTCCCTTCGTGCCGATCGAGAATGTGATCGGTAAGGCCATGTTCAAGTTCTGGCCGCCCGGCCGCCTTGGGCTGGTGCGATAGAGCCCGCCCCCGGCCTGGTCCTTTCGACCCTCGACTCCCCTGACGGACCCGGCAATCCGGCCTTCGGCGCCCTCTGCCTCCCCAGCCCCGGGACGCCCCGGCGGACTCGCGTTCTCCTGCCTCGCCGCTTCTGCTACACTTCCCGAGGGGGTGCCCGAGCCGTGGGACGAAGGCGTCGCAGAGCTGCGCCGGCCAACTACGAGCGGAACCTGTGGGCCTCGGGCCTCGACCTCGTGGCGGGGGTGGACGAAGCCGGACGGGGCGCTTGGGCGGGGCCTGTGGTGGCGGCCGCCGTGATCCTGCCGCCTCGACCGCGTGTGGTGGGCGTCACCGACTCAAAGCTTCTGCGGCCCGAGACCCGCGAGGAGCTCTACGACGAGATCACGTCCACCGCGCTAGCCTGGGCCGTGGCGTCGGTCGGGCCCGAGGCCATCGAGGAGATCAACATCCTGCGCGCGGCCCACCGCGCCATGATGCAGGCAGTGGCGGGGCTGCAGCCCCAGGCGGATTTCGTCCTCGTTGACGGCCTCGAGGTCCCCGGCTTCCCGGGCCGTCACCTCGCCGTGACCGGCGGCGACGCCCGCTGCTACAGCATCGCGGCCGCGTCCATCCTCGCCAAGGTCTGGCGCGACCGCCTCATGCGCGAGCTGGATCAGCAGCATCCCGGCTACGGCTTCGTGCGACACAAGGGCTACGGCACCCCCGAGCATCGCCACGCTCTGCGCAGGCTGGGGCCTTCGCCGCAGCACCGCATGCGCTTCGCCCCTCTGCGGGCCCTGACCCAGGGCCGGCTCGACCTCGAGCCTAACGGGGAGTAGGCCGGGCTGCCGTCGCCCCGGCCGCGCCTTCCCTCAGCCGTGCAGCAGCGCCCGCCCCGTCCCGAGGTCCACCACCTCGGGTCCTCCGTCGCGGATGAGCCCGAAGGTGGGCACCTGGAGCTGGGGCTCCTTGGCCAGCGGGTAGGTCACCGAGCCGGGGTTAAGGTGGTAGGTCCTGCCGACCTTCTCGATCACCGGCGCGTGCGTGTGGCCGGTGAGCACGAAGTCCAGCCGCCAGCGGTCGGCCAGCGCCAGCAGCTCCGCCGGGCCCATCACGTGCCCGTGGGCGGCCACGATCCGCATCCCGTCGAGCACGGCCAAGACCTGCGGCTGCTGGATCGGCATGTCCAACACGACCTGGTCCACGTCGCTGTCCGCGTTGCCTCGGGCAATGAGCACCGGCCGCGAGCACGCGTTCAGGGCCGCAGCCAGGTCCCGCGGCGCGTAGGCCTTAGCCGGCGTGAACTTCGGCCCGTGGTAGAGCACGTCGCCGCAGTGGAAGATCACGTCCGCCTCACCGAGCCCCAGATCCCACGCGCGTTCCCAGCCCTCGAGATTGCCGTGGGTGTCCGAGATGACTCCGATGACCATTCCGGCTCACCTCCGGGGAACTTCTCTTGCTGGTGCCCTCCCGCCCGGCCGAGGAGACCCGGCTGCCCGTGGTGCTCCCCGGCCAAGCCCCTGCGTCCCGGCGTCGGTTACTGAAGACGGTAGGGATTGCTCCAGGCGCGTCTGCCTCGCTCGTCGGCCACCTCAATGCGGAAGATCCCTTCCCGCGCCGCCGCGAGGGGCAGCTCGGCCTCGGTCATCAGTGGCCGCTCCCCGCCGTCCCTGAGCCGGTCCGTCGTCCAGCCTCGGCCGGGGCTCGGGACGACGAGGGCGACGCTGGCCGCGGGCGAGCATTGCACCCGGACCAAGTCGCCGTCGAAGGCGATGTTCTTGATCTCGGGGCCCGAGGAAGCGTAGAACCAGCCCCGCTTGATGGCGTCCAGGAGAACGCGCCGGTCCAGGTGCGGCGCCTTCACGTGGATCCAGCCGCCCAGGGCGTCCCAGTAGTGAAAGTGCGCGTCGTCCACCGCGATGCCGGTCAGGAGCCAGCCGCGGTTGAGGGCGCAGTCCCAGTGGGGCTCCGAGTGACCGCGCCCGATCCCGCGCTCGCAGGTGGCGTTATACACCTCGATGCCGTCATAGCCCTCGACGGCCGTCAGGTCGTCCGGTGTCAGCGAGCACCAATAGGGGTGGGCGATGAACACCAGCTCCGCCTGGGCGCGGGCCTGATCCACGGCCTCCTGCGAAGAGCCTGCGTCCAGCGGCTGGGCGGGTCCCCTCATCCCCACCGCGAGCAGGTGGTAGACCTGACCCAGGGACGCCCGCCCCCCGCCGAATTCCACGGCGGGCAGGAGCGCCATGCCCCGTCCGTCCAGCTCCTCGGGGTCGGTGAGCCGCTCGTGGTCACTGATGGCCAGGAAGTCGTACCCCGCCTGGGCGTACAGGTCCACCGTGGCCTGGGGTGAGTGCTCACCATCGGAGACCGTGGTGTGCACGTGCAGATTGCCCTTGTACCAGTTGCCCTGCTCGGCGAAGGGGTTGCTGTCGGCGCAGAGCGGGAGGAAGGCGCTGCTGGCGGAGGGTTCACTGGACATCGGGATCACCCAGGGTCATCGGGTTCGTCCAGGCCTTGCGGCCCCCCGCGTCCACGCACTCCAGTCGGAAGGTCTGCCCGGCTGGCGGCAGCGGCAGCTCGAGCTCCGTCAGCTCGGCCTCGCAGGTCGGACGTTTGCACCGTTGGTGGCTGGTCCAGCCGCGCCCCGGCGCGGGGGAGATCAGGTGCACCGCGGCGACCGGCGTGCACCTCAGCCGCAGCCCGTCCTCCTCCACCACCAGCTCCTCGATCCGCGGGCCCGCCGAGCTATAGAAGCTTCCCGATCGCAGGGCTGCCAGGATGGCCTCCGCCGAACGGTCCGCCGCGCGCACCATGACCCACCCGCCGGCAAAGTCGGCGAAGCCCCAGTGCGAGTCGTCCACCGCGAAACCCAGCACCGGGCGTCCGCCCGCGATCAGCCAGTCCCAGTGCTGAGACGCGTCACCGTGGCGCGTCTCCCACTCACATCCCGCGTTGAACACCTCGATCCCGTCGTAGCCGCTCAGCCCCAGCAGGTCGCCCGGCGTGGTGTGGGTCCAGTAGGGATGGGCGATCATCACCACGGCGCCCAGCGCCTTCAGCCTGTCTACCGTCGCCTGGGCACAGGACGTGTCCAGGTCCTCGGGCAGGGGCCCGGTGAGGCCCACGCCCACGATGTGGTATCGCGTGCCGAACTCCGTCTGACCCGCCCCAATCTCAGCCCCTGACATCAGCAGCAGCCCGCCGCCGTCAACCCCCGCAGCATCCGTGACCTTGCCGTGGTCGGTGAAGGCGACGAGATCGTAGCCGTGCTCCGCGTAGGCCTCGACCGCCTCGCTCGGCGTGCGCTTGCCGTCGGACTCGGTCGTGTGGACGTGCAGAGCTCCCTTGAGCCACTCTCCGGGCAGACTCCAGGGGTGGTCCATTGGTGCACTCCTCTGGCTCAGTCGGTTTCCTCGGCGCTCAGGGCTTCCCCGAGGGTGGCGAGCAGGTCGGAGGCAATGACCGCCCGTTCATTGCCTCTCGCCGCCGCCAGCTCCCCGGCCAGCCCATGGTAGTACACTGCCGCGATCGCCGCCTCTTCCGGCGAGGCGCCGCCGGCCACGAAGGCGGCGACGATCCCCGTCAGCACGTCACCCGTTCCTCCCGAGGCCAGGGCGCTGCTCCCGGTGGTATTGACCCAGGCGGACCCGTCCTGGGCGGCGACGATGGTGCCAGCGCCCTTGAGAACGGTCACGACCCTGAGGGTCGCGGCGGCTTGGCGCGCCGCGCCCAGCCGGTCCCCCTGTAGCTGCTCTATCGGGACCTCGAGCAGGCGCGACAGCTCCCCGGGATGGGGGGTGATCACCGTCGCCGACACCCGCGCCCCCAGCCGCTCGGGCCCTACGTCGGCCACGCAGTTGAGCCCGTCCGCGTCCAGCACCAGGGGCTTCTCGATCTGGCGCAGCGCCATCTGCACAAGTGTGGCCGTGTTCGGGTGGCGTGACAGGCCTGGGCCGAGGGCGACGGCGTCGCAGTTGGCCGCCAGGTCCGCGATCTCCTCCATGGCCACGGCCGAGAGCGACCCGGCCGGCGTCTCGGGCATGCCGAGGGTGATGACCTCCGTGCACTTGGCGTCCATCAGGGCCTGCAGCGACGCCGGGACGGCCAGGTAGACCAGCCCCGCTCCCGCCCGGAGCGCGCCCAGCGACGCCAGGGCGGCCGCGCCCGAGTAGCCCCGCGCCCCGGCGATCACGAGCACGCGCCCTGCATCACCCTTGTGCATGTCCGGCCGTCGCGGCGGCAGACAGGCGCGAGCCAGGCCCGGGGTGATCAGCTCGGTCGCGATGCCGGGGTCGCCGAGACCATCGGCCGGCAGGCTTATGTCGGCCACGCGCACTTCACCGCAGTAGCCCGCGCCGGGGTACACGACGTTGCCCACCTTGGGCAGCCCGAAGGTCACCGTCACATCGGCGTGCACGGCGACCCCGCAGACCGCTGCCGTGTCGGCATCCAGCCCCGACGCCAGGTCCACGGCCACCACACGTGCTCCCGCCTCGTTGATGGCCTCAACGGCGTCGCGCGCGGGCCCCTGAACCTCGCCGGTGATGCCCGTGCCCAGAATGGCGTCCACCACCACGTCGGCGGCGGCCAGGGCGGCGCGCAGGTCCTCGCCCTCGGCCCTCTCCGCGATGGGCACGCCGTACTCGCGGGCCGAGCGGTAGTTGGCCGCAGCGTCGCCCGACAGGTCCTCTCCGGCGCAGAGAAGCTCGACCATCACGTCGTAGCCGTGGTTCCGCAGGTACCGAGCCGCCACGAGACCGTCTCCGCCGTTGTTGCCCTTACCGGCTACCACGACCACCACGGGGTCCCCGCTCAGCTCTCCCGCCAGTTCCACCACCGCGCTGAACACGGCCCGACCGGCGTTCTCCATCAGCACGATCCCCGCCACGCCCCGCTCCATGGCGGCGCGGTCCAGGGCTCGCATCTGCTCCACGGTGGCGATCTTCATCCTCGCTCTCCTCCCGAACCCAGGCATTGGCGCATTGGGCCGGGCGCCCTACCTTCGCACGTAGCAGCCCGGCCACAGGCAGGGGGCGTCACCCGTGACCGTGAAGCCGAGGTCGGTGGTCTCCCCGGTCACCAGGTCGCGGACGGCGAGCTCCCACTGACCCCCCGCTGCGTTCAGCCCAAGCTGGAGCCGGACCGTCTCGGTCCTCTCCATAACCACCGCGCGCCGCGCCCACAGCTGCTCGGCTCCCGAAGGGTCCCGCAGGCTCACGGCGACCGCGTAGCTTCCCTCCGGGCTGCCGCTCCCGCGCGAGAGGCGCAAGCTGACGGTCTCGCCCGGACTATAGCCCCTCTTGTCCACGCTCGCCACAACGGGGGCCACCTCGTCGGCGGCCAGCACAAAGAAGCGCGTGCGGTAGGCCGGCGCGCTTAGCTCCCGCTTGCGCCCCAGGTACTTGCCGTCGCGCAGGTCGTAGACGTGCCTGGGCTCGGCCAGGCGCAGCACGTATCGCCCGCCCCCGTACCTGTAGTTGCGCATCTGCACGCCGTAGACGAGCAGCTTGCCCGCGCGCCACGCGCCCGTGTTGAGCAGCACTTGCGGGTCGTCGCTGTCCACCGTCGCCGCGGGCCGCACGCCGCAGCTCCGATACAGGGCGGAGATGAAGCGTCGGACCTCGGGCCCGCTGTCTCCCGCCTCGACACCGGCCAGGTCGGCCACCGCGAAGTTGAGGAGCACGGCCCGGCCCTTGCCGACGTCCCGCGTGATGACCAGCGGCGTCTCCGCCGCCGTCGCAGCGGCCTTGCCGGCGGCCACGGTCAGCGCTGTCTCCACATGTGCCCGCGGGATCTCGCACCTCAGCCGCTCGTTCCCCATCGGGATATCGAGACGTACCTCGGCCACCTCCGGCTTGCCCTCCGCCGCGTGCTCGACGCCGAAGAGGTCGTCGAGGACGGGCGCCAGCCGACGCGCCAGGTGTCCCGTGAATTCCCCCGGGCGCAGGTCCGCCAGCACCGTCCCGCCCGCCTCGGCGAAGGCGCGGACCTCCTCGGCCGTCTTGTCGGAGATCGGCCGCGTGAAGGGCAGCACGAGCACCTTGATGCCATGACGCAGCTCACCGGCCTCGACTTGCCTGTCCGTCACGTAGCGGAAGCCGAACCCCGCGCCCTTCGTCAGGTTCACCCAGGTCTCATGGGCCGCCTGCACACCTCCGTAGGCCTTGCTGTCCGGCAGCTTGTCGGCCTGCGCCGCCGGCACGGAGTACAGCAGGGCGATGCCGTCGTCCTCGCGGTCCGCCGCCACCAGTAGGTCCCCCAGCCCCTGGCGCACGACCGCCGTGTCTCGATCCATCTCGGCCGTCGCGGCGTAGGGCTCGAAGTCGGGCGCCAGGTACCCGTGCCACATGCCGATCCCGTCCCACCGCCACCAGAACACGCATGGACAGCCGTTCATGACGATCCGCCAGTACCAGTACAGCAGCGGCTCCGCGTCCCGCTGGTAGCCTATCCAGTTCCCTCTTATGTACCGCTTGGGCGCGATGGACCGCAGGAGCTCGTCGGCGATGCTCGGGTACGGGTTATAGAACCCGTTGGTCTTCACCACGGCCTCGATGTCGTCCCCGAAGCCGCCCGCTCCCTCAAAGCCCGTCAGCGCCTGTGGGTCCAGCGCCTCGTACTCCCGCCCGAATCTGGCGTTGAGCTGCAGGTAGTTCCACTGGGAGTAGGCCAGCCGGTCGAACCACCGGGGGTAGTTGCCCTGCTGGAAGGCCGTCTTCTCGTAGTTGTCGCCCGGGGCCGAGAGCTGCACCTCGTCGAAGGACGAGTACTGCGTGCCCCACGATCGGTTCAGCGCCTCGACGTCGCCATACTGATCCCGCAGGTAGCGCCGATAGGTCTGCAGGCAGAACTCACTCTCACAGCACCCCTTGGTCGTCGTCTCGTCGCCCAGCGAGTACACATATACGCCGTGCTTGCGCGCTCCTTCCTGGGCGGCGGCGATGCCCTTGATCCATTCCTCGCTCTTCTCGGGGTCGTTCCAGCAACAGGGCTCCATGGTGCCCTGCTCGTCCTGTTCCTCCATCAGCCGTGTCGTGTAGGGGATCAAGGGCATGTCGGCCAGGCCCAGCGTCGGCTTCAAGCCGCCGAGGATCACGTCGTAGCCCAGTTGGCGCAGTCGCAGCATGGCCCAGTAGCCCACCGCCGAGCTGGGCGCGTCCCACATCACCTGGTGGAACATGCCTCGCCGCCTCTGGGGCACCTGGAACTCCGCCACCTTCGGCGCCGTATCCTGCTCCTCGCCCTCCCACACGCTCGCCTCGAGTCGTATGTAGGCGGAGCAGTCCTCGGTCGTGGGCAGGCTGAAGGGCACCTGGCGGGTGTCGGCCGCCAGGTCCACGTCCTGGCGCGCCAGGACGCGCCCCCAGGCGTCGCGCGTCTCCAGTCGTAGCTTGCGGCCCGTGTAGTCCGCGTCCCCCAGGCTGATCGTGCCCTCCAGGCTCTCTCCGGGCTCGCAGTAGTCGCGGTGCAGGGCGATGGCCTGCACGCCGTAGGGCGTGACCACCGGGCTGGTCAGCACGGAGGCCATGAAGCCGGCGCGTTTGCCGTCCATGTCCAGCAGGATCCCCTGCACATAGAGCCCCGCGGCAGCCGGCAGGTCCGTCCTGGTGACCTCGATACTCACCTCGCCCGCCGCGGCGTCCACGTCCTTCTCGGCCTTCTCCCACGGCAGCTCGAACCCGTCCAGGCGCGCGAGCCGTGTCTGCATCGCTACCCGCTTGGCCCGAGCCGCCGCCTCCGACAGGTCCACGTCGCGGCTGGCCGCCCAGATCGCCAGCTCCCCCGCCAGCGCGTACCAGTACTCGGTCTCGTTGATGTTCTCAGGCGAGGCGGGCAGATTGGGCGTCAGCGTCAGCGGGTTGGGCAGCGCCAGGTGTACGCCCCGGCCCTTGCCCAGCCGGTACGCGTGGACGAGCTGGCCCTCCAGGTCGGCCGGCGCACCGCCCTCCTTGACCCAGCCCCGGGCCGCCGGCAGGTCCCAGAACTTCACGCCCAGGGGGAACAGGCCCGGCGGCTCCTCAATCTCCCGCGCCTGCGTCATCACCTTGTCGCCCCGCGGGCCCACGCACAGCACCCCGGCTCCCTGCGCCACCTGGCTGTACAGGTAGTACTGCAGCTCCGGCGGCAGCACGTCAGGGTCAGCATTGCCGAACACGAACAGGTCCCACTTCCCGCGCAGCAGCCGGCGCACGCGCTGCACGCCATCGCTGTCCGGCGGGTTCTCCTCCACTTCCCGGTCCACGTTGGCCGTCGTGAAGTGGATGACCTTGCGGTTCGTCCGGAGGTACACCGTCGTGATATCCATGTCGAACCGCTGCATCATCTCCACGGCGTCGCGGGCGCTGTCGTACTTGCCCACGCAGAACATCAGAGCCTTGATGGTCCCCTTGAGCCACGGCTTCCCCCAGGCGACGTGGGGCGTCTCATAGTCCATCCGCACGAGGTGTTCCTCGTCAATCTGTGCCATCTCCGCGGGCGCGGCGACGCCCACCAGCATCACGGCAAGCAGCAAACCGGCTACCCTGACAGTCATGCCGGCACCTCCGCGCACCAGCAGTCCTCTGGACGGGCCCGCCGGCCCGCCCCGCGGCCCACGGGGCTCTCACTGCGCGCCGATGCGGCAGATCAGCCCCGCCGGCACCTCTATCTCCCGCCAGCCGCTGGGCTCCGTCTCCCTGATCTTCAGCTCCCCCAGCGCCCGCCACTGACCCTCCACGTATTCCCCGTAGGTCCCCCGCGGGTTGGGCAGCGCCGGCAGGCGGACCTTGATCACCGTCGGCTGGTAGGGCTCGAGGTCAATGGGCACTACGACCACCGTGTAGCCACGGGCCGTCTCCAGCGACCCATCCTGCGCCGCGACCATCACCGGGCAGTTCTCGGCGTCCGCCACGCAGCGGAACTCCCCCGCGCTCACCTGCCCCAGCCCCTCGATCGCATAGGCCTCGCCCTTGCCGTTCCAGGCCACCAGACCCCAGTTCCGCGGCGTCACTCGCAGCGTCACCCCTGGCAGCCGCGGGCTGGCGTCGCCCTCCCCGGCGTCGTTGTACGCCACCGCCAGCCGGCCCTCCCTCTGCGGCGGCAGCATCACCACCAAGTTCTCGTCGCCCACGTCCAGCCACTCGACCCCTGCCCGGCCAAGCACGTACCGATACAGGTCCCGCTGCGCCAGCCCCGCGTGGTACTCGAGGGGGTCGGTGCAGAAGAACACCTGCCCTTGCCCCAGGGCGTGGCGCAGCAGCGCGGGCTGGTCCCCGGCCATCGCCAGCACCTCGGCCGCGCCCGGCTTCACCCTCACGCAGGCCGCCGCGGGGAATTCGCCGAGGCCCTGCTCTTGCGCCGCGGCCGACGCCGGCCTGGCCGCCGGACGGTCCTCGGGCTGCTTGTCGGGCAGGTACACGACACCTCCGTCCTCGACGCCGCACAGATCCGCCAGCCGCGAGGTCTTGCTCCGCTGTCGCCGCTCGTCGTAGCTCAAGTCGCCCGACACATAGAGCGTCCCTCCCTCGCGCACGAATCGCTCGATCCGGGCGTAGGTCTCGTCGTCGAGCACGAAGGGGCAGGGGTAGAAGACGACCTTGGCGGCCGTGGGTAGCTTCTCCACATTCGTGTCGTGTAGCACCCCGAAGGGCACGCCGGCGCGCTCCAGCAGCTCCAGACACCGACGCACGGGCGCCCATCCATGCTCCCCACCGGCGCCCACCAGGTGCCGGTCCGGGATCAGCACGTACACCTCCGGGTCGGCGTAGTCCAGCCTCACTTGCGACAGGAACTCGGACGCCGCGCGGAAGATGTAGAACTGCGACTTCGGCGTCAGGTCACAGGGGTAGACCAGCCCCCACGGGAAGATGCCCGACTCCATGTCCTTCCAGTCCCAGTTGCACACCATGAACCCGCCCGCCCCCAGGCAGGCGTGCACGAGGTGCAGGTACCATCGCCGCACCTCGGGGTCCGGCGCCCAGCCCCAGCCGTTCTTGAAGCTCGGGTGGCTGCGCCGCGAGAACTCGCCCACCGAGAAGCCCATGCCCTCGGCGGAGTGGTCGTAGAACTTCAGCTCCGCCGGCGCATCTATCCCGTAGCAGTGGATGTTGACGAAGTCGCAGTACCTGTTGGCCTTGCCCGCGTCGCCGCCGGGAAGCAGGTAGTACTCGTCGGTGATGGCGTGCCGCTTGTCTACCTCGCGCATGGCCTCGACGTTCGACGCCAGCCAGCGGTCCACCAGACGCCGCCGGTACTCGTTCACCAGGTACCCCCGCACGTCGGTCCAGCCCTCGGTGGTGGACGGCCGGGCGAAGGGCACCTGGCCGAAGGCCGCCTCATCCCCCCAGTCGGCCTTCAGGGCCGCCTCGTCGCCACCGTAGGACTCCCGCAGGAAGTCGTTGAACCCGGTCCGCAGCTCCGGGATGTCGCTGGTGCCCACCGCCGCCTCGTTCTCCACGTCAATGATGATCCCCGGCACGTCCCGGTACCGCTCCGCCAGGATCTGCGCGAACCGCGACTCCTTCCGCAGCACCTCGGCGTCTATCGCGATGCCCCCGAGCCAGTCGTGCATGCACGGGAACAGGATGATCCCCTGCCGCTGGCACAGGTACACCAGCGCGTCCATCCGCCGCAGGAACTTCTCCTCGGGCTTCTCCAGATCCCCTGCGAAGTGCGAGATGTGCAGCACCCGCAGCACCCGCAGCCCCCAGTCCCGCATGTACTGCATCTCCGAGCGCCAGGCCAGGGGGTTCTCCCACCAGGGCCCCAGCACGACGCCCGTCTGGTTCGTGCCGCACAGGAATCGCCCGGGCTCGTCGCCGATGCGCAGGCAGTTGTTCTCCCAGCGCACGTCCGGCCCGCGCGCGACGACCTCCGGCCGCCACACGGCGAAGCCGGTGCTCACCTCATCCACGGCCTCCTCGCCGATCGAGGCCACGAAGCGCACGCGGTATAGGTCCGACGAGAGCTCCAGGCTCGGCCACCGAAGCTCCACCGTCTCCCGCGCCCCCGGCTCGAGCCCCACCGTCTTCGACAGCGGCCTGCCGACCGCCTTGCCGCTCTCCACCTCCGACAGCGCCGCCGTCACCGTCACCTGCTGCGCCGCGCGGCCGTTGTTCGCCACGAGCACCGACGCGCCCACGCGCTCGCCGTCGCGGTAGCACATCATCTCCGGCTCGGGCACGCTGAGGTACACACCCCTCAGCAGGTGCGCGACCGTGCGACGCAGGAGCTCGGCCTCCGGCCCATAGCCCCGTCGGAACAGGTCGCGGTCGGTCAGACCGAAGAAGGCCCATGCCGATCCCTGCCAGGGCCCGTCGTGGTGTAGCATCATGGCGCCGGCCGTGCCCTGAAGGTGCCCGTACTCGTCGTAGGCCCGCAGCAGCGGTATCCACCGCGTCCGCGGCTCAGGCGCCACGGCCGTGTTCTGGCCCCACAGCCCCACGGCCGCGTAGCCCCAAGACATGCCCTTCACGCTCAGGTCACCCGGCACCACATACTGCCCCTCCGCCGCGCGCACCTCCGCCACGCGCTCGAGCGTGAAGGACGGGTCGAAGACCGGGATCTGGTCCTGCGTGATGTGAAGCATGTCCCGGGCCGTGGCGTGGCGCGTGTTGATGGACGTCGGCACAGGGCTCAGATCGAAGTCGTCAAACCACGCCTCGCCGTGCGCATACAGAATCCCGTTCACCGTCATGTGGTCCGTGTCCGGCGGCACGCTGAAAGCCAGCGACAGGTCATGCCACGTGTCCGGTTCGCTCATGATCCCCGTCTGCTCGAACCGTATCCGCTCCCCGTTCTTCCGGTAGAAGTCCACCCCGATGTAGGCCCCGGGCCCGTCGTGGATGTTGCGCACGCGTACCGAGGCCGTCAGCAGATACCGGCATGACCGGTCGGGCTGATCCAGTTGGTACCGGGCGATATACCAGGTCATCGGGATGTCGTCGGGGGCGGAGATGTACAGGGAGGCGTCACCCGAGCGCTTGACCTCGGTGTCCCGGCGCATCACCAGGCCCTGTTGTCCGGCGTGGTGGTGGAACCAGCCCGCCGGCATCTCCGCCTCGCCCGCTTGCTCGAAGCCTCCATTGTCCACGAGGTGCAGGTCCTGGGGCGCGGCGTCGAGGAAGTAGGGCTCGTCGAAGGCATACCCGCCCATGCTCAGAAAGCGGCCCCCCTCGCGCAGGTAGGCCCGGAAGCCATCGGCGGCCTCGCTGGGGAATCGCGGCCCGTACGGCAGCACCACGAGGTCGAAGAGCTCCGGGCGTAGCACCTCGGCCGCCACCATCTCCCGGGCGGTCAGGAACGTCACATGGTAGCCCTCGGCGGTGAGGACCTCGCCCAGGTACTCTGGGTCGCTCACCATGCCCTGCTCGGGCGCCGGGACCTCGTCGCGGAAGATGGCGATGTTGCCCCTGTCGGATCGCCGCCAGTCGGCCCGCTTCATGATCTCCTCCCGGAGCCTGGTGCGCTCCTGCTCCTCGGCCCGCAGACGCTCCTGGGTCTCGGCGGGCACCTCAAACCGCACGTCGTCCACGTAGGCCACGAAGTCGGCGTAGTTGCAGTTGATCAGGATGGAGCTCACCTTCTCCCTCTCTTCGGTCCCTCGGCCCCGGGGGTCGAACCCGAACTCCGCCAGGGGCATCCGCACCTCCACCCAGCGCCCCTGGAGGGCCTCCAGCCGGTCTTCCCCGCCGACGCTCACGCGCTTCACCCAGCCGTCCCCGTCGTCCTCGAACAGCCAGATGTGCATCGCCCCCTTCTCCTGCGCCGACTCCACGTACAGCCAGAAGTCCAGCGCGGTCTCCTCGCCGGTGATGGCCGTGGACGTCTCGATGCTGCCCCACTCGGGCGTCCCGTTCGTGTACTGCACCCGCAGGCTGTGCTCGCCCGAGTGCGCCCTGTCGGTGCTGAGCACATAGGCCGGCGCGTGCCCGCTATCGGAGCGCGCGCGCCACTTCACCTTCCCCTCGAAGTCGTCCACCAGCCCATCCGCCCTGGGACGCGGGGCCTGGGCCTGCGCGGCGTGCCCCACCAAGCACGCCAGCGCCAGCGCCACGACGACGGACACCGACCGGGAACCGCGAAGGCTGGACTTCACCATCTTCATCCTCCTTGGGCTGGGACGAGCGGAACATAGGGCTCCGCCCGCTCGGCAAAGGGCCCACCGGCCAGGGCTCCGATCAGATCCTCGCTCAGGTAGGCCAGGGCGAAGAAGTTCACGCCCTTCGCCCCCGCCTGCCTGCACAGGTCCACCTGGCTCAGCACCAGGTCGGGCGGCCGCGAATTGACCTGGCCGCCGTCGCGCTGGTAGATACTCAGGCCCGGTATGATGCGCGCCATCTCGGGGTCGAGCCCCTTCCACTGGGTGATGAGCTCTTCCAGCCGCTCGTTCTCCATCACGTAGGCCATCGGCAGCACGTAGTCAACGATCCCCTCGCGCAGCCAGCGCGGCCAGTCCTGGTAGACTGACTCTGCGGCCTCGACGCTCTGGAAGACCGCCGCCGTGACTGCGGCGCGCGGCTTCACGGCCCGCGCTTGCTCGAACACCGACCTCACCAGCGCGCTCACGCCGTCCTTGCGGTACTGGGCCCACTCCTCGGCTACCCGCGTCATCTCCTCCTCACTCAGCGCCGTGCCGCCCGTCGGCACCAGGTCGCTCTCCTGCTCCACCACCAGCGTCCGGAAGCCGTTGTAGTAGCCCTCGGTGCCGGCGAAGCCCGTCAGCTTCTGCAGCGACGGCTCCTTCATGCTGTACACCGGCCCATCGAGCACCACCACGTGCCCGCCCTGCTCGACGAAGCCCACCAGCTTGGCCGCGATCTCCTCCGACGTGTAGTAGGCCGCCACGAGGAAGACCACTGCGTCGGGGGCCAGGCTGTCCAGCTCCGGCTCCTTGATGATCTTCCTCTGGTAGCCCAAGCCCTGCAGCCACTCGGCCGTGCCCGACAGCATCGTGGGGCTGTACTTGGCCAGCGTCGCCTCGGGCGTGAACAGCAGCAGCGGCTTGTCCGCCCCGGCTCCGGCGGCGTCCAGGAACCGGCGCAGCACCGTATTCACGGCGGCTGGCGGGTTGCGGTAGGCGTGCCAGTTGAGCAGCAGCACCTTGCCCTTCCCCAGCTCGTTCACGGCGATCACCGGCGGGCCGTCCTGCACCCGCACGAGCACCTTGGCCGTCGTCGGCTTGCCCACGGGGTTGCTCGACATCGAGTGACACAGGGGGAAGGCATCGCCCGACAGCACGCTGAGGTCGTGACCGGTGCGCTCGCGGAACTCGCGCATACAGTGATCGCAGAAGCACAGCACGCGCCCGTTGTAGCGGATGTAGTCGAAGTGCACGCCGTCCGCGTCGTACTCCCGCAGCACCTCGACCATGAGCTTCGTCTGGAAGTCGCGCACCTCCGGGTTGCCCAGGTCCCACCAGCCCGTCGTCTGGCCCCGCGAGGGCTGCAGGAGCCAGTCCTCACGGTCGGCCAGCGCCCCCACCGGCTTGGCCCTGCCCACCGAGCCGTTCACGAACCAGGCGTGTACCTGGATCCCGGCGGCGTGGCAGCGCTCCACCAGGTACCCCAGCGGATCGTAGTCGTCGGTAACATCGGCGGCCATGGGGCAGGACTCCGTGCGCCACCACGCCTGTCCGCCCTGGTACCATACGAGCGGGTAGGCCACGTTGATGCCCGCGGCGGCCATGCGAGCGACGTAGCCGTCGCAGACGTCGCGCGTCGCGAACTCCTTCGGATGGAGCCAGATACCCCTGTGCTCCTGCGGGGCCGCCGCGACCCCCGTCACGAAGGTGCAGATCAGTGTCGCGCTGGCAAGCATGACAACACCCCTCCGTCCGTTGGCAGTGGGCCCTCGCCGCTTGCGTACGCTCAGGCCCTTGCTCCGCCTGCCGGCCCACACCGGCCCGTGCTACCGCGTCCCGAGGAGCTGCTCGACCTCCGACCGCGGCCTGGCGCCCTCCATGGGCCCCTGCCGGGTGGCCCCGAGCGCGCCGCAGGCGTTGGCCAGGCGTGCCACGGCCTCCAGCGGCAGCCCCTCGAGCAGGCCGCACACCACCCCGGCGTCGAAGCAGTCCCCGGGCCTCGCCATGGTAGAAGGCCAGGGGCACGCAGCGCCCGCCGAA
>CAZSOQ010000086.1:0-20746 GCA_964608495.1 uncultured Armatimonadia bacterium | reverse complement strand
CCTTCTCCGTCTGCTCGACCTCCTGGGCCGCCGGGCGCTCCCGTGTCGCCTCCACCAGCCGCGACGCCCAGGGCGCCGCGATCTGCACCTTCGATCCGCCCACGTCCGCCCCCGGGTCGCGGATGATCCGCCCGCCGAGGGCTACCGCGTCCCCCGTCACGCGGCAGCCCTGGTGCAGGTGCACCGACCCGCCCACTGCCACCACGTTCCCCTGCACCTCGCCGTAGACGCGCGCCGAGCCCCCGACGGCCACCACGTCGCCCTGCACGCTCTCGCCCGCCTTTACCTCGACGTCGCCCTGTAGCTGGACCCGATCCGACCCTCCCGCGGCCTGCGTGGCCGCGGGCGGGTCACTCGCCGATGCGGCGGCGGCCGCGATAAGAAGCACCACCATGCCCGTCAGCAATCCCTTGTTGCGCATCCTGCTTGCCTCCTCATCCCACTCCGCTGCGGTTGCCCCGAGCCCCGCTAGACCGCTCCCAGGGCGCCCAGGCCGAGGGACCTTCCCGCAGCGAGCCGGCGCCCGACGGTCACGAGCACGATCAGCAGCCCCACATCCACCACGAGGATCACGAACAGGGGCCAGGCGAAGGCGCTCAGCAGGCCGGCGACGGCCACGGTCAGCGCCGCCAGGCCCCGGTCACCTACGCTCGCCGCCGCCGACGTCAGCGACCCGGCCACCGCCGTCACCGGGCCGGGCAGGCCGGCCTGCACGAAGAGGGCGCCGACGATGATTCCCGCGGTGAGCAGCAGGCCCGCCACACCCAGCGCCGCCGCCACGGGCCAGGGCAGCACCCAGGCTGCGGGCTCGCCAACGCCCGCCCGGCCGAGGTGCGAGATCACTCTCGCCGTCAGGTCCGGACCGGTGGGCACTTCCTCTAGTGACTCCACCAGGTCCACCGTCCGGCGAAGGGCCCGCAGCTCGCGGCTGCACGCCGGGCAGGCCGCGAGATGCCTCTCGACCGCGGCTCGCCCGTGCGGCGGCAGGTCCCCGTCCGCATACCGGACCAGCAGAGCGCACGCCCTGGGGCAGTTCATGGCGACTCCTCCTCGACATAGGGCGCCAGGAGCTTCCTTAGCCTGGCGCGGGCGCGGTGAACGTGGGACTTCACGGTGCCCACGGGCCGCCGCATGATCTCGGCCGCCTCCTCGTAGGACAGCCCCTGCAGGTGCACCAGGACCACGGCCAGGCGCTGAGCGTGGGGCAGCTCGCCCAGGGCCCCGTGCACCCGTGCCTGCACCTCTCTCCGCTGGTAGGCCGCCGCCGGCTCGCCCTGGGGCAACGCGGCCCGCGCGTGCGTCTCCCAGGCCTCCTGCCCGGTCGTCGCGACGAAAGGGCGCCGCCGTAGCTCGTCTATGCAGCGGTTCGACGCTATCGCCAGCAGCCACCGCACGAAGCTGCCTCCCGGGCGGTACGTGCCCAGGGCCCTGTAGGCCCGAAGGAACACATCCTGCGCCACATCCTCTGCGCCCTGGCGATCGCCGAGCATCCTGTAGGCCAGGTTGACGACCCGCGTCCTGTGCCGGTCCACCAGCACCCTGAAGGCGGCAGTATCACCGGCCAGGGCCTTTCCCACGAGAGCGTCGTCCGGTCCGGCCTGCAAGGACATCTCCCCGTGCTTTGCCATCAGTACCTTACGGATACGCGCGCGGTGAGGTTGCAGCCTCGGGCGTCCGGCCTGGGGTCGGAGCGACAGCCCGTGAGGAGAGAGGGCGGCGAACCCGGGCCTCTGAAGGCTCAGCTCGCCGCGCGCCGGAGGATGGCCCTCGCCGCCGCCACGCCCGACGCCGACGCCTGCACCAGCCCCCGCGTCACCCCGGCACCGTCCCCACACGCATACAGATTCGGCACTTCCGTCTCCAGCTCTTCCGTCAGCTCCAGCCGCTGGGAGTACAGCTTCAGCTCCACGCCGTACAGCAGCGTGTGGCCCTCCCATACCCCCGGCGCCAGGCCCTCCATCGCCTCCAGCATCTCCATCAGCACACGCAGGTGCCGGTAGGGAAGGGCGTAGCTCAGGTCCCCGGGCGCGGCGCTCTCCAGCGTGGGCTGCACCATCGAGTGCGCCATCCGGTGCGCGGTGCTCCTGCGCCCCTGCCGCAGGTCCACCAGCCGCTGCACCAACACCCCGTCCCCCAGCAGGTTCGCCAGCTTCGCGATGTAGATCCCGTAGGCGATGGGGTCGTCGAAAGGCTCCGTGAACCGGCTCGATACCAGCAGGGCAAAGTTGGTGTTCTCCGTGCGCCGCTCAGCATAGCTGTGCCCGTTGACCGTCACCACGTCCTCTACCTGCTCGGCCACCACCTCTCCGTAAGGGCATACGCAGAAGGTGCGCACCAGGTTGTCGAAGGCGCGCGACCAGTAGAGAAGCTTGAACTCGTACAGACTGTCGGTGAGCTCCGCTAGAACCGGCGCGGGAGCTTCGACCCGCACCCCCAGATCCACCGGGTTGTGCGTCATCGTCAGCCCCAGCCGCAAGGCCTCGCCGCGCAACCAGGTCGCCCCGCTCCGCCCGGGCGCGACGATCACCCACCTGGCCGCCAGCTCCCGGCCGTCGGCCAGGCGCACGCCGCGAACACCCTTCCCGTCGCCCAGGACCTGGGTCACCGCCGTGCCCATCATCAGGTCCGCGCGCTGCACCAGCTCCGCGCGCATGGCCTCGAGGACCCTGGGCGCCAGGTCCGTGCCCAGGTGCCGGAGGGGTAGCTCCACGAGCTTGAGGCCGCAGCGGATGGCCCGGCCCTGCAGCTCGGTCACCTTCGTCGCGTCCGCCCCGTATAGCTCGCGCGGCGAGCCGAAGTCCAGACACGTGCGGTCCACGTCCTCGATGAGGGCCTCCGCGGCCCCGCGCCCCACAATGTCCGGCAGATGACCGCCCACCTCCGGCGAGAGCGTGAGCTTGCCGTCGGAGAAAGCCCCCGCCCCGCCGAACCCCTGCACCAGTAGCTCGGGAGCCGGCCGCCCGACCTCAGCCCTGCGCGCCAGACGGTCGGGCAAGTCCATGCCCCCATCCACCAACGCGACGGATAACTCACTCCGCCGCACAAGCTCCACGGCGGCGAAGACACCCGCCGGCCCAGCACCCACCACCACACAGTCGTAGCTCTGAACTGACATCCCTGGTTCACCACCCTTGCGGCGTGCCGCACACGCCAGCCGCCGAGAGGCCCGCCTGAGACCCGGACTGCACTGTAGCACCGTGGGGCTCACAGCGCACTGCGAACACCGCGGGGCGAGCAAAGGCAGCGGGACGGCGAGGGAAGGACAGGCGGGAAACACCGCGGGGCAGAGCCCCGCGGTGTTTCCTACTTTTCCCCACCCCGCGGTCTCTCCTGCCTTTCCTCTCCCCCCCGTTCCCGTGCCTTTGCTCTTCCCGCAGTTCCCAGGCTTTCCTCGCCCTGCGGTTCCTCGCGGCGAGCCACTGCCGGGTGTCAGGGCCAGGGGAAGGCAGGCGCGCGGGTGCCGAAGATCGCGGAGATGATGGTCCAGAGCACGGCCATGCTGAACTCGCCGAAGACGAGCCCGAGGAAGAAGGGTCGTGCTTGCTGGTAGATCCTGACGCCGCCGTACCTGGTGAGGGCGGTCTTGACGAGCCAGGCGACGAGGACGGGGAACCAGAAGACGGTGACGGTCCAGGAGGCTGAGAGGGCATAGGCGAGGGGGTGGAGGGGCCACCACATGAACTGGCGTCGCATGAGGCTGAGCCAGGCTGTGACGGCGGCGCCTACGGCGAACCAGACTGGCACGTCCCAGGTGAACTCGCCGACGCCCTGCATATAGGGGGCGTTCTCGCGCCAGAACTGGGTGGTGGTATTGGCGCGGTAGACGTAGCTATACATATTGACGCCGCCGAAGCGATAGGGAAGGTAGAGGTGGATGAAGGCTGCCAGGGGTATGGCGAGGAGGAGTGAGAGCACGAGGACGGGTGGCAGGCCGCGTCGGTGGGCTCCCAGGCCGTCGCCGAGCTTCTGGGCATCGAGGAATCCGGTGAGCACGAGCCCGCGCAGGTCGCGGCTGAACAGGCCGTCCATGAAGGACAGGACGGTGAGGTTGCGCGGCCCAAGGGTCTGGGGTCGTGCGGCGACGGTGTACACATCCAGGGGTGTGAAGGACCCTTCGGTCATGGGCAGGCCACTCTCGGCGGTACTGCGCGCCATGATGATGCATTGCACGAACAGGTAGATGCCGAATTCCATGATCGCCAGGGGCAGGGACATGCCGGCGGCGTTGACCCACACGAGGATGCCCACGAGGGTCACGAGCATCCCCATGAGCGCGACGCGCGGGCGCAGGAGCAGGTTGCCCGTTTGCACGGCCTCGTCTTCGCCGCGCACGAGGGCCATGAGGCGGGGCCAGGCGGCGTAGGCCATGTAGGCGACGAGCATGAAGTAGGACCCCATGGTCTGGGAGGCGACGAAGGCCTTGGCGGTGGAGTGCTTCGACGGCCGCATGGGCATCCCGAGGGTGGAGCCCGCCACCTCCTGGAGGCGGATGATGATGAGGAAGGCCCAAAGGCTGAACAGCAGCTCCGAGGGCAGCATATAGAAGAACCCTACGGCTGCGGGGGAGAGGTAGAGGGTGGTGTAGCCGATGTCGCTCCACGGCTTGGCGCGCAGGTAGGGATTGACGCGCACCTGCAGGTTGATGGCCGGGATGGGGGGCCAGATGTTGTGAGCGCCGTTGAGGGCGAAGAGCAGCAAGGGGAGGGCGAAGCCCAGCCACGTCAGCTTGTTGCGCAGGAAGGAGCTGGAGTGCTGCGGGCTCATCATCTCGAGGGGTAGCTGCACCAGCGGGAAGCTGAGCAGCTCGTGATCGGCCCACAGCCGGTACAGGATCGAGGAAGCGAAGAGCATGAAGGCGTACACCAGCAGCACGAGCACGAGCCACAGGCCCGTCGGGGCGAGCCAGGCGCCCCAGGGGTAGGTCTGCCCCGGCCGCAGGGATTCGAAGAAGCCCGTCACCACCGGCTGCCCGGGATCGCCCGCCGGGTCCCAGGGCACCATCCAGGACTTGAGGTGGGCGAAGTACAGCTCCTGCCACTTGTTGCTCTCGTTGGCGTAGTAGTTCAGCCCGACCTGTCCCGGGATCAGGTCCTCCATCAGCCCGCGCGAGGTGACCATGCTCGCGAAGAGCATGAAGCAGTAGACGACGAGCATCTCGCGGGCCGTGAGGGCCAGGCGCTTGGAGATGCGCGCGGCGAGGCGGTTGGCCAGGATCAGGATGAAGGTGGCGGCCACGACCACGGGTGGGAGCTGGAGGAAGCCGATCATGATCTGTCCTGTCACGAGCTCCGCCCATCCCACGACGAAGACCACGGCGGCCATGAGCAGCAGGCCTACGAAGAGCGCCTTGGCCGTGATGATCCCTTCCCCGGCTGCGTCCTGTTCGGCCTCCCTCACGGCTCGGGGGTCAGCCGCCGGCGCGACGCCGGGGTCGGGCTCTTGCCTCAACGCCACACCTCCACCTTGTACACGGCCAGGCTGGCGTTGTGCGCCACGATGTCCAGGTGCTTCGGCCTCAGCCCCGGCCAGGGCCTCTCCACTTGCCTGTGGTCATCCATCGAGCCCGTCACCGTCCCCCCGCGGTAGGTCAGCACGAGGCTGTGCTCGTTGCCGTCGTTGAAGGAATCCCCCTGGCAGTCCCCGCGCGCCTCATCCGCCTGGGCGCCCCACTCTAGCTTCAGCTCCCACCGGTTGGTTGCCGGCCCCGCTGGCCCGCGGCTCGTCCCCATCCAGTAGCTGTAGCCCACCTCCGCCCCGTCGCCCCGCAGGCGCAGCTCGATCCCGCCTTGCTTGTCCAGCTCGAAGCGTCCCGTGAAGCGATAGTGGAGGCACACCGTGCAGTCGCTGCCGTCCAGGTCCACGGTCACCATGTCGTCTTCCTTGCCGCCCGCGTGGTGCAGGCATCGTGTCGTCGTGCCGCGGCTCTGCCTGAGGTCGGTCCGCGCCAACCAGATCCGCCCGCCCCGCGGGTAGGCCTCCGTCTCGTACAGCACGCTCCCCACGGTGTGCTCATCGAGGACGGCCGAGGACACGTAGCTCCGGTCGCCGATGCCCACGGTCGCGTCGAAGATGTCCAGCGAGTTCCCCACGTCCCACGTCCGGCCCCCATCCTCGGACAGCACGAGCCGCTCGTTGCGTCGCTCGCGGAAGGAGAAGGAGCACGCCAGCCGCCCGTCCGTGAGCTTGATCAGGTCGCAGGGCGCGAACTGGCTGGGTATCTCGGTGAACCTGCGCGGCGACCAGGTGCGCCCGCAGTCCTCGGACCAGGTCTCGATCAGCCACGGTAGCTCGTTCGACCGGATCAGCGCCAGCACCCGCCCGGGCTCGGTCTCGACCACGGTTATCTCTTCGCCGCTCCCCAGCTCGGCCGGCTCGTTGGGGATCGCGATCTGCTCCTGCTCGCCGCTGGCCAGGTCCATCAGCAGGGCGAAGGAGGCGTTGTGCTCGGTCCCGTAGTGGCAGTAGATGGGCAGGAGGCACCGCCCGTCGCTCAGCTCGATGGGCCGACTGCGGCAGGTCAGGTTCTCGGTGGTGCCCAGGCGCGCGGCTTGAGACCAGCTCTCGCCGCCGTCGCGACTCATCATCACCAGTGCCCGCTGGTGCCAGGCGTGCAGATACTGGTCCCAGCACACGACGACCGTGCCGTCGCCCATCACGCCCACGGCCGCGTTGCGGTCGTCGTAGTCCGGGTCGTTGTAGATGCAACGCGGGGGCGACCAGGTCCTGCCCGCGTCGTCGCTCGTCACCATCATGATGACGCCGTCCCGCGGCGCGAGCTGCGTCGCGTGCGTGTAGCCCTGCCGGTACACGACGTACAGCCGCCCGCTCGCGGGACAGCGGTCCATGATCGGGAAGGCCACGTGCATGGTGGGCGACGTCACGATGGGCCAGAAGTCGTGGTTCTGCCTCGGCCTGGCCATCTCTCGGATGGACCAGCCGGTCTCGCCGCAGGCCGCCCGCCAGGCCCCGCCGACTCGCCCGATCTCCTGGTCCTGGAAGGCGTCGCCAAGCTGAAGCTCCGGTCCGGCCATCGCTCAACACCTCCGTGGCGCGTGTGAGCCCTTCGGACGCAGACCCTCGCCGCGGACCGGGCGGCCGCCGCCACGGACCGGGCGGCCGCCGCCACGGATCGGGCGGCGCGCGCCACGGGGCGAGGGTCTGAAAAGAAGCTGGGGGAAGCTCCCTCGGGGCGGGTAGCAAGCTTCCCCCAGCGGTTGTGCCGCACTTCCTGTCGGCCCGTCGGTGGCCTAGCTGATCCAGCCCGCCACGCCGGGCACCGATCCCCGACGGCGCCCCCGGCGCTGCCTCCCCACGCACGTCCCTGTGGGCTCAGGGCAACATGCCCGCGATGTTGTCCGTCACTTCCCGCAGGAACCGCTGGATGTGCTCCTGCACGTAAGCCGAGATATCCAGGGACGGGTCCTTGACCAGTGGCGCGAGGTCCATGGCGAAGATCATGCCGGTGGCTATGTCCACCTCGTGCGTCGCCTGGTAGGTAGCGTGGGCGCGGCGGCGCCCGATGGTCGCCAGGTCATACCGCTTCCCGCCGCACACCTGCGAGTCGTAGATCCCCAGCAGTGCCGCGGCCAGGTTCTCGTGCGCCGTCACGTCGAAGCACACCTTGTCGTCGTCCAACATCCAGTCCAGGTCGCGCCATACCTCGACGCCGTACACCTCGTCCGGCCTGTCCCCCGGAGCCATCTCCCGCATCGCCTGCAGCGACCTCAGCGCCGAGGCGACGTGCGTGGCGTGCTTGTCGGCCAGGTTGTGCATGTAGACCCGGTGCGGCCGCGCCGCCGTCAGCACGGTCTTCAGGTCCTCGATGGGGTCCCGGCTCTCCCTGGCCCTCACCGCCGGGCTGGGGTACTGCAGCAGCACCGCGGCCGCGTACTCCCCCACGACGGCCGCCTTCTTCTGCTCCACCTTCCGCACCTCGATCATGTCTTCGTCCGTATACCCGGCGTACACGTCGTCTCGCGGCGCGCCCGCCCCGTCCGTCACCACCACGGCCGTGAACCACCGGTCTTCCCGCTGGAAGCAGTCCAGGATCCCCTGGTAGGCCATGATCTCGACATCGTCGGGGTGGGCGCCGATGCACAGGTGAGTCGTGCGGGCCAGTGCCTCCTCGACAGGCTTGCGGTCCGGCACGGAGACTTCAGCTTTCGGGTTCCTCAGCTTCATGGTTAGCTCCCTCCGATGACCGGCAGGCTCGCCGCCGCGATCGCCTGCCCCACGCGCTTCTCCTCTTCCTTCTCCGGCATGTGAAGCTGGATGGCTTGTGCTACCTCCGGGAACTCGACCCGCAGCACTTCCTTGGCCGTGTCCAGGATGACCCGGCCGCTCTCGCCGCTGGTCACGCGCCCCAGCACCAGCACGTGCCGCGGCTCATACAGGTCGTGGTAGTAGGCCAGCGCGTAGCCCAGGTACACGCCGATCGTCTCGTAGATCCGCGCCGCGCGCTCGTCGCCCGCCGCCATCGCCTCCTGCACATCGACTAGCTGCTCGGGCTTGGGCTTGGACGCGTCCACGTCCATCCCGGTCACGGGCGCCAGCCGCGCCACGCACTCCTGGCTGAAGTACTGCACGCCGCACCCCGTGTCCCCGGACCACTCGTCCACCGGCGCCCCGGGGCTGAAGTCCACCGGCACGAAGGCCAGCTCGTTCAGCCAGCCCGTGATGTTGCCCTCGTTGTTCACATACCCCCCCGCCTCGCTCGACCCCATCGCGATACCCAGCACGCCGTTGTCCTCGAGGTTCATGGCACCGGCCAGCGCCGTTACGTCCCCGTCGTTCGCCACGTCCAGCGGCAGGCCGCCCCAGGCGTCCCTAACCCGCAGGAACAGGTCCGTCACCTCGGGGTCGTAGATCTCCTCCGGCACGCCGCGGAACAGCGACGCCACGCGGACCCGGTTGTCAATGTAGATGCCCGCCGCGCTCACCCCGATGGCATCCACCCTCGGCATGAGGGCCGCGGCCCAATGCAGCGCCGACAGGACCTGGTGGTAGTGGTACCGCGGGTCCTTCTGCGGCTTGGGGTCCCATACCACTTCCTCGGCGAACACCGACTCGCCCTCGATGACTGCCGACACCTTGCGGTCGCTGGCTCCCAGGTCCAGCCCGATCCGGCAGCCGTCCAGGTGTCGCCCCAGGGCCACCGACGCCTCGCGCTCCTCCGGCACCTCGTCCGGCCCCACGACCTCCACGGTAAAGGGCTTCTCGTACACCTGCCGCCCCATGAAGTCGAAGTCGAAGGATCGCGCGCCCTGCGGCGAGTAGACCTGTCGCAGGTGCTCCCCGACGCCCCTGGGGCCGCCCACCACCACTCGCCAGCCTCCCCGTGCCCACAGCAGCGTCTTCACCAGCCGCTCGGCGTATTGCAGGTTGGCCTCGAACTCCGCGGCGCCCTCATCGAAGGCCTCCGTCTCGAACACCGAGATCCGCCCGCTCTCGCGCTCCACGGCGATCCTCAAGGGCACCGCCTTGCCCGAGTCCCGGACCCGCGCCAGAAACTCGCGGTTGGCCAGCGACGCCGGCCGGAAACCGGGGTCCAACGGTGGCTTGACTCGCGGTTCAATGAGCTCCATTGCTGCCTTCCGCCCTTCTCTGGATTGGCTCTTCACAGGCGCCCGGGCCGGTTCCGTCTCCTCGTCCCGGGCGAGCCTTGCAGACTGCCCGTCCCTGCTGTCTTCGCCCTTCACGTGCCGCTCCCTTCCCTCCATCGCGCCCTGGGTCCTTGGCGCGACCGTGGCGCAGCCGGGCCCGCGACCAGCAACGCGGCGCGGTCGCCCTGCCTTCCCCCGCGGCAGGAGTGCGGTGGCCTGGCGCGAACGGACGCCTCGGCGGGGAGTCCGGCACACGGCCGGTGCGCCCCCTGGAGGGATCGCGCGTGGTGTCATCCTGCCTCTTGCTGGCCCTGCTCAGCGGTGCGCAGTCCGCGGCGGCGGACCTGCGCTGGGATTGCGACGTCCCGGCGGACATCGAGTCCACCGCCCACCTCTCCGGAGCGGTCGTCTGCGACGGCGCCCTCAAGGGTCTCAGCACCTGGGACCCCTTCTTCTACCTGCGTCTGCCCGAGGGGGGCATCAAGGCTGCCGACTACCGCTCCCTGGAGGTGCGCCTCTTCTCCTCCGCGCCCGCGGACCTGCTCGACATCTACTACAAGACGGCCCAGGGCTACTGGTGCCTGGGCGGCAGCCTGCCCATCAAGGCCGGCTGGGCCGTCTACAGCGTGGACCTGCAGGCGAACCGGTGGCGTGAGACCACCCAGGGCGACCAGTCCCGCCAGTGGGGCGGCCCCGACGGCAACGTCATCTCCTTCCGTCTCGACCCGGGCAACCAGGCCGAGCGCTGGATCATGGTGGACTGGGCCCGGCTCACGCCCGAGGTCCTGCCGACCGAGGTGCGGCCCGAGCCCGCCCTGTCGGCCCGTCTCCTTCGCGCCGACGCGCCCGCCGAGGTGCCCGCCGGCCAGCCCCTCCGCGTCACCCTGGCCTACGACCTCGGGCCCGGCCCTGCCCCGCAGCGGGTCACGGCCTACGCGCGCCTGGAGGCGCCCGAGGTCCTCATCGCCGCCGTGGACAAGCCCCTCGACGTGGCCCAGCCGGGACGCACCACGGTGTCCCTCGACCTTCCCAGCCTGCCCTTCGTCTCGACCACCGCCACCCTCCGGGCCGGCCTCTACGAAGCCTTCGGCGACGAGGCGGTGCCCGACGACACGATCCGCCGCGTCAAGCTCGTGCTCGCGCCCACGGCTCGCGCCGACTTCCCGGTGTGCCGTGTCCAGCCGCTTGGCGGCTCGCCGGCCGTCCACGTTGACGGCAAGCCCCTTCCCTTCTTCTGCTTCTCCGCGCCCCGAGCCTTCTCCCAGCTAGACCCCGCCGCGAAGTCGGCCCACGCCGAGATGGGCGAGGCGGGCGTGCCCATCTTCTCCGACTGGTTCGGCACCAGCGGCGACGGCTTCCTGGGCCACACCGGCCCCGGCGAGTACGACTACTCGGCCTTCGACGTCTACTTCGCCCGTGTGGTCCAGAGGGCGCCCCGGGCCCTCTTCCTGCCCCACGTCTACGTCACCGCCCCCCTGTGGTGGCAGCAGGCGTACCCCGAGGAGCTGTGCGGCTACCACGACGGCGGCCACGGCTGCCAGTCCTTCGCTTCCGAGCGATGGCGCCGCGAGGTAGGCGACGACCTCGTCCGCCTCATCCGCCACCTCCGCCGGTCGCCCTATGCCGATCGCATCATCGGCCTGGTCATCTGCTCGGGCCATACGGCCGAGTGGCAGACCTGGGGCCTCTGGGACGACAAGTTCACGGACTACAGCGACGTGGCCGTCCAGGCCTACCGCTCCTGGCTGCGCGAGCGCTACGGCAGCGACGACGCGCTCCGCCGGGCCTGGGCCCGCCCCGAGGCGTCCCTTGCCGCCGCCGTGCCTCCCTCGCCCGAGGAGCGCACGGCCGCCTCGCACCTGATGCTTCGCGACCCCGTCGCCGACGGGCCCGTCCTCGACTACCTGGCCTTCATCAACGACCTCACCGCCGACGCGATCCTGCACTTCATGCGCCAGGCCCGTCAGGCCAGCGACGACCGACTGCTGCTGGGCACCTACTACGGCTATCTCACCCAGCACCACTTCCACCAGGCCGAGTCGGGCCACTGCGGGATCGAGAAGGTCCTCGCCTCGCCCGACCTGGACTTCCTCATGAGCCCGCCGCTGTACACCGAGCGCCAGGTAGGGGCCGTCTCGGGCTTCATGTCCGCCACCGAGTCGGTCCACGCCCACGGCAAGGTCTGGCTCAGCGAGGCCGACTACCGCACGCACCTCAGCGACCCCGCCTCGGGCTTCGGCCGCACCAGCACCGTGGACGAAACCCTTGCCGTGCTCTGGCGCGAGTTCGCCCACGTGCTGACCAAGCGCGCGGGCGTCTCTCACATGGACATGGTGGGCGGATGGCTCGCCGGCCTGGACATCCCGCGCGAGTTCGGCAAGATGGTCCGCATCATGCGCGAGAGCCTGGCGTCCCGCCGGCCCTGGCACGCCGAGGTCGCCGTCTTCATTGATCCGCACAGCTACTACTGCGTCCGGCCCGGCAGGACCAGCGCCTTCCTCAGCCTCTACCCCGTCGTCAACCTCTTCCGCGCCGGCGCACCCTTCGACCTGTACGTGCTCAGCGACCTGTGGAAGGCAGACCTGCCAGACTACAAGCTCTACGTCTTCCTGAATGCCTTCGCGCTGGACGAGGCCGCGCGGCGGAAGATCCTCGAGCGCACACGCCGCCCGGGCGTCTCGGCCCTGTGGCACTGGGCGGCCGGCTCGGTCTGGCCCGACAAGAGCCGGCTCGCCACCGCCGCGGAAATGAGCGACCTGGTCGGCTTGCGCCTCGAGGAGGTGGGGGAGGAGGAGGCCTTCCGCCTGGCCGCCGCGCCCGGTGCCGACGCTTACGCCGCGCGCTTACCGGGCCTGATCGAGTCCCTGAACCCCGCGATCCCCCTCGGCCCCGTGTTCGTCCCGCGGGACGGCGAGACGCTGGCCCTGCTGTCCCCCGGCGACCGGCCGGCTCTGGCGCGGGCGGAGATCGGGGACGCCAGGGCCTTCTACTCAGCCCTGCCCTGCCTGCCTCCCACCCTTCTCAGGCAGGTCTACGCCGACGCCGGGGTCCATCTGTACCTGGACGGCGACAATTGCTTCTACGCCGACGGCGAGTGGGTGGGCGTCCACGCTCTACTCGTGCCGCCCGACCAGGCCCCGGCGACGCAGCACGTCACCTTGACCCTCCCGTCGCCCGTGGTCGCCCGCTCGGTGCGGTCGGGCTTCACGGGCACGGGGTCCCGGCTGGAGCTTGACCTGCCCGCCCCTGGCACGGAGCTGCTGCGCCTCAGGCCGGAGGGCCGCCAATTCCGACAAGGATGGTTGCGCCGCCCATGAGCAGATCGCGCGTCACCTCAGCCCGCCTCTCACTTTCTCTTGTCGGTCTTCTGTGCGCCGTGGTGACAGGGGGCCCGGCCCACGCCTGGGGTGTCGGGCACAACGACGCCTCGCGGCTTGCGGCCGGCATCTCCCCCGAGCCCTTGGCCTCGAATCCCGACCTGTGCCTGTTCGCCCACTACCCCGACGCCATCCAGGACCACGCCGTCGGCCACGGCCGGGACGGCTACCTGCGGCGGCTCCTGACCTTCGAGGCCCTGGACGCCCTCCGGGCCGGCGATATGCCCAAAGCCCTCTTCCTCGCCTCCGCCGCCACCCACTACCTCACCGACCGCTCCTGCATCGCCCACTCCGGTCGGGCCTGGTACCACCAGGACGGTGACGTGTGGACCAAGTACCTGCCCAGGCGCTACCAGGGCGTGAAGGTGCCCTTCGAGCGCAAGGACGTCTACTACCCTCACCTCCAGGGCACGGCCAAGGACACGGTCCTCGGCTTCCCCGAGCCCGAGTACGCGGTCGAGCAGTGGCGGCAGTTCCAGGGCAGCACGAATGCCTACTTCGACTCCATGCCGAGCGTGCGTCGCTTCGTCACGCCCGACCTGCTCCGCAGGCCCACCGGCTGGACCTTCACCGACTTCGACCAGTACGCCCGCTGGTACGGCGTCTTCATCTCGCTCGACATGATTGACCCCGCCAGCCTCGGCACCGACCCCCTCAGGCTGCGGGACGCCACGGGCATGAAGGCCGTCTGCGTCGAGGAGTTGGTCAACGGCGCGGCCCAGGACGCCGCCTACTACGGGTACCTGGCCACCGCGGCGAAGACGACGGTCGAGCCGTCCCTCGCCGAGCTGCTCTCCACCCACGACAAGCTCCTCAGCCTCCTGGAGCGCGAGACCGTCGTGCTCATTCCCCAGTCCGCCTCGTGGCCTGTCGAGCGCGCGGCCAACGTCCTGGGCATGGAGCTTCTCCGGGCGGCCCGGCGTCAGGCGAAGCTCGGGGGCCTGGCGGAGCCCGACCGCACGCCCGCCTCCTTTGTCTCCCGCGTGGCGCCGGAGAGCCTCGAAGCCAAGCTGCAGGGCCGTAACGCTATCCTTCTCCTTGCGCCTGGCGACGCCGCGTGGCTGACGGCGGCCGGGGCGCCGCCGCTTCCCGACGTCCGGAGCGGCCTCGTGGCCGCGCGCCGGGCGGACGACGGAGCCCTCCAGATCCTTCTGCGCGGAGCCACGGAGCAGGACACGCTGTACCTCGTTGACTACCTGCTCGATCTCGCCTGGGACCCGCTCCATGGCCGGTGGCCCGCCGAGACGGTGACCGGCGTGCTCCAGGACCTGTGGGGCGGCTGGAAGCTCATCCTCGACCTGCGTGGACGGAGCGGTCAGGCGGCCGTGGACTACGCCGTGAAGCTGCCCTACCGGCACCAGGAAACGCGCGCCGAGGACGCCAAGGCCTACACCGAGCGTCTCCGCGAGGGCATCTACCCGGCGGCCGACGAGGAGGAATGGTGGCGCTGGTTCCTCCTCGAGCTGCCCCTTCCCGACGGCCGGCGGGTCCCGGACCTGATCGAGACGGGCACCGACTACACCGCCCTGATGCGGCTGGTCAGCGACTAGCCAAGCTGCGGCCGGAGCCGTCTCTGCGAGGGCCCCGCAAGCCACGGTCTCGCGCCGCGCCGGTCCGCCGACGGGCTTCTACTCCCCCTGCGACCACTCCAGGATCAGGAACCCGGCCCATCCCCTGTCCTCGAGCAACCGCCGGTACACCTCCGGCGCCTCGGCTGCCGGGAACCGGTGCGAGACCATGTCCTTCACCCGCAGCTCCCCGTCGGCGATGAGCTTCACGTACAGCTCCGTGTTCCTCGCCCACGTCCACTGGCTGAAGACCGTCTCGCACTGCGGCGTTGACCCGTTGTGCGCCCCGATGATCGTGATGCTCGGCCCGTTGCAGAAGTCGTGGAAGTCGAAGCTCGTCGGTCCGCGCGGGCTGGACAGAATCACCGCGCGCCCGAATCGCCGCAGCACGCGGCATTCCTCCTGGATCACCGCCGGGTTCCCGGTCACCTCGAACACCACGTCCGCCATGTGCCCGCCCGTGGCCTCTCTCACCTGTCCGGGCACATCTCCGTCGCCGCTGATCACCGCGTCGGCCCCCAGCTCCTTCGCCCACTGCAGCCTCTGGTCCGCGATGTCCACCCCTATCACCGGCCGGCAGCCCGCCAGGCGCGCCATCTGCACGACCAGCAGTCCCAGCACCCCCAGCCCGTAGACCACGACGCCCTCGCCGAACTCAAGCCCCGCGCGCCTGATGCCGTTCATGGCGATGAGGCCCAGCGCGATGGTGCTCGCCTCCTCGTGGCTCACCTCCGCCGGGACCCGCCCCAGCACGCGCTCCGCCGGCAGCGAAATGTACGACGCGTGCGGCGCGTAGGCCATCACCCGGTCGCCCACCGCGAACCTGTCCACTCCCTCGCCGACCTCCACTACCTGCGCGCAGTTGGAGTAGCCCGCCACGAAGGGGTACCGGGCATAGTTCGCCCAGTTGCCCACCGGCGGGTAGTCACCGCTGAGGATCGTCAGTTCGGTGCCCGTGCTGATCGTGGTCGCCAGGGTCCGGGCCACGATCTGCCCCGGCCCTGCCGGACCCACCTCGTGCTCCTCGGTCTCGACCTGCTTCGGCCCGGCAAAGATCACTCTCATGCTCTGTCTGGGATTCGCGGAGTCCATCCTTATGTCCCTCCTGTCCGCACTGCCTGCTGGGCCCGCCCGTGTGGACCGCGCGCCTTCTTCCCCGCGCCGCCCCCTTCCCCTCTGGGCACCGCCCACCTGGCGCGCGTGACGGCCCGGAGTCTCGTCCGAGCCGTCACGCCGGGCTTACCTCCGGCCGCGGCGTCCTCGGTGGCGCCGCCGGCCGTCAGCAGCCAGTTGCTCCCGACCAAGCCCTCTTCGCCCACCCCCTTGCACGGGTCGCGCGCCCTCGGCTCCGGCACCAGGATCGTCCCCCCAACGGAATCTTCGCACTGCCGCCGCAAGGTAGCGTCTCCCGCCTGCACCGAGCCCCCAGGGCCGGCAAAGCCTTGCGGCACAAGAGGATTCACGCCCCGACGGAATCTCCGGGCGAATCTCGCGATACGCCTTGACACGGTTGCGGGGGGCCGCTATACTTCACGCGCCTCCGTGGTAAGCGTCAGCGCTATTGCCGGCTTGCCGCCGTGGGCGCTGATGTACTGCGACGGTGTGCTACGTGTTTGTGTCGGCAGCTTGGGGTTGAAACCTCTGCGCGTACTTAGGGTATCGCGCACAGCAACTGGGGGTGTCGCCTAGCGGCGCCAACCGCTTACAGCGGGCAAGACTCAGCTTGCCCGACACCTTGCCGCCCGGCTGTGAGCGCTGCCCCTCGTGTTGCTGAGGGGTTTTTGCTTTCCCGGCCCCTGAGGCCCCGGCTGCCAGCTCAAGAGAAAGCTCAAGAGCCCAGGAGTGACTGCCGGGTGCCGACCATTAACCAGCTTGTTCGTCACGGTCGCCGCAAGAAGCGGCGCAAGCCCAGGACCCCTGCACTGAAGGTCGTCTGGAACGCCCTCAAGCGCAAGTCGCGCAACGTTGATGGCGCACCCCAGCGCAGGGGCGTCTGCGTTCGCCTATGGACCGCGACGCCCAAGAAACCCAACTCCGCCCTGCGGAAAGTGGCCCGCGTAAGGCTCTCCAACAGGGAAGAGGTCACCTCCTACATCCCTGGCGAAGGCCATAACCTCGCCGAGCACTCCGTGGTGCTGGTCCGCGGCGGCCGCGTCAAGGACCTGCCGGCCGTCAAGTATCACATCGTCCGTGGCGCCGAGCAGACCGCTGGCGTCGAGGGCCGTCGCCAGGGCCGCTCGAAGTACGGGACCAAGCGGCCCAAGTAGCGTCAGGAGGACGGAGCGTCATGCCGAGGCGTGGAGCAGCTGACCTTCGCAGAATCCCTGCCGATCCCATTTTCGGCAGCGTCATCATCCAGAGGTTTATCAACCGCGTTATGGTGGACGGCAAGAAAACCGTGGCCGAGCGCATCGTCTATGGTGCCCTCGAGGTCATAGGCGAGACGACCGGTGATAGCCCGCTGGACGTCCTCCAGCAGGCCCTCGGCAACCTCATGCCCGTCCTCGAGGTCCGGCCCCGGCGTGTGGGCGGCCAGACCTACCAGGTACCCATGGAGGTCACCGCTCGTCGCCGCCTTACGCTCGCCCTGCGCTGGCTCATCAATGCCGCCCGCCACCGGCCCGAGCGCGGCATGATAGCCAAGCTGGCAGGCGAGATCATGGACGCCGCCCGGGGTGAGGGCGACGCCATGAAGCGGCGCGACGACACCCATCGCATGGCCGAGGCCAACAAGGCTTTCGCGCACTACAGGTGGTAGCTTGGCAACCGATCGCAGGTGGCGGCAGTGGCCGAAGAACAACCTGAGCTGGGAAAGACGCGCAACGTCGGCTTGGCCGCGCACATAGACGCGGGCAAGACCACCACGACCGAGCGCATTCTCTTTTACAGCGGCCGCATTCACCGCATGGGCCAGGTTGACGACGGCGATACCCAGATGGACTGGATGCCCCAGGAAATGGAAAGGGGCATCACCATTACCGCCGCAGCCACCACCTGCTACTGGCAGGGGCACCGTATCAACATAATAGACACGCCCGGGCACGTGGACTTCACCGTCGAGGTCGAGCGCTCCGTCCGCGTCCTCGATGGCCTGGTCGCCATCATGTGCTCCGTCGGCGGCGTGCAGCCGCAGTCCGAGACCGTCTGGCGCCAGGCCGACAAGTACCGCGTTCCCAGGCTCGTGTTCATCAACAAGATAGACCGCATTGGCGCCAACTTTCACGACGTGCTCCATCAACTGCGCGCCAGACTCGGCGCCAAGGCGGTCGCTGTGCAGGTACCGATTGGGGCCGAGGACCGTTTCCAGGGCATGGTGGACCTCATCCGCCGCCGTGCCCTTTACTGGGTGGACGACCTCGGCACCGAGATCGAGGAAGCTGCGATCCCTGACAACCTGGAAAGCCTGGCTGAACAGTTCCGCGAGCATCTCATCGTCTCCCTCGCCGAGGCCGACGAGGAGATCGAGGAGCTGTATCTCACCGGCGAGGAGCCGAGCGAGGAGCAGATTCACGCTGCTCTCCGCCGCGCCACTCTCTCCTTCTCTCTCGTTCCCGTCCTCGGGGGCTCCGCTCTGAGGAACAAGGGCGTGCAGCCTCTGCTGGACGCCATCATCCGCTACCTCCCCTCGCCCGTGGACGTGCCCGACATCGTGGGGGCCAACCCCAAGACCGGCCAGGAGGAGCGGCGCAAGTCCGATACCGCCGAGGCCTTCTGCGCCCTGGTCTTCAAGGTGGCCACGGATGCCTTCGTCGGGCAGCTCCACTACCTGCGCGTCTACTCCGGCAGCCTTGATCGCCGGGGCACGGTCGTCAACCCGCGCACGGGTGCTCGCCAGCGCCTGAACAAGCTGCTGCGCATGCACGCCAACCGTCGCGAGGAGCTTGACGCCACCGCCGCCGGCGACATCGTTGCCGCCGTCGGCCTCGAGGACACCATCACCGGCGACACTCTCTGCACTCCCGCTCGCCCCATCGTCCTCGAGCCGCCCACCTTTCCCGAGCCCGTGATCGCCACCGCCGTCGAGCCGCGCACCCGCGCCGAGGAAGGCAAGCTCGTTCAGGCCCTCGAGCGCCTCGTTCGCGAGGACCCTACCCTGGGGCTCCGCGTGGACAAGGAAACGGGGCAGTACCTCCTCTCGGGCATGGGCGAGCTGCACCTCGAGGTCGTGGTGGACCGCATGAGGCGCGAGTTCGGCGTGGACGCCCGGGTGGGCAAGCCGATGGTCTCCTACCGGGAGACCGTGCGGGCTTCGGCCGAAGCCTTCGTGGACTACGACCGCATTCTCGCGGGCAAGCGCCACCGGGCCGGCGTCGGCCTGAGCGTGGCGCCCAACCCGGACGGCGCGAATGTCGCCACCGTCGCCTGTGACACTCGCGACATGCCCTCGGCCTTCGTCGCCGCCGCGAGGACGGGCGTCACCGAGGCCTTCGATGCCGGCCCTCTCGCCGGCTACCCGGTCAGCGGCCTCGCCGTGGCCCTTCAGCGACTGGTTGTGGACCCAGACAACGCCACGGAATTGGCCTTCAGGGCCGCCGTGGGCCAGGCTTTCCGACACGCCTACCTCGACGCCAGGCCGACCCTACTCGAGCCGGTCATGCTCGTCGAGGTGGTGACACCAGAGGGACACATGGGCGACGTGACCAACGACCTGATCGCTCGCCGGGCCGACATCACGAGTATGCGTGCCTCGGCCGGCACCACCCAGACGGTCACTGCTCTGGTCCCTCTGGCCAGCATGTTTGGCTATGCCACCGCCCTGCGGTCTCTGACCCAGGGGCGGGCGACCTACACCATGCAGCCGGACCGGTACGATCCGGTGCCCGAGGAGCGCCAGGCCGAGATCCTCGGCCTGAAGTGACCCTCGGCCGGGTCCCCGGCGGCACCTGAGCGACAAGTGAGAACCGTGCGAGCGCGATGCTGAGAGCCGGCCGTGGCCAGCACGCGCCAGAGCAAGCCTGAGCTTGGTACGGGAGGCTATGACACAATGGGCAAGCGGAAGTTCGAGCGGACGAAGCCCCATGTGAACGTGGGAACGATAGGACACGTAGACCACGGCAAGACGACCTTGACCTCGGCGATAACGAAGAACCTGGCGTTGACGAGCGTGGAGGGGTACGCGGCGGCGGGATTGGACTACGAGCAGATAGACGCGGCGCCGGAGGAGAAAGAGCGGGGGTTGACGATCCAGATTTTCCACGCCGAGTACGAGACGCCGAGCCGGCACTATGCGCACATAGACTGCCCGGGTCACGCGGACTACATCAAGAACATGATCACGGGTGCGGCGCAGATGGACGGAGCGATCCTGGTGGTGGCGGCGACGGACGGGGTGATGCCGCAGACGAGGGAGCACATTCTGCTGGCGCGGCAGGTGAACGTGCCGGCGATCGTAGTATTTCTGAACAAGTGCGACGAGATGGAGGACGAGGAGTTGTTGGACCTGGTGGAGTTGGAGGTACGGGACATATTGAGCAAGTACGAGTTCCCCGGGGATGATCTACCGATCGTGCGGGGATCGGCTTTGCTGGCGATGCAGAACGCGGACGGGGATCCCGAGAACCCGGACGTGAAGCCGATCTTCGAGTTACTGGAGGCGGTGGACAACTACATACCGACGCCGGTGCGGGATGTGGACAGGCCCTTCCTGATGCCTGTGGAGGACATATTCACGATCAGCGGACGGGGGACGGTGGCGACGGGGCGAGTGGAGCGAGGGCGGATCAATCCTGGCGACGACATCGAGATCGTGGGCTTGGAGCCGACGCGCAAGACGGTGGCGACGTCCCTGGAGATGTTCCGGAAGATTCTGGATTACGCGGAGGCGGGGGACAACGTCGGGATCCTGCTGCGGGGCGTGGACAAGGACGAGGTGCAGCGGGGGATGGTGATAGCCAGGCCGGGGTCCATCACGCCGCACACGACTTTCGAGGCGGAGGTATACGTGCTGCGGGAGGACGAGGGTGGTAGGCACACGCCTTTCCTGCCGGGGTATCGGCCGCAGTTCTACTTCCGGACGACGGACGTGACGGGGAGCATCGAGTTGCCTGAGGACGTGAAGATGGTGCTGCCTGGGGACAACGTGACTTTGAGGGTGGAGTTGCACAAGCCGATCGCGATGGAAGAGGGATTGCGGTTCGCGATCCGCGAGGGCGGGCGCACCGTCGGCGCCGGCGTCGTCGCCAAGGTGGTCGAGTAGGAC
>CAZSOQ010000085.1:0-20934 GCA_964608495.1 uncultured Armatimonadia bacterium | reverse complement strand
CCCGGCATCGCCGAGCCGCACGCGTACTTCGAGGAGCTGTACTTCCGCAAGGTGTCGCAGGGGTTTCTGGAGGGCTGCGCCCAGGTCATCGCCGACTGCGCGGGGGCGGTCAAGGTGCTCGGTCGCCCGGACGTCATCAGAGTCCAGGCCCTGGAGCTGGACGACCGGCTCCTGCGCCTGCTCGTCGGCAATGACAGCGTCTACTATGTCCTCACCGCCCTGGACGTCGGGCGCGAGATCGAGAGCGTCGAGGTCGTGACCTTCTTCCCGGGCACGGCGCCCGGGTTCGCGGGCTCGCAGTTCGGGCTGCGCGTGCCGGGAAGGGGGATGGTCGTGCTGGATGTGGTGCTGAAGGAGTAAGGTGGGCGTCAGGGACTCGAGACGGAATCGAGGCTGGAGACAATGAGACTCGCCTGCTGCTTGCCTTCACTGCTTGCCATCGCTGCCTGCTGCCTTGCCCAACAGGCCGCCACCGAGGAGGGCCTCTGGCGGCCCCTGTACGAGGATGGGCGGTGGGCGCCCGGCACCCACACCTGGATCGGTGAGGGCACCCGCTCCGAGCGCACCAGCGACGGGCTGCTCATCGCCGACACCTCCACCGAGAAGGGAAGCGGGCGCTTCTACCAGCTCAAGTGGCAGGCCGACCCGGCCAAGGGCGCGGCCCTCGAGGCGCGGGTGAAGGTCATCTCCTGCTCGCAGGCCTGGGGCGTCGCCATGATGGTCGCCGACGGCGTCCACGAGGAGAGCCTGACCCTCTTCCCCGACCGCGTGGAGCTCGTGAACGCCAGGCGGACCGTGACCCTCGACGCGGCCTCGGACTTCCATACCTACCGCCTGGAGATCCGCGGCGAGGACCTGCGCCTGCTCGTGGACGGCGAGGTCGTGGCGGACGCGGCCGGCGAGTTCACCAGCCCCGCGCTGACCACGCCGCCGCGCAACCAGTGCGGCTTCGGGTCGGGGGCGTCCGACGCCACGGGCGAGGCCGTGTGGCAGTGGGTCCGGTACCGCAGCGACCTGCCGGAGACGGAGGTCCCGAAGATGCCCGACATCCCAGGGCTTAGGGTGACGATGGGCGAGACGGTCGAGATCAACCCCGGTGCGATCTACCAGAGTCTGTTCAAGTTCCGGGATGGTCACCTGTCGGTGGGGGGCAAGGTGTCGGCCGACGGCGGCACGACCTGGCAGCCGGGGCCCGGTGCCGGGGTCGGGGCCTTCGAGTTCCCTGACGGCGAGGTCATCTCGCCGGGCTTCAACACGAAGAAGCTGGCCGACGGGGTCTTCGAGGTTCCCCTGTCGCGCTCGACCGACGGCGGCAAGAGCTTCAAGGGCGAGAGCGCGCGCCTGAACATCCCCGACGGCACCGGCGGCACGGGCGACGACGGCAAGCATTACGAGGGCCCGGCCGTGGACCACTCGATCGTCCAGTTGCGCGACGGTTCGCTGCTGATGGCCATGTACGGCTACTTCACGACCGACACGGTGCTCTGCCCGGCCTTCCCGCCCGAGTGGAAGCTGTACAAGTACCGCACGTGGGTCATGCGCTCGACGGATCGGGGCCGGACGTGGGACTACTGGGTCACAGTGGCCTACGACCCGGAGGTGGGCTGCGAGAGCTTCTGCGAGGCGGACCTGCTCGCGCTCCCCGGCGGCGACCTGCTCTGCTTCATGCGCACCGGCGGCAGCCCGCCCAAGTACGTGACGCCCTTGTACACGAGCCTGTCCACGGATGACGGGAAGACGTGGAGCAAGCCCGTGCCCATCGCCGACCGGGGCGTGTGGCCCAACGCCTGCCGGATGCAGGACGGCACGCTCGTGGTGACCTACGGGCGCCCGGGCAACTGGCTGGCCTTCAGCCTGGACGACGGGAAGACCTGGGTGGGCCACCTGTGCTTCTACGAGGGAGCGACCACGAGCTACAACAGCGTCGAGGAGGTCGCCCCGGGACGGCTGCTCGTGGTCTACGATCGCGCGGCGCTGGACGCTGACGGCAACCAGGCGAAAGGCGTCGTGGGCACCTTCTTCACCGTCGAGCGACGCTAAAGGCCCTGGCCCCCGTCGAAGGCCCACCTACTCCCCGCACCGCAGGACCCGCGTCTCGCCGCGCTTGAGGGAGAGCGAGAGCTGCGGCCCCTGGCCGATGACCCGGCCCGCGAGCATATCGGTGACAGGGCCCGGCGCGCCGAAGTCCACCGAGTAGTCGCCGTCCGCCGGGGCGTGCAGGACCAGGAAGGGACCGTTGGCCCAGACGTTGCAGTCCACGTCGGTGTACAGGTGCACGCCGGCCTGGCGGGCCACGAGGCGCAGTAGCTCACTGCTCAGGCCGGGCACGCCCACGAAGACCGACAGGCCGTCGTCCGACAGTCGGAGGGCGATGGCGGCCGAGCCGTCCGGGTAGGTCGCCAGGACCTCCTGGGGCCCGGCGTCGGTGGCGGCGAAGAGAGGACGCACGGCGCGGTCCAGGCCGAAGGCCGCCGTCAGCCCCAGCCGCTCGCCCAGGGCCGTCGGCGTGGCCCAGGCCTTCTCGGGCGAGACGGGCTCGAGGCGGAAGCCCGTGAGCCGGCGCATGGCCTCCGGCGAAGCCTGCCACTCGTCGAAGTACCCCGGCGCATAGCACCACAGGCGGGCCTTGCCCCGCGTCGCCTCCAGCAGGCCCTCGCGCTGCGCGGCGGACAGGCTCCAGGCGTTGAGGAAGACGTAGAGCCGGGCGTCCACCTTGCGCGCGAGGACGTCGTCCAGCAGGTACTGGCCGTAGGGGGCGCCGGTGCGGGCCAGCGGACTGCGGGCTTCGTAGACGCCCGGCCGCGTGACGGCGTAGCCGCCGGCGGCCACGCGCAACATGCTGGGCTC
Organism: uncultured Armatimonadia bacterium; assembly: GCA_964608495.1. Lineage (GTDB taxonomy): Bacteria > Armatimonadota > Zipacnadia > Zipacnadales > FEN-943 > JAKORR01. Next base: position 18,087 of record CAZSOQ010000085.1, on the reverse strand, counting down.
GTCAAGGACGGCCGCGATCGGCGGGCGGTAGGGGCTGGGGCGCGCGAGCAGAGCCTCGTCCAGCGGCCTGAGGCGCTCCATCTCCGCCCACATGTCCGGGTCGTTGAACCAGCCCGTCGCGCCCAGGTCCATCCACCACGTGCCGAAGTTGCGCAGGGCCTCCTGGGCCACGTTGCGCACAAGCTGGGTGTTCGTCTCCTCCGGCGTGGTGACGCGTTCCCTGGAGCCCGGCGCGTTCCCGGTGCTCAGGTAGGTCGCGGTGTCGTCCTCATACAGCCACATCTTGTCGGCCAGCGCGACGCTCTCGGCGGCGGTCATGGCCGGAGCGCTCTCGCCCAGCCCGCGGTCGAAGTAGGAAATCGGCGAGCAGAGGACGTCAATGTCCGGGCTGGCCAGTACCTGGCGCAGAGCGTAGTGCCCCGACGTGGCGGGACACGTGGACAGCGCGGCGAACTCGAAGACGTAGCCGTAGAAGAACACGACCAGCTTGCGCCCCCCGGAGGCCTGGCGGACGGCGTGGGCGAGATCGAGCACGCACTCGGCCATCGCCTGCTGCTGGAACTCGTTGAAGTCCACGATCGCCCGCTCGGTCGCGGGGTCGCGGAAGATGCCGGCCGGCGCGGCGTGCCGCGCCTCCGGAGTGGGCACCTGCGCGGTCTCGAAGGTGACCGTCGCGTCGCCCCAGGCGGCGCGCAGATCGGCCTCGGTCGCGTAGTGTCGCGCGAGCCAGCCTCGCCAGGCCTGGAGATTGGCCGGCGAGTAGCCGTTCAGCGCGCGGCCCCAGGAGTCGTAGTAGAACCACTCGCCCGTGTTCTGGCCGCAGGGGTGGTAGCCTGCGATGCGGTCGCCGAAGGTCTCCTCCATGTGCGCGACGAGGGCCCCGAGCCGCTCGGCCGTGTCCCGGCGGTACTCGGGCGAGGCGACGTCGTAGCCCTGCTTGTGGGGGCCGTCTTCCCAGAGCATGACGGCGTCCGGGTGGGCCTCAAGCCACCAGGACGGCGGGGTCATGCCGATGCGCGGGATCAACAGGGCCTTGGGATTGGCCGAGAGGACGCGCTCGCAGGCGGCCTCCGGGCTGCGCCAGTCCACGGGCTCGCCCGGCTTGGGCCACGGCATGGGCATCGGGAAGCTGACGAAGTCCACCCCGACGTCCGCGGCCAGCTTGATCTGGTTCTCGAAGACCCCCGGCGGCCCGCCCAGGAAGGTGAACACCGCGCCCGGGCGGTAGAAGGCCACGACCACCCTGCGCGCGGGAACCGCCCGCGCCCAGAAGGTGACTCGGTAGCGGTGCCCCTGCTGGAGGGAGAGGTTAGCGTGGTGGTAGATGTGCCAGTCGGGCCAGGTGCCGGCGGGCGGGTCGGTGAGCTTCACGTGCAGGCCCGAGGACCCATCGCGGCCCACTCCTGCCTCGACCTCCACGGCGGCCACGGTGTTGGCGTCGCCCGTCGGCCAGAAGGTCCAGTCCCTCGTGAAAGCCTCCGGGCCGCTCTCGAAGTCGCAGGTGGGCACCGCGTCCTCGCCCGTGTCCACGTCCCGGACGCGTACGTCGTCCAGGTAGATGTCGCCGGCCTGCTGCCCAAAGCGGAAGTGCATCGTGGCGCCCTCGGGTTCACTCTCGAGGGCGTTGAACTCGAAGCTGACCTCGCGGGCCTCGGGCTCGATGGGCAGGGGCGATCCCGCAGACGCGCCCCAGAACATGCGCGCCCGCACCGGCTTGCCGTCCACGGTCAGGCGCGGCGCGCCGCCCGCCGGATCAACGCGAACGACGAGCGCGGCGGCCTGGCTGACGAGGAAGGGGCCAAGCAGGATGGCCAGCGTCAGAAGGGCTGAGGCTCTCATGGGATCGTGCACCTACCCCGTGCAGTATCGCGGACCTGCCGCCCGGCGCCCGCGGGAGCGGCGAGCGGGCCGCGGCCGGTACTTCCCCTTCCGCACGGCGAGGCCTTGGCGCGGGCGCCCAAGCAGGTGCGCCGCGACCGCCGGCGGAAGAAGCGCGAACGCCCCGGGGCTAGTCCGGGTGGGCTCAGCCCCGGCGGACGCCGGAAGGAGGAGCTCGCATGGCGACAGCAGAGACGGTGGCGGGGTTGGGTGCCTTGAGCCTGCTCCTGGGCCTCGCCTTCTGCGCCTGCGCGGCCTGCGCCGCCGAGGACCCCTGGCAGGTCTTCTACGACGCCTCGGTCGGTTTCGTCACCCAGCCCACTGGCGCATGGATCGGGCCGGGCACTTCGTCCGAGCACACCCCCGAAGGCCTCCACATCGCCGACGAGAGCACCGAGCCCAACAGCGCACGCCTCTACTACTACAAGTGGCACCTGGATCGCAGCCGCGGCGCGACCGTCGAGGTTCGGCTCAGGGCGACCCAGGCCAGCGCACCGTGGGGGGCCTGCGTGAACGTGGCCGATGGGGTGACGGAGGAAGATGTGAGCTTCTTCCCCGACAAGGTCGTGCTCTCGTATGCGGGGCTCGAAGCCGCCTTCCCGGCGGGCGCGGGCTTCCACACCTACCGCATCGCCTTCAAGGCCCCGGACCTTCGCGTATGGGCGGACGACAGGCTCATCCTCGATGGGACGGGCAAGTTCACGCACCCGGTCATCGAGCCGGAGCGCAACCGCGTGGCCTTCGGCGCCAGCGCCTCTTCGGCCACGTCCGACAGCGTCTGGCAGTGGGTGCGGTTCCAGACCGACGGGGCCGGCCCGTGGCAGGCGTCCGCTGACGCCCCCGACGTCCCGGGCCTGGAGGTCACCCGAGGAGAGGCCGTCCTCATCCAGCCGGGGGTCTCCTACGTCAACATGTTCAGGTTCGCCAGCGGCATCCTCCAGGTAGGCGGACGGCGTTCGACCGACGGGGGGAAGACGTGGTTCGACGCCCCCGGCCCCTGGGTGGGCGCCTGCCAGTTGCCGGAAGCTGCGCAGCAGCTTCCGGGCGAGGTGATCGCGCTCGACTACCGCACCCACGCGGACGCGGAGCCGGGCTGGTTCAAGAGCGCCCTGACCCGCTTCGACGCCCAGGGTCGGCCCCTGCCCACGCTGCAGGCGCGGCTTCACGTGCCGGAGCTGGTGCCCTTTGTGGACGACGACGGCTCGGTGCGCGACGGCCCTTGGTGCGACCATGCCATCGTGGTGCTGCGCGACGGCAGCCTGCTGGCCGCGAACTGCGGCTGCTTCGCCGCCGACACGACCCCCGTGACGAGCTACCCCCGGGAGTACAAGGCCCACAAGTACCGGGGCTTCGTCACGCGCTCCACGGACCGGGGGCTGACCTGGGAGTACCTGTCCACGGTCACCAGCGACCCGAACCTGGGCACCGAGGGCTGCAACGAGATGGACCTCATCCGCACCCCCGCCGGTGACCTGCTCTGCGTCTACCGCACCGGAGGCAGTGCGGCGGACCCTAGCCCGATGTACCAGAGTCGCTGCGAGGACGAGGGCAGAACCTGGGGGCCGCCGGAGCGCGTGGCCGACCGGGGCGTTTGGCCGAACCTGTGCCTGACGCAGGACGGCGTGCTGGTCTGCACCTACGGGCGCCCGGGGAACTGGCTCACCTTCAGCCTCGACTCGGGCCGGACGTGGGTCGGGCACTTCTGCTTCGACGACGCCCGCACGACCTCGTACAATAGCGTCGAGGAGGTCGGGCCGGGGCGAGTGCTGGTGGTGTACGACCGCCAGGGCTACGACAAGGGCGGCAATCCCTTCGGTGGAGCCTTCGGCACCTTCTTCGACGTCAGGCGTCGGTAGCCGCCGGACAGCGTGGCCGGGCCCGGGATGAGCCGCCCGTGCGAGGAGACGGCCGCAATGCAAGTAGTTGCGCAGATTGACACAGAGATAGGCGTGCAGGGGCAGGCGAGCCCACCGTGTCATCCGCGGCCGGGGCCCCCGCACGGCGCAGACGTAGCTGCGCGGATAGTGGGGTCAGGGGCCCGCAGCCCCTGCGGGGTCTGGGGCAGAGCCCCAGGGTGTTTGCAGTCAGAGGGCTTTCCTTCACCCGGTTCTCGCTACATGTCGTCGCGAGAAAGCACTTACGTGCGATACCTTGCCGCGGGCTTCGCAATCGTCCTGGCGACGCAGATGCCCGCCGCTCGCGCCCAGCAGGGAGGGTCGGGACCCATGGCGCCCGAGGACGGACCCGGGATCACCGTCGGCGAGCCCTTCGTCATCAGCCGCTCTAACGGCCGGCACTGGTTCCCGACGCTGGGCCGACTCAGCCCCGAGAGGCTGCTGGTCAAGATCTGGTGCGCGGAGGACGCCATTGACCCGGCCAACACGAGGAGCGCCTACTGCTGGACGCTGGATGGCGGGCTGACGTGGTCCCGGCCGATAGACGAGCGTGACATCGGGCACTCGTGGGTCCGGCTGAGAGACGGAAGGTGCCTGGCGATGTCCTACTGCACCCTGTACACCGGCGAGAGCACGTGCTCGTGCGGGGTCGGCCTGTCCTACGAGGGGCTGAACTACGGCTGGTCGAGGGGCAGCGTGGACCTCGCGCCGCTGAGGCTGGGGCACTGGGGCACGGGCGGCGCAGCCTCCGTGGTGTTCGCGCGTTCCATCCTCGAGATGCCGGACGGATCCCTGCTGGCAACGATGTACGGGCGGTTCGAGGGCGACGCGCTGGACCGTTCCGTGGTCGTGCGGAGCACCGATGGTGGGCGCGCCTGGCGCTACCTGGCGACCGTCGGCTACCACGTCACGGTAGGCGGCGAGGGGCTCAACGAGCCTTGCATGGTGCGCCTGCCCGGGGGCGATCTGTACTGCGTGATGCGCAACGCGTCCGGCAAGCCGATGTGGAGCGCCAGGTCCGGCGACGATGGACATACCTGGAGCACCCCCCAGCGCATGGCCGACCAGGCGCTGAGCGTGTTCGCCGATCTGCTGGTGATGTCCAGCGGCGTGCTCGCCTGCAGCTCGGGACGGCCCGGCTGTCGGCTCATGTTCAGTCCCGACGGCACAGGCGAGCGGTGGACCGCGGCGACCACGATCTTCGACGGCCCGAGCACCTGCTACACGGCGATCGCGGAGGTCGCGCCCGGGAAGCTGCTGTACGTGTACGACAGCGTGCCCACGGGCTGGGAGCAGCCGCGGCCCGACGTGTTCCAGGAGATCCGCGGGGTCTTCATCACCGTGGACCGCGCGGAATAGGGACGTGTCGCGCTGGCGTCGCTGGGGCCACGCGTGACCTTCGCCGTCCCCGAGGCCCGTTCGCTCACCGGAGCCCGCGGAAGACGTAGCGGTCCACGGAGAACCAGTCCGCACCCGGGTTGCCGATCCCGACCTCGTGGTCCCCGGCGGGCAGATCAACGGTCACGTCCTCGTCGTACTCGTGGGCCATGGCGCTGTTCTGCTCATCCTTGTCCGGTAGCTCCTGCCGCAGGGCTTCACGGCCGTCAACAGACACGACGAGCGCGGCGCCGCCCTTCGCCACCGAGTTGACGTGGATCACCACCGCGCCGGGCCGCGCCAGCGACAGCCGGAAGGTCGGGCCACCGCCGAACTTCTCCCGGTGCAGATCGCCGTGCACGAGGGTGATGACCGCGACCTTCGCGGGCTCCAGCGACCCGTCGGCTCCGACACCGATGACCTCCTGCGTCTGGTTCTCACCGTAGCCGCCGGCCGGGCGCAGGACCAGGTCGTCGCCCTGCCAGAGCAGCAGCGGATGCGCGGTGACCGCCAGCCCGCTCCTGCCCTTGCCGAAGGTGAGCGAGAGCTCGTCCGGCAGTCGGAAGCGGACGACGAGGGTGTGGGCCGCGGCGTCGAAGTCGGCCTCACCGCCCCGGCAGCTCTCGAAGCTGTCGGTGATGCCCACCAGCTCCGCCTCGCCCTCGAGCGACGGGTCGAAGGTGGGCGTGAAGGTGCAGTCGGTCCAGAAGATCGCATCGGGCAGGTCGTTGCGCACGTAGCGGGTGAAGTCCGCCACGAAGAGGTGCTTGCCGGAGGCGCTGTCCCTGCCGGCGTACATCAGGTTGATGCGGTGATCCGCGTCGCCGCGGCACCAGAACCGCACGCCCGCGCGCTGGGCCTCGGCCTCCACAAGCTGCGTGGCCTGCTCGGTGAAGGGCGTGTCGCCGTAGGTCGCGTCCTCGGCCGGATTCGCCGGTGGTATGAACAGCACCGCCCGCCCCTGCCCGACCTCCTGCGCCACGAAGGCGGGGCTAGGTTGGCCGGGCGCGGTGTGCTGTAGAGCAGCCCCGGGCTGCGCGGGCACCAGCCCGGCCATGCCCGGCGTGCTCCTGAGCGAGCGGTCCGGCTCGACCGTGTACGCCAGGCAGCCGAGCCCGAACCCCGCGACCGTGCCGCCCGCCTCGACCCACCGGCGGATCGCGTCCACGGCCTTGCGCGAGGTGACGGTGACCGAGCTGTTCGGGATGACGAGCAGCTTGCGGCCGTCGAGCGCCCCGTCCTCGATCATCACGTCGTCCACCACGTCGGGCGAGCCGAGAGCCCGCCCCCAGGACGGGTAGCCCTTCTCGGGATACCACAGGGTGTTGGTGCCGTCGTAGAGGCGCAGGGCGTCCGGGTTCGACCGGTCGGGCCGGTACCAGGAGGTCATGTACGAGTGGAAGACGGCCGCATCGCTCTTGACATAGCCCGTGCGGTACCGATGCAGCAGCGGGGCCAGGCCCGCCCAGGTCCGGCCGAACCAGGTGCTCGGGTCGTACAGCTCGCCCCAGTGCGCCAGGTGGGCGATGTCGCCGCCGCAGGCCAGGATGTTGAGCGCCATGTCGTACTGGTGGAACACCTGCAGGTAGGGCGGCCCGACGTTCTCCAGCATCAGGTCCACGCCGTACTGAGAGCACGCCGCGCGAGTGTAGCGGCACGAGAACAGCGTCTGCGCGTCGGTGTCATTGAGGAAGGCCGGGTGCACCTGGCCGAGCAGCTTCACGATGGGCCCCACATTGCCCAGGGCGATGCCCTGACTGGGGCCCACCTTCGGGCCGCCCATCATCACGGCCAGGGGCTTGGGGGTCTCGGCCCGGGCGGCGTCCAGCTCCCGGCGCGTCACCTCCTCAAGCCACCAGTTGTACCAGTGCACGAAATCCGACCACGCCGTGCGGGCGTCAATACCCTCGGCCCCGGCCTTCGGGCCCTCGGGAGGCACCACGTCCTCCCAGGTCGCCAGCGGCTGCTCCCAGGCCCTGGCCAGGGCGCTCAGGTCGTCGCGGTAGGCGCGCTTGAGCCACGACCGGAAGTTCTCCTTCGCGGGGCGGCTGAAGACCGCGTACTGCCCGGCGCTCGAGGCCGAGTAGTGGACCTCACCGTACATGCTGATCGGCGACGACAGCATGAACGAGCTCACCCAGGGCGCGCCCGCGCGCGCCCGCACGCGCTCGGCCACCCAGCGGCAGTAGCGGTCCACGACGGCCGGATGGAACACGGCGCTCTCGATGCCCTCGCCGGTGCGGCGCCCCTGCGCGTCCTGGTCGAAGTCTCCATCGCCCAGGCTGAGGCCGGCAAGGAGCTCGCCTGCCTCCGGGCGGCCGGGGGTGTGGTTGGAGGCAAGCCCTTCCAGGAAGGCCTGTTGCTGGCGCAGGCGCGCTTCTCCCTGCGAGCCGAACCCGAGGCCCAGCGCCTTGCACTGCGCGAGGGCCGCGGCTTCGAGCCGTGGCAGGCCCCAGGTCCCAAGCCGTGGGATGGCCTGCACGGGCGGGAGTTCGGCGACCTTGCCGTCGAGCGGCCCGGTGGCGAAGCGCGCCCCCTCGCCGCGGGCGTTGCGCACGGTGATGTCGTCCAGCCACAGCGTCGCAGGGCCCAGCTCGCCCGAGCCGTCAACCTGCAGCGAGATGAGGGCCTCGAGCCGCAGGGCCTGGTCGGGCTTGCTCGCCTGGAACTCCGCCAGCGGGATGACCAGCTCGTGCCACTCGGTGTCCCGAAGCGCGACCGGCACGCCGAAGAAGATTGGCTGCAGGTCGTCGCTCCAAGCCTGCAGGTGGATCCTCACCTGCTTGTCCGACCCGTCGCCCTTCAGCCACAGCGACAGCTCGTCCACTCCCTCCGCGGCCCAGCGCTCGCCTGCCCGCGCCACGCTGACATAGGCATTGGCCCAGCCCTGCCCCGGGTGGAAGGTCACCTCGAGGCCCTGCCGGCCCGAGTGCGCGACCTCCGAGACCGCGATTGACACCAGCGGCGTGTCCTTCGTCTTGCCGCTGTACTTCACCGCGTCATTGGTGACCCAGCCGCCCAGCCCGTCCTCGAAGTCCGAGACGGCCAGTGTCGGTCGGTCCTGGCTCACGGCAACCTCCACGGGGCCGGCGGTGAGGGCGACCAGGGCCAGCACGGCGACGGCCGGGGCCGGCCGCCGGTCGCTGCCGGCGCCTGGCCTTCGGCCCCAAGAAGGCGCCCCGGACTGCCCGGCCCCCGACGGCAAGGGGAAGACCGCGGGAGCCGCCATGTCACGGGGCGCTGTGCCCTGCTGAAGCATCTGACTCATCGGTATTCCTCCTGCCTGGCCTTGCACCGGCCCTCTTCCCGGGATTGTACTACAGCCCCCGAGGGACTCGCAGTGCCCTCGGTCCCGCGGGCCGTCCCGGCTCGACGGCCGCCCCCGACCGACGGGCGCCTGGGAGCACCCCAGAGGGTGACAGCTCGGCACGGGTGCTGCTACGCTACCCGTGGGGGGAAGGCTAGAGCTGGTGGGATGGAGCAGGGCCGCGCGGCGGCAGGCTGCCCGCCCGGGGAAGGCGGAGGCCGGACTCTGGGGCCGGCGGCCAGGTGATCTCCGTCCCACGCATTGGGGGATGCCATGCTGGATCAGTCGTACCTCGTCCGGGGTCTCGACCTTCTGTGTCGAGCGCACACCACCGATTACTTCCGTGACGGCCACAAGGGCGGCGCGATCATCTCGGCTTACTTCTTCTGCGCGGAGGAGGCGGTCGAGGAGGGCGTGTCCGAGCTGATCGCTGAGATGATCAACGGGCCCTGGCTCCCCCCGGAGCTCCGCGCTCCCTTCCCTGCCGAGACGCCCGACCCGGGCCTGCTGGACCGGATCGCCGCCGCCGTCTACCCGACGCTGGGCGAGCTGCGGCAGGCCGGGCACAACGTGATCCTCCCGGCGCTGGCGCTCAAGGCCTTCCACCAAAGGCCGGACACGATCACTCCGTCTCGGGTCGAGGGCCTCTGCACGCTGGTCGAGGCCTTCGACACAACCACGGACGTCGCCCTCGACGACCACGACGAGTTCCCCGACCTGAGCGAGGCCGAGGACCTGTCTGACTTCGTCCTGCGCGAGTACCTTCGCACAGCCGAGGCGTTCATCGGCCGCGGCCAGGGCTGGACCGGGCACCTGCTGACCCTGGGGCGGGCGCTGATGGACCTGCGGCAGGTCGGGCAGGTCGAGCTGGCGCGGCGGAGCCTCCATACGCTGAAGCTGTACGTGAAGCGCGCGCGGATGGGGCCCCTGGACACCGACAAGCCGATACCCGAGCACGCGCCGACCGGTGTCCGTCCCCTGGAGCTTGCCTACTGGCGGGAACGGCGACGGCAGGACCCCGCGCTGGGCCACTGTTTCAAGTACCCCTATGGGTTCTACGGGCTGATGGGCGCGGCGAGAGACGCCGACCTCAAGCGCCGGTGTCTGGACATGGCTTTCCGCGTGTTCTGACGCCCGGCGTCCGGCACTCCCCTCCGGGGCGAACAAGGACCCGACCGCGGTCGGAGGAACGACTGGGGCGCAGCAGGCGTACCGCGCGGACGGCGGGACGAAGCCCCAGGGAGAAGGTCCCGCCGCAAGCGCCCGCGGGCCGGCTCTGACGCCGATCCGGCGGCGCCGGCGGGCGCCCGTCGCGACCCAGGCAAGGAGCGCGATCCATGCCACGACCCCAATCCGTTGGTATCTGGCTGGCTGTCGTCCTGGTCTCCTCGGGCTTGCCCGCACGGGCGCAACCCGAGCCCCTGCTCCGCAACGGCGGCTTCGAGGAGGCGCGCGTGGTCGAGGGACCCGCGTCGGGCGACCAGGGCTTCGGGCTGTGGACGCTGGGCGAGAACAAGCTGGCGCCGGCCGGCTGGTCACTGAACTCGGCCTACCCCGGCTCGGTGGAGGTCGTGACCGGCGGCGCCCCGGAGGGCGAACGCTTCCTGCGCATCCGCGCCAACGGGCAGCGCGGCATGGCCCACGTCTACCAGCCCTGCCCGGGCCTGGCGGCAGGCAAGGCCTACATGATCACCGCCCGCGTCCGCGGGGGGCCGGTGACCTTCGGGTCCTATGAGTACTTGGCCGACGGCGCGATCAAGGTACCCGAAGTCCTGGGCCCAGTACCGGCCTCGGAGGACTGGAGAGAGGTCTCCGGCTACTACTACCCCCGGGGCGAGGGCTTCCAGAGCGCCTCCCTGGCCATCATCGTCCCGGCGGGCGCGGTGGCCGATGTAGACAACCTTCGCCTCGAGGAGGCTCCCGAGATGGCGATCCCTGACGACCTGCAGCCCGTGGTCCTCGAGAGCGACCTTGTGCGCGTGACGCTTTCGCCCACCGGGCTGCTGGAGGAGTTCACCTGCAAGGCCACGGGCGTCAACTACGCGCTGTCGCCCCCCACGACCGCCCTGCTCGGCCTCAAGTGGGCGGGCAGCGAGGTGCCCGTCCACTTCCTTCGGCAGCGGGGGGAGATCATCGAGGCGCAGTTCAGGGACCCCCGCCTGAAGGCGAGCTTCCGGTTCGAACGCCACCCGGCCTACTTCACGCTGGAGCTGGTGAGCCTGAGCGTCGAGGACGCGGATTCGGTGCAGCTCTGCCGCTTCGGGCTGGACATCGCCAAGAGCGTGGGCACGCTGATCAACGCCGCATGGGAGGACGACTTCGCCGCCTGCGTGCTGGCCTGCAACGACCGCACCCATTCCTTCGGCGCCAGCGGCTCGCGTGCCGATCTGACGGCGCGGTGCTACCGCGAGTTCGGGATGGTCGGCGCGAAGGTGGCGGTGATCGGCGTGCCGCTGGACCCACCTGGCTCGACGGACCGCCTGCTCGATGTGATCGAGCGGGTCGAGCTGGATCAGGGCCTGCCCCACCCCACGATGAAGGGCGTGTGGATCAAGCGCGCGCCGGAGCGTTTCGCGTCGTACCTGATGGCCGGCGGGGCCAGCGAGGCCAACCTAGACGAGGTGGTGGAATTCGCCAGGGGCGGCTTCGGCTGCGTGGAGCTGCTGAACTGGTGGCATTCGACGCCCACCTACGCCCCGCACCCGGCGCTCTTCCCCAATGGCCTGGCGGGCATGAAGGCCTGCGCCGACAAGATCCACGCGGCGGGGATGGAAGTGGGCCTGCACACCATGCAGGCCATGGTCGGCTGGGGAGGCGTGGGCATGCGCGATCCCTACGTCTCGCCCCGGGCCGACCCGCGTCTGCTGCGGGACCACCAGGCGACCCTCGCCGGGGACCTCGCGGCGGGTGATACCGAGATCGCCGTGGGCGAGGACGTGAGCGACTGGCCCGAGCGCGGGGACCTGTTCCTCGACGGGGAGCTGGTGCGCTATTCCGGCCGGGCCGCCACGAGCTTCAGCGGCTGCACGCGGGGGCTGCACGGCACCGAGGCCCGGAGCCACGCGGCAGGCACCCCCGTCGGCCTCATGGTCAACTGCTTCAGCATGTGGGACCACGTGATCTACGCGCCTGATGTCAATTCGACCATGGTGGACGAGGCGTGCGCCAACATCGCTGGGGTCTTCAACGCCGTGGGCGCGGACATGGCCTACTTCGACGGCGGCGAGGAGATCGCTGTGCAGCCGCCGCACTGGCACAACCAGGGCAAGGTCGCGCTGGGCGTCTCCGACCGCCTGGACAAGGCCATCGTGCTCGAGGGCAATGCCATCTACACCCACCTGGCCTGGCACGTCATCACCCGCGGCAGCCCGAGCTTCGACCCCATCTACTACGGTCGCCGGGACTACACCCTACGGCACAAGGGCCAGAACCCCGCCGGGTGGGCGAGGAACCTGCTCACCGGCGACGTGGGCTGGTTCAACCCGCACGTCCACTCGGGGTCCACCTACGCCGTCACTCCCGACGAGGTGATGCTCCTGTGCCTCAAGGCCCTGGGCGGCAAGGCGCCCATCTCCTTCCAGGTCAACTGCGACAACCTCTACGCCAATCGCCGGATGCCGGAGATGCTGGACATCATCCGCACCTGCGACCGGCTGAAGCGACAGCAGTACTTCTCGGACGAGGTCTGCGCGCGGCTCGCCGAGCCCTTCGCCGAGCACACCCTCGACCGGAGCCCGGAGGGGCAGTGGCAGGTGCGGCCGATGAAGTACGGCCCGGAGCGGCTCCTGGTGGCCGGCGCTCACGGGACGGGCGAGTTCGGCTTCGACAACCCGCACGGTGCACAGCGGCCGTGGGTGCGCTTGAGGGCCCGCAGCCGGCTGGCGAGCTTCGGCTCGGCGGACGACCTTGTGCTGGCGGACTACGCGGAGGGCGTGCCCTTCAGGGCCGACGGCACCGCCTCTCCGGACCTCACGCAGCAGGTGGCGCCCTCGGCGGAGACGGCCCCGGATGGGGCACGGGCCTTCGTCTTCTCGGCTGCCAACAAGGCCGCTGGCCGCTCGGGCTGGTGCCGCCTGTCACTGCCGCTGGACCCGCCCCTCGACCTGTCGCGCCATCGCTGTCTCGGCCTATGGGTCCGCGGCGAGGGCAAGGGCGGCATCCTCAACGTGCAGCTCGCCCAGGGCCACGGCTTCCGGGACCACTACATCCCCCTCGACTACACGGGCTGGCGGTATCATGTCCTGACCACGGCCGAGGCCGAGCGCTACTACGACTACCAGTGGCCGCACGACTGGATCTCGATCATGTACTGGGCCTTCAGGTACACCGCCGTGAAGGGCCTCAACCTCTACTACAACGCGCTGCCCGCCGGCGCCGAGGTGAGCTGCCTGGTGAGCCGCATCGAGGCCCTGCGGGAGTACGACGTGCCCATGGAGGCACCGAGCCTGGAGGTGGGCAGCCGGCGCGTGGTCTTCCCGGTGTCGCTGCGGCCGGACGAATACGTCGAGCTCGGCTGGGACGGCAAGTGCCGCCATTTCGATCCCGACGGCGGCCTGCTGGCGGACGTCACGCCCCAGGGCCAGGTACGGCTGAGGGACGGCGCGAACGCCGTGCGCTTCGCCTGCGCCTCGGGCGAGGACCGCTCGCCGCGGGCCGAGGTCACCCTGGCGGTCCGAGCGACGCCGCTGGAGAACCGTCGCGCCACGGCCGCGGGCCCCGACGCCGATGAGGCCCCGGCGGACGACGCGCTGTATCTCGTGCCGACCTCGCGCAGGGGCTTCCGGCTGGTGCAGGGGCTCTACGAGCGCGTGGGCCGCGAGCCCGCTCGGGCCATCGCCGCTTTCGACGGCGCCGCGAACGTATGGACCGTCGAGAACGCAGCGGGTACGCCGCGCGGCGCAGCCCTGGTCCTCGACTACACCGAGGCCAGTACCGCCGCGATCCCCGATGACGCCCGGGCCACGGTGATCGAGGCCTTCGACGACCTGCGGGCCTACGAGATGAGCCCCGACAACCGCTACGAGAAGTACGTGGTGGGGGGCGGCAAGGAGCTGCCGGACTCCGGTCCCGTGCGCGCCGGGGTCTCCCAGAGCCTCGAACCGAGCGAGGGCAGCCCGGTGGCGAGGGCGCCGTGCGTGCGATACGCCGCCACGAATCGGGGCGCGGCGGGCGGCTGGTGCGCCAAGGGCCGGCGCTTTGACCCGCCCCTGGACCTGAGCGCCCACGAGGTGCTGGGGCTATGGGTGCACGGCGACGGCGGCGGCGAGCTGCTGAAGGTGCAGTTCAGGGACGTCGGCGGCGCGTGGTGCGACTGGCCCATCCGCGTTGACTTCGCCGGGTGGCGCCGCGAGGCCTACCGCCTCGACGGCGAGCCGGGCTTCGACTGGTCGAAGGTCGAGTACGTCATCTTCTACTACAACGACCTCCCGGCCGCGCGGTCGGTGGCCGTGAAGCTGAGCAACCTGGTGGCCGCCGCGCAGGTGGGCCCGGCCCCGGCACTCGTGGGCCCCGCCATCGTGGTCAACGGCGAGACGGTATCCCTGGCCGACCGTCTCCAGCCCGCAGAGGCCCTGACGCTCGACGACCGGGGCCGCGTGACGCACTGGCAGCCTGGCATGAAGCGATCGCGCGAGCTGCCCGGGCGGCGCCCGCCTCTGGTCCTCCAGCCGGGCGCCAATCGCTTCGAGCTGCGCCATGGCGGCGCGTCGCAGGCGGCTCCCGCGGGCGTCTCGGCCCGCGTGGTGCCTCTCTAGCCCGACCGCGCGTGAGGCCCGCGTCCCAGGCTCGGCCGAGGTGATCGGTCTTGCTACCGTGCCCGCAGTACCAGCGATCGAGGGCCGGCGCTGCGCGCCTGCTCGCCCGAGGGCCCCGAGGGCACCTTGTCGCCCTCATCGCGGGGGCCCTCGTCTGGCTCGCCACGGGAGGGTTCATCTTGGTCGCCTCGACGGACTCAGCCTTTGCCCAGGACCGGTTCGAGGGACGTCACTTCCGCGGCGTGGGGGACACTGACTACCTGCGCCTGCTGGACACCGCACGGCGTATGTTCGAGCCCGACCCCGAGTTCCTCAACATGGCCATGCTTTACGAGCCCACCTGGAACGGACTGGTGGAGGGCCCCACCTGGGGCGCGTGGTGGATCCAGAACAGCTACGGGCCGACCTACTGCGCGCTTCCCTTCTACCAGGAGCCCTTCGTCACGTTCCTGCAGCACTCGCAGGACCTGTGGTTCGACCAGATGGGGGACGGGCGGCGAGCCGGCGCCAGGGACTGGGTGGCGCCCGACGGGTGTCTGTGCGATGCCGCGGCCCCGGGCTGGATCGTCTACAAGCAGGGCGACGGGCGGGTGGACATCCACGACTGGGGCATGGAGTTCACCGCGGCGGGCATCGTGCTGCAGGCTGAGCTTCTGCTCATCAGCCGCGACCGGCAGGCCCTGGCCCACTACCTGCCCCTGCTCGAGCGCTCGGCGGACTTCATCGAGTCCCGCCGCGACCCGGACAAGCACTTGTTCCTCGCGGGTCCCGCGGGCAATCTCCTGGCGCCCAGCTACGCGGGCTGGCGCCGCCCCGACGGCACCTACGACCGCGCGTACCTGGCGGGGCTGTCCGTCACCTACATCGCCGCGCTGGACCGGCTGATCGAGCTGGAAAAGCTCGCCGGGCGAGAGGACGGCGCCAGGCTCTACGCCGAGCGGCGCGACCTGGCCCGGCGGGGCCTGCCCCTGCTCACCACGCCCGAGGGCTATCTCATCAAGTCGCTGGACCCGGACGGCGTCCGCCACGGCGTCTACGGTGCCGAGCGCCACGGCTACTTCGAGGCCTCGCCCAACCACGACGCCATCGCCCTGCGCGTGGTGGACGACGACCAGGCGCGGCGCATCTACGACCAGATCGCCTCGATCCCGGAGCTCCGGCCGCACGACTTCATCCTCCCCAACTACCCTTCCTACGACGACATGTACGAAGAGCCGCGCGGCCTGTGGGCCTACGGCCACTGGGTCAACGGGGGCCACTGGTCCACCTGCGAGGCCCGGATGATCCTGGCCTACTACCGCCTCGGCCGGTATGAGGACGCGCGCAGGTCCCTGCGGCAGCTCATGAAGTTCGCGCGCGACTATCGCATGGACAATCCGCTGACGGACTTCGGCGACAGCGTGTACCAGCCGAAGCTGCCCTACAACGTCACCTGTGACGCCTTCGGTCCGCCGGCGGCCCTCATCCGCGGGCTGTTCGAGTACCTCTATCGCGCGGAGGGGCTCACCCTCGTCCCGCATATCCCGCCGGCGGTCACTCAGCTTGAGCAGCTCGACCCGATCCGCTTTGGGTCGAAGCGGCTCTACCTCGCCACCATCGGCACGGGCCCGGTGACGGGCGTGAGAGTCAACGGCCAGCCCTGGGGGCGGCACGACGGGGAGTCGGTGCTCCTGCCCTACGACGAGACGCCCGAGGAAGCCCGCATCGTCATCCTGCTGGGTGGCTCCCAGTACCGGGAGCCGGCGTGGGACGCCGAGCCACGGGAGCCCGTGACCGACCCCGGAGAGGTCCCTCCGGTCCTGGCTCTGCTCGACCAGCGGGCGGCGGCCATCCAGGGCCTGGTGGACCGCCTCGAGGCCGAGGGCAAAGGTCGCACCTACGATGCCGGACACGCGCGACTGGCTGTGCGGGCCGTGGCTGCGGTCCACGAACGCCGCCGGATGCTGGCGGACGGCGCGCTCCAGCCCCTGGCCGACCCTGATCGGCAGGCGGCCGTGGACCGGCTCTACCTGGACACCGCAATCAAGCTGTGCGATGGCCTGAAGCCGGTCCTGCGGGCGCACGGCCTGACCGATGACCCGCGCGATGCGGTCTTCCAGGGCGACCGGTACGTGGCGGACCTCGCCGACGTCTCCCTGTGGCGGCAGATCCGGCGCTCCTCCGGAGCCAACGAGTTCGCCGCGCGCGACGCCTGCGCCGTCATGGCCACCTCCGGCAAGGGTGATGCGAAGGAGGGCAATTCCGTCGGCTGGCGGCTGAAGACCCACGTGCTCCCGACCGACCGGTTCGGGGAGCTGCGTCTCACGCTGCGGGGCACGGCCGGCGCGAAGTTCTACGTGGACGTCTTCGATGACGACGGCCTTCTCGTGTCCTCCGGGTGGCGGGCCAGCCCCACCGACGCGCAGACGGTGTCCTTCCCCCTGGCCGCCGGGCGCAAGGTCACGGCGGTTCAGCTCTACACGCTGTCGGAGGGCGACGGCCGCGTCGAGAACTGGTTCAGCCGCCTGGAGTTCGTGCCAGGCGGAGCGCCCCGCCAAGCGGAGTAGCCGGCGCCTGGTGCGGCCCGATGGCCGATGATCGGGCACGGGGGCCTTGTCGCCGGGCCGGGGAGGCAGGTACCATCAGCACGTCGCGCACGGGAGGCGATGGTGTATGCTCCGGGCGCTCGTCCTCGCGGTCTTGCTCGCGGCAGCGGCCGGGACCCACTCCCTGGCAGCCGATCCCCTGGACGACCTCGCCAGCTACATGCTGGTGTGGTCCGAGGGAAAGCGAACCGGCGATGCGGTCTGGGCCTGGTTCGGGGACCTCAACGGCGATGGGGTCATGGACCACAGGGATGCCGCTCGGGCCGTCGAGAACCTTCTGTCGGGCGTGGTGGGGACCCTCGAGAAGGTCCCGCCGGGCACGGGCTTCGACTGGCCCTACTACCTCTACCTGCCGGTCTCGGTGCCGCCCGGCACCTCCACGCGCCTGCTCGTGGCGCCCAACAACACCGGTACCTGTAGCGACGACCAGGCCGTCCACGACGAGGCGGCCCGCAGGCAGGCTGACGGGCTCAGTATCCTCGCCGAGCGGATGCGCACGCCTCTGCTGGTGCCCACCTTCCCGCGCCCGTATAGCAACTGGCAGGTCTACACCCATGCGCTGGACAGGGACACCCTCCTGACGACTCTGCCGGGCCTGCGCCGCCTCGACCTGCAGCTCATCGCGATGATCGAGCACGCCAGGACGAGGCTGCAGGCCGCGGGCATCAATGTGGCGGCCCGCGTGCTGATGTCGGGCTTCTCAGCGTCGGGGATGTTCACGAATCGGTTCACGGCCCTGCATCCCGACCGAGTGCAGGCCGCGGCCATCGGCTCGCCGGGCGGCTGGCCCATCGCGCCCGTGGCCTCCTGGCAGGGCGACGGGCTGCGCTACCCCGTGGGGATCGCCGATCTCCAGGACCTCGTGGGCGCTCCCTTCGACGCCCAGACCTTCAAAGCGGTGCCGCTGCATTTCTACATCGGCGACCAGGACACCAACGACTCGGTTCCCTACAGCGACGGCTACGACGCCCAGGACCGGGACCTGGTGAACCGGCTCTTCGGCACGACCCCCGTGGCCCGCTGGCCCCACGCCCAGGCGGTCTATGAGTCCGCGCAGTGCAACGCCGAGTTCCTCACCTACCCCGGTGTGGGCCATCAGGTCACCCAGGAGATCATGTTGGACATCGTCCTGTTCCTGGCCGGCCACATGTGATCCCTGGGATTCACCCCCGACCCAGGGCCCGGCTGCGGCGCTCCCGTCGCCAAGCCCTCGCGCTCGTGGCCGGGATTCGGGCGATAGCCGCGCGGCGGCCGGCGGTGTACAATTGGCGCAGATGGCATCGGCGCTACAG
>CAZSOQ010000084.1:0-21056 GCA_964608495.1 uncultured Armatimonadia bacterium | reverse complement strand
ATCCGCTACTGGCGCGCGCCCCAGCAGGCCATGGAGGCCCTGGGCAAGCCCGCCCGCCCCACGCCCGAGGAGACCCGCTGCATGGCCTTCCTGGCGCTCGCGGCGGGCGCCGACGGCCTTGTCTGGTACTGGGGCCCCAACGGCACCTACCACATGCAGAAGGACGCCCCCACGGTCTGGGCGGGTCTGCGCGAGACGGTCCAGGAGCTGCGAGGCCTGATGCCCTTCCTCACGGCCCCGCGTGGCCTGGGCGACACGGTGGAGGTGGCGGACCCCTTCCGCGCCTGGTCACGGTCCGCCGAGGGTAAGCGCGTGCTGGCCGTGGTGAACTCGGCCGACGCGGCGGCCACCCTGGACCTGGACCTGGGCGCCCTGGGCGCGCGCGAGGTGTCGTTGCGCAAGACCGGCGAGACGGTTCCGCTGGCCGGTGGGAGACTCACGGGCGACTTCGGCCCATACGAGGTGCGGGTCTACGAGTGGGCGACCGCGCCCTGAGGCCCCAGGCGCCCCCACGGAGCAGACGCGACCGGGCTAGTCCGCGTCGTCCCCGTCGTCGTGGGGAGGCAGATCGAGGCGGGCCGCTCGCTCGATCAGCCGCCGCATCTTGAGGTACTGGTGGATGCCGACCACGAGGGTCAGGCCGCCGAGGGCGATCAGGGGCCACCCCAGGGCAGTGGCCAGGGGGGCCTCAAAGTATAGGCCCGTCACGCCCCCGGCCACGAGGGCCAGGGCGGTGCGGACGTAGGCCAGGAAGGTCCTTTGGTTGGCGAGTTTGGTGCGGTAGACGGCCTGGGTGTCTCGCAGGCACGTGTCGCTCGGCCGTGGTTGACTGTCAGGCTCCTGTGTCATGGCCCTCGATCCTCCGCGGGTTGACGCCGCAGGCAGTGGCGTGGAAGGCATGATATAGAAGCCGCTGACCCCGGGCAAGGCGTGTGGCGGCGCCGCAGGACAGGTTGTGCGATAATGCAGACATGGCGCCCCGTCCTTCACCCAACGGCGCGACGAGGCGGCAACCCGTCTGCGGAGGTGACGTGCCGTGGCAGTCACCAGCACGCTGCTCAGAGCTCGCGGCCACCTGGCGCTCCTGGCCCTTCTCCTGGTCTGCGGCCCTGCCTGGGGCCAGGCGGCGGTAGAGACCAAGAACGCCGACTTCGAGCGGGCCGACGCGACGGGCAAGCTCCCGGCCGACTGGGTCTACATCGCCCCCCAGGACGGCGACGGCTCCCTGGCCCTCGGCGAGGGCCGCGACGGCGGCCACGCGGCCCAGGTCACCTGCACCCGCCTCGACAAGGGCTGGGGGCCCGGCTTCGGCCAGGTCGGCGTGGTCGCCCTGAAGGCCGACCAGTGGTACGAGGCGCGCTTCTGGGCGCGCGGCGAGGGTCTCACCCGAGGCGTCTTCGTCGCCGTGCGCGACACCACCGACTGGAGCGACAACCGCCTCTGGCAGCTCGTCTTCGCGGGGCCCCTGTGGCGCGAGTTCCGCCTGCGCTTCCACAGCACGAAGGCCCTGCCCGCCGAGGTCTCGCGCTTCCAGTTCAGCTTCGACAGCACCGGCACGCTGTGGGTTGACGACGTGCGCATCGTCGAGGCCGAGCCGGACAAGCCTGCCAACGTCCTCGCCGTCGAGGGGCGCAAGAACCTGCTCCCCAACGGCAGCTTCGAGGCGGGCGCCTTCGGCTGGGCCACCTACGGCGCCGATGAGCTCTTCGGCGAGCTCGATCCCACCACCGCCGCCGACGGGCAGCGCAGCTTCCGCATCACCCTCGAGGACGGCAAGCTCCCCGTCTACTACAACGACTTCACCTACCGGCTGCGCGCCCAGGCCAGCCGCGAGACCCTCCGGCACCTGCCCCTGTGCCCGATCGGCTACTGCCCGGTCGCCAAGGGCAAGCCCGTGACCTTCTCCTTCCAGATCAAGGCCTCGCGCGACGGCCTTCCCGTCATCGCCCACCTCATCGAGGGCTCGGGCAAGGCCACCACGCGGACCTTCAGCGCGACCACCCAGTGGCAGCGGCTCTCCTTCACCGCGACGCCCCAGGCCGAGATCGCCTTCGTCGTCGTGGGGCTGGACGCGACGCCCGAGCTCGAGCTCCCCGCGACGCTCTGGCTGGACGCCTTGCAGCTTGAGCTGGGCGACCAGCCGACCGACTACGAGCCCGCCTTCCCCGTGGAGCTCGCGCTGGACACGGGCCACGAGGGCAACACCTACCTCTTGGGCGAGAAGGTCGCGCCACGGCTCTCCCTGGTCAACCTTGTCGAGCGGGACCAGACCGTCCGCGTGGCCGTGGAGGTCGAGGACTTCTTCGGCAGCCGCGAGGAGCGGTACGCCCGGGACGTGCCGCTCAAGGCCGCCGAGGCCTGGGGCCAGGACGTGGACCTGGGCATCACCCAGCCCGGCTTCTACCGCCTCCACCTGACGCTCTCGGGCGACGGCTGGCGCACCTCGCGCTCGCTACGGGCCGCCGTGATCTACCCCTTCGAGCAGCAGTATCCAGGCGCCGATGGCTTCCTGGGCATCAACCACGCCTTCGTCTCGGACCTGTACATGCGCCGCGCCCGCGCCATGGGCCTCACCTGGGTCCGGAGCTGGTTCTGCAAGTGGCAGGACGTGCAGCCCCAGCCGGGGGCCCCCGACTTCGCCGAGGCGGATGCGCAGTACGAGCGCCTCCGCGGCCTGGGCGTGCACGTGCAGCTGTGCCTGGCGGACCCGACGTCCGAGTGGGCGTCCACCGCGCCCGATCCGCTCGAGGGCACCACGGGCGGCGAGGCCCAGTCTCGGCGCGTCTGGTGGCTACCCAGGAGCTTCGACCTTTACGAGGCCTACGTCCGCGCGGTCGCCGAGCACTTCCGCGGCAAGGTGCGCCACTACGAGGTCTTCAACGAGCCCAGCGACCGCAAGGGTGGCGAGTCGTCGAACCTCGACCTGGCCCACACCTACCTGACCTTCCTGGCTACCGCGCGCCGGGCCGTCCGCGCCGCCTCGGCGGACAGTCTCCTCCTCGGCGCCGGCCTGGGCTACCTGCGCGATGCCGAGAACCTGTCGTTGATCGTCGCGAGCATGGACATCCTCAGCGAGCACCGCTACCCGGGCCTGCAGCCCACCTCGGGCATGTTGGCGGACTTCGCGGGCGTGAGGGAGACGCTGGCTGCCTCGAGGGGAGAGCGCCCCATCTGGATCACCGAGTATGGCCTCTATGCCGACGACGACCCCGACCCCACGACGGCCGACTCTCGCTTCACGATCCACTACGCGGCCGACAGTGAGCGCCTGGCCGCCACCTACGCCGCCAAGCACCACATCGTCGCCCTGGCCTCCGGCGTCGAGAAGGTCTTCTACCACATCGGCAACTGGCCCTTCGTGATGAACCGCGAGCACGGTTGCTGCTTCCATCCCTTCTTCGAGTGGGCCGGCGTGCCCCGCAAGACCCTCGTTGCCCTCAACACCCTGGCCTGGGTCCTGCCGCCGGGGACGCGGCACGTCAGGAGCTGGACGGGGCCGAACCAGGTCTTCGGATTCGACTTCCGCCACGCTGACGCGCGGGTCTGTGCCCTGTGGTGCGAGGGTGGGGTCCAGGTGCCGCAGGCCCTGCGCGACCGCCTCAAGGCCACGGGTGTGGGCGTCACGGACGTCTCCGGCGCGCGGCTGGAGGTGCTGCCGGGGGTGCTGGGTGAGGCGCCCCTGTACCTGTCGGCGCGCGGCGCCGAGCAGGTCGAGGCCGTCGAGGGGCTCGCATCGGCCTTGCGGGGCGGCTAACCCGGCTGGCACTCTCCCCGTGCCTCCTGAGGTATCGAGACGCAGCGCACTCGAACGAGGCCCTTGCGCACTGCAGCCGCAGCCTCGATCCCGCAGCCGCCCTCGCGCGGCCGCCCGCGCTACTCACCGGTCGCCTCGGGCGTGAACCGGAAGTAGTCAAGGTAGGCCGGCTGCCCCGCCACCGGCGCGATCTCTATCGCCTTTCCCGTCAGATCCGCCACCCGCCACTCCAGTTCCGCGAAGGCGTCCTTGCCCTCGCTGTCGGGCAGCTCCAGCAGGTCCCACTCCTGCTCGCCCGCCAGCCGCAGCCGCACCTTCATCGCCGGCGTCACCGAGCGCGTGCCCAGGTGGACCCGGTACCGGCCGGTCAGCCCCGGGTCGTAGCCCAGCACCTCGTCGCCCGTCCCGTCCCGCAGGTGCAGCAGATCGCCGCCGTGCGCCCAGGCCAGGCCCGTGCGCCAGGTCCACCGGCGCAAGTTCTCCTCGGGCGTGCATTGATCCAGATCGTCCCGCACCACGAGCCGCACCGCCTCACCCGCCTCCACGGAGCGCTTCAGCTCCTCCGGCCGGAAGCGCACCACGGCCGCTCTCTCGCCCTTCGGGTCGTCCAGCGTCCCGTAGGCGTAGTACATCACCACCACGGTGCCGTCGTCGAGCTGCACCGGCGAGGGGTAGCCGCAGTCGGTCCGCGCGCAGTCCCAGGCGACCAGCACGCGCCGGGCCGAGGGCAGGGGGGCCTCACCGCCTTCGAGCAGCCGGGCCAGGGCCTCGGAGCTGTCCCAGTGCAGGGCCCCCACTCCGTAGGGCACGGCGCGCTGGCCATAGCACAGCAGCAGCGATCCGTCCGCCAGGGCCTCTGCGCCGCCGGGATGCTGGGCCGGATGGGTCAGCGTCACGGGCTCGGTCCAGGTCTTGCCGCCGTCCTTCGACACCGTCGCCCGAAGGTAATGCCCCACGCGCTCGGTCTTCTCGACGTCGGGCGCGAGCAGCGCGGTCTCGCCCAGGTCCTCACGGATGAAGGCGAAGATCCGTCCCGCCCTGTCCCGGCACAGCGCCGTCTCGCCGCACCCCGGCAACTTCGCGTGGGGCTGCCAGGTCCTGCCGCTGTCCTCTGAGCGCATCAGGCCGATGTGGTTGTGCCAGGAGTAGCAGGCCGTCAGCACCGACCCATCGTCCAGCGGGACCATCTGCCCGAAGGGACAGCCGTAGGCGGTGGGGAAAGGCTCGGGCTCGGCCCAGGTCCTGCCGCCGTCGGTCGAGCGGGTGATCATGTAGCGCGAGGGAGTGGTGCCCTTGCCATAGCGCCCCTGGTCATCGTAGGTGTGGCACTCCTGGTAGGCCACCACGATCGTGCCGTCGGGCATGCTGTGGCAGGCCGGGTTGCGGTCGTCCCAGGCCGAGTCGGCGACCACCACTCGACCGCCCCACGTGCGGCCCCCGTCCTCCGAGACGACCCAGTCTAGCCTGCCGCCGATCCCCAGATGAGGAGCGCCGCCGCGGAGCACGGCTCCCAGCCGCTCGCCGTCCAGCCGCACCAGCACCGGGAAATACCCGCCCGGCGACGCGGCGACCGTGCGCTCGCAGCCCTGCAGTAGCGGGGCGTCATAGGGGTCCCCGGCCGTGGGCGCCTGTGCCTGGAGCGACACGGCCAGCACGCCAACGATCATCAAGCCGGCGGTCATCACTCCCCCTTCTCCGCTGTGCGCCATGCGGCATCACCTTGCTGTCGTGGATGGGCCTTTCCGCAACCGCCCGGATTCCCTGCCCGGCGGGCGTCAGGCCGGCGTCCCGGAATCGCCGCCCTCGTCCGTGGAGCCCGCGATCCTTCGCAGCAACGTCAGCGCCTCGTCGAGCATCTCGCCCATCCTTACCACCGCCGACGCGATGGCGCCCAGGGCCAGCACCAGGACACCCACCGCCGGGATGAGGGGAGTTGCCAGAGGCGACTCGGCGACGAAGTCCGGGTCGGCAAGGGCAAGGACGACGACGACGACACTGATGAGCACCAGCACTGCCCCGAAGACTAGCAGGAGCCACACCCAGAACCTTAGGGACCCGTGACCCTTGCACATTCGCTCCTCACCCCCCTACGATTTGGCCCTCCCTCGAACGCTGGCGCACAACCTTCGCCCGCCCTTCGCCCATCCCTGCCGGCGCGCGGTCGCCCCGACGCCGTGCAGCGCGCCCCGCGACCGGCGCGTCGAGGTCACCGCGGCCGGCGCCGCTCGGAGGCCCGGCGCTCGTCACCGCGAAGTGCCCTGACGACCACGGCGCCCGTCGCTCGCTCCCGCGTCTGCCGTCGCCGCCGTGCCCAATCCTTGTTCGAGGTGATGCCGCAGTGATCCCCAAGGCCTTCGCGCTCCTCGCCTTCTGTCTGGCCTGTGGCTGTGGCCAGGCCCTGCTGCTCAACTCCTTCGAGGCCGACGGCGCGGTGGACGGTCTGGTGGCGCACGACGTGGTCCTGGAGTCGGCCCGCGACCACGCCACCGACGGCGAGCGCTCGCTCAAGGTCGTCTTCGGCGTGACCACCTATCCGAACGTCTGGTTTGCCGCGGGCACTGCCTACGACACGAGCGACTGGCGGCCCTATGGCGCCATTGTCTTCGACGTGTTCAACCCGGGGGAAGAGTCCCTGGAGCTCAGCGTGCGCGTGGACGACAGCCCCGAGGCCGACGGCCGGGTCCACTGCCGGCAGACGAGCATCGCGGTTCCCTCCCGCAGGCCCGTGACCGTGTCGCTGGCGATCCCCGACAGGCCCCTGTTCATGCGCGCCGGCCCGCCCGCCGCGGAGACCGGCGACGTGACCGGCAGCCTCGCCTCCGGTGAGATTGACCTGGCGCACATCACCGCCTTCCAGTTCTTCCTCTACCGGCCCAGCCGCGAGCACACGCTGTACTTCGACAACGTGCGCCTCGTGATGGCCCCGGCCCTGGACCGCATCGTGGACCGGTTCGGCCAGTACACGGGCGCCGACTGGCCCGGCAAGGTCCACGATGAGGCGGAGCTGGCCCAGCGCCGGCAGGCCGAGGCCGCGGAGCTCGAGACGGCGCCCCTCCCGCCCGACAGGGACGAGTACGGCGGATGGCTCGCCGGGCCCCAGCTCGAGGGCACGGGCTGGTTCCGCGCCGAGAAGGTCAACGGCAAGTGGTGGCTCGTGACGCCCACGGGCCACCTGTTCTGGTCCATCGGCATTGACTGCGTGGGCCTGGACAACTGGGGCCCGATCAAGGGGCGCCAGGCGCTGTTCACCTGGTTCCCCGCGCCGGACGACCCTCTCCACAGGTACGGCGGCGCCGACACCGAGAACGTGGACTTCTTCCGCATGAACGTCGAGCGCAAGTACGGCGACGACGCCTTCGCCGCGTGGACTGATGTCACCCGCAAGCGCCTGAAGGCCTGGGGGTTCGACACGGTGGGCAACTGGGCCAACTGGGACTGCTACCGTCGGCTTCGGATCCCCTTCACGGCCCCGACGGGCACCGGCGGCTCGGCCACCTTCCCCGGCGCCTGGGGCCAGATCGTGGACGTCTACGCCGAAGACTGGCCGCAGGTCGCCGAGAAGAACATCCTCGGCGCCGCCAATGCCTTCCGCGAGGACCCCTACTGCATCGGCTACTTCGTGGACAACGAGCTTCCCTGGGGCAACTGGGAGGGCCTCGCCCGCTACCCGGTCGTCTTCAACGCCCTCCGCCTGACCGGGGACCGGGCCGTGAAGAAGGCCTTCACCGCCCTTCTGCGCGCCAGGTACGGCGACATCGCCCGGCTCAACGAGCGCTGGGGCGCTGGGTTCCAGTCCTGGGAGGTCTTCCTGGCTCAGCCCGTGGACCCGCCCAATCGTGACTCGCAGGCCGTCCAGGAGGACCTGTCCTTCCTGCTGGCCGACTTCGCCGAGCGCTACTTCAGCGTCGTGAGCGCCCTCATCCACAAGCACGCGCCCAACCAGCTCTATCTCGGCCCGCGCCTTTGCGTGGCCACACCCGAGGTGCTCGCGGCCGCGGCGAAGTACTGCGACGTCATCTCCTTCAACATCTATGGCCGGGCCTCGAACCTGCTGGCCTTCGCGGCGCACTTCGAGCACGTGGACCGGCCCATGATCATCGGCGAGTTCCACTTCGGGGCGCTGGACCGTGGCATGTTCCATCCGGGCCTCGGCCCGGTGCCCACCCAGGAGGATCGGGGTCTGCAGTACGCCGAGTACGTGCGCACCGCGGCCCAGAAGTCCTGGTGCGTGGGGGCGCACTGGTTTCAGTACGTGGACGAGCCGCTGACCGGGCGCTTCGACGGTGAGAACTACAACATCGGCTTCCTCAGCGCGACGGACACGCCCTACCCGGAGCTTGTCTCGCACGCCCGGGAAGTGAACTGGGCCGTCTACGACCTGAGATCGAAGTAGCGCAGCGGACGGTGCCGCTAGGGTCGCGTGGCGTTCCTGAATCCCACGCGGGCGAACGCGTGCGCACGCCCATCGCGAGTGGACGGGGGTCCGGTGAAGAGGCCCGGCCGAGGGGCCCGTCGGTCGTCAGGGGGCCGGACAGCGTCCCCCTGTAAGGGCGCGGCGGGGGCGTGTTCTTGACGCAGCCGAGGCCCGGGGCTATTCTCCCCGGACCCGCTTGGCGCCAATCGGTAGGGCCGTCCGCGGCCTCCGCCGCACGGCCCGCGGGCCGGTTGCGAGGTGCTGCCATGACCATCACGGAGAAGCTGCTAGCCCGGGCGGCGGGTGTGGAGCGCGTGCGCCCCGGCGAGTTCGTCAACTGCAGGCTGGACCTGGTGCTCGCCAACGACATCACGGCGCCGATCGCTATCGAGACGCTCGCCGAGATCGGGGTCGAGGCGGTATTCGACCTCGATCGCGTGGTGCTCGTGGCGGACCACTACACGCCGACCAAGGACATCAAGGCGGCCCAGCAGGTCAAGATCGTGCGCGACTTCGCCAGGCGGCTGGGTCTGACCCACTACTACGAGGCCTGCGACGGAGGCATCGAGCACATCATCCTGCCCGAGAAGGGCCTGGTCCTCCCGGGCGATGTGGTGATCGGGGCCGATTCGCACACCTGCACCTACGGCGCGCTGGGGGCCTTTGCGTCGGGCGTCGGCTCCACGGACGCGGCCGCGGCGATGGCGACCGGCGAGTGTTGGTTCCGCGTGCCCGAGTCGCTGAAGTTCGTGTACCGCGGGGAGCCGAGCCGCTGGCTCACCGGCAAGGACCTGATCCTGCACACCATCGGCCGCATCGGCGTGGACGGGGCGCGCTACAGCGCCATGGAGTTCACGGGCCCGGTGATCGAGGCGCTGCCGATGTCCGACCGGTTCACGATGTGCAACATGGCCATCGAGGCGGGCGGCAAGAACGGCGTGGTGGCCCCCGACGCGACGACCGAGGCGTGGGTCTCGGGTCGGGCCACGCGCCCCTGGACGGCCTTCGCCAGCGACCCCGACGCCGAGTACGCCGAGGTCTACGAGTTCGACTGTGGCGAGCTGGAGCCGGCCGTGGCCTTCCCGCACCTGCCCGAGAACGTGCGTCCCATCAGCCAGGTGGGGGACGTTCCCATAGACCAGGTGGTGATCGGGGCGTGCACCAACGGCTGGCTGGAGGACCTGCGACGCGCGGCCGAGGTGCTGCGCGGGCGGAGGGTGAGCCGCTGGGTGCGCTGCATCGTCCTGCCGGGCAGCTACGAGATCTTCCTGGCCGCGACGCGCGAGGGCCTGATCGAGGCCTTCCTGGAGGCGGGATGTGTGGTCGGGCCGTCCACCTGTGGGCCGTGCCTCGGCGGGCACATGGGCGTCCTGGCCGACGGCGAGCGCGCCGTGGCGACGACGAACCGCAACTTCGTCGGGCGGATGGGCCACACGGGCAGCGAGGTGTACCTGGCGGGCCCCTACGTGGCTGCGGCCAGCGCCGTGGCCGGGCGGATAGCCGGCCCCGACGAGCTGTGAGTGGCGAGCGCCTGATCGGGAGAGGATCACCGTGAGCATCCTGAGAGGCCGTGTGCACAAGTACGGCGACCACGTGGATACAGACGTCATCATCCCCGCGCGCTATCTCGTGACCACCGATGTGGACGAGCTGGCCTCGCACTGCATGGAGGACCTGGACCCGGGCTTCGTGAACAAGGTCCAGCCCGGGGACGTGATGGTGGCGGGGAGGAACTTCGGCTGCGGGAGCTCGCGCGAGCACGCGCCGGTGGCGATCAAGGGCGCCGGCGTGTCCTGCGTGATCGCCGCCAGCTTCGCGCGCATCTTCTACCGTAACGCGCTGAACATCGGGCTGCCGATCGTCGAGTGCCCGGAGGCCGCGGCGGCGCTGGAGGAGGGCGCGCAGGTCGAGGTGGACCTCGAGCAGGGGATCGTGCGCGACCTGGGCAGCGGGAACGAATGGCGATTCGCGCCGCTCACGGGCGTCGCGGGCGAGCTGCTGGCGGCCGGCGGCCTGGTGCCGCTGGTGAGGCGCAAGCTCGGCATCGGCGGCTAGTGGGCTGCGGAGTCTGCTTCTCCCAGGGACGCGGGCCTGGCTCCCCAGCCTAGTCCATCAGCACAACGACCCGCAGGATGCCCTCCGGCTTCTCGTTGGCGAACCGCATCGCCTCCGCCGCCTCCGCCAGCGGGAAGGTCTTCACCGGGTAGACGCTCAGGTCCATCCCGGTCCTCGCCAACAGGTCCAGCGTCTCCCGCAGCGTCTCGCGACGGTAGCGGCGCGAGAAGACGAAGTGCAGCTCCTTGCGGCGCGGGTGGCGCGTGTCGAACTCGATGACGTCCGGGTGCGGCACGCCGATGATGACCACCAGGCCCGAGGGGCGGCACACCTCCATGCACTGGCCCAGGGCCTTGGGATGCCCCGAGCACTCGAAGACCACGCGCGGCTGCTGGGTCAGGTCCGTGAGCACGTCCAGCAGGTCCGTGGCGAAGCGCGTCGTGACCGTGGCCCCCATGTTCCCGGCGATGGCGCGATTGGCGTCCAGGGGATCGGCCACGTAGACCCTCTCGGCCCCCAACGCGCGAGTCACCTGCAGCACGCCCAGGCCGATGATCCCAGCGCCCACGACGGCGACGGTCCAGCCGGGCTCGAGCGACGCCAGACTCACGCCGTGGGCCGCCGCCTGCAGGGGCTCCACCAGAGCGCCCTCGACGAAGCCGATCCCCTCCGGCAGCGGCTGCACTGACCAGGCCGGGGCGACCACGTACTCCTGCATGACCCCGTCGGCCTGCGGGAAGCTCGGGAAGGCCATGTTGCGGCAGATGTTGCTCAGGCCCTCCCGGCACAGGTCGCACTCGCCGCAGGCCCACAGCGGCGTGACGGCCACGGGCGTGCCCGGCGCGGGACCGTCCACGCCGGGGCCAAGCTCCGCGACCACGCCCGAGAATTCGTGCCCCTGGGTGAAGGGGTGGTCGGGGTAGGTCCCGCCGGCGTGCCCGTCCTCCCACAGGCGCAGGTCGGAGGGACAGATCGCGACGGCCTTGACACCCACCAGGATCTCGCCCGGCCCGGGCGCGGGACGCTCGACCTCCACCACGCGCGTGTCCTTCGCGCCGAAGAGCTTGGCGGCTTTCATTGTGGCCATGATTGCACCTCTTGCGGGATGGCATCGCGGCCCGACGGGCGCCAGGGACCAGCGAGGACGCGCCACGTCAGGCCGTGAGGAGCTCCTCCAGGGCGTCCAGGACCAGGCTGGCCGCCTCGTCCTTGGCCACGCGGCCCGTCGCGCGGGCCTCCCCGTCGCGGCCGATGATGAGCAGCTCCGTCTCCCCTGGGCCGAAGCCCTCGTCCGGGCCGACGCGGTTGGCGACGATCAGGTCCAGGCCCTTGCGCTCCAGTTTCTCGCGGGCCTCGGCCTCCACGTCGTCGGTCTCGGCGGCGAAGCCCACGGCGACGATGTCCGGCCGCCGCCGGCGCACCTCGGCGATGATGTCCACGGTGCGCTCGAGGATCAGGCTCAGGTCACCCTCGGCCTTCTTCATCTTGTGATCGCTCGGGGCCGCCGGACGGTAGTCGGCCACGGCCGCCGCGCCGATGAAGACCTCCGCCCCGTCCAGCCGGGCGAAGACCGCCTCGGCCATCTCGCCCGCGCTCGTCACGCCCACCGTCTCCGCGCAGTCCGGCGGCGCGAGAGCCGTGGGGCCGTGGACAACCGTGACCAGCGCGCCTCGCGCGTGGGCCTCGGCCGCCAGAGCGAAGCCCATGGCCCCGCTGCTGGGGTTGGACAGGAAGCGCACGGGATCGAGGGCCTCGCGCGTCGGCCCGGCGGTCACCAGCACTCGCTTGCCGGCCAGCGGGCTCTCGGCGTCGCCCAGGTCCTGACGACGAAGCCCGAGCCTGAGGGCGGCCAGCAGGCGTTCGAGCGAAGCCAGTCGGCCTGGGCCTTCCTCGCCGCAGGCCAAGCGCCCCTCCTCGGGCTCCACGACGATGACCCCACGGCGGCGCAGCGTCCGCAGATTCTCCTGGACGGCGGCGTTGGCCCACATGCGCGAGTTCATGGCCGGCGCCACGATGACCGGGCAGGTCAGCGCGAGCAAGTTGGTGGTGAGCAGGTCGTCCGCGATGCCCGCGGCCATCTTGCCGATGACGTTGGCCGTCGCCGGCGCGATCAGCGCCACCTCGGCGAATTGCGCCAGGGCGATGTGCTCGATATCGAATTCCGGAAGCTCCCACAGGTCGGTGGCCACCGACCGCGCGGACAGGGCCCGGAAGGTCGCCTCGCCCACTAGCTGGCGGGCGCTGGCGGTCATGACCACCCACACCTCCGCACCGCGCTGGCGGAGGGCGCTGACCAGCTCGGCGGCCTTGTAGGCGGCGATCCCGCCCGTGACGCCGACGACGATGCGCCGCCCCCTCAGGTCAGGCATGGCTGTCACCTCCGCCGGGGCGGTCCGCCTCGGCCAGCAGGCGGGCCTGCAGGGCCTGCCAGTCCACGCGGCGCAGCCGCAGGCGCTCGGCGAGGAGGATCGCCTCCAGCTCCGCCACGGCCCGCTCCAGCTCGTCGTTCACGATCACGTAGTCGAACAGTCCCATGTGCTGAAACTCGCGACGGGCGCTCGCCAGGCGGCGCGCCAGCTCGGTCGGCTCCTCCGTGTGGCGCCGGTCGAGCCGGTCCAGCAGCGCCTGCCACGATGGCGGCGCCACGAACGCGAGCACGGCGCGGTCGCCCAGCGCCCGGCGGACGGACTCAGCGCCCTGGTAGTCAATCTCGAGCAGGATGTCCTCACCCCGGGCGAGGGCGTCCTCGACCGGGGCGCGAGGCGTGCCGTACCAGTGGTCGCCGTGGACGACGGCGCACTCGAGCAGGTCACGCGCATCGCGCAGGCGCTGGAACTCGTCGAGCGTGACGAAGAAGTAGTCGCAACCGTCCTGCTCACCCGGGCGAGGCGGCCGGGTGGTGCAGGAGATGGAGAGGCCCACGGCGGGATGGCGCTCACGAACACCGGCGATGATGGTGCCCTTGCCGACACCGGAGGGACCGGCGACGACGAGCAGGACGCCGTCTCGGGCGGGCCGACCGGCGGCCGGACCGTGGGGAGGTTGGCCGGTGGCGGACTTGGTCATGGCGGCGCATCACGCGTCTGTGCGCGCCAATTATGCCGGACAGCCTGGCCAGGGGCAAGGCGGGTCCCGTCTCTGTGAGAGGCCTTGGGCGCCTGTGGCGGGCTTGGCACCGCCTGTCTTCCGTGGGAGGCCGGGGCCCCTCTCGCCTTCGCCTGCCCGGAACACCCCCGGGCGCGCCGTAGTCGCAGGCTTTAGCCTGCGGTGGTGGTGGTGTGGTGGTCCGTACTGGCGCGCCGCTGCCTGGCCCGCGCGCATCCACGCGTGCAGGAGGACAGGCCCCGGCTCCCGCGAAGAATGTCCCTGACCCACAGCTCAGACAACCGACCAGGCCGGGGGGCGGAGCCTCTCGGCACAGGAGGGAAGCCACATGGCCAAGAAGGTACGGGCGGCCGTGATAGGGGTTGGCATAGGCAAGTACCACATCGAGGGCTACCAGGCCCACCCGAACGCCGAGCTAGTCGCCGTGGTGGACGTGCGCGAGGATGCCGCGCAGGAGACCGCGCGCGCCTACGGCATCCCACATGCCTTCGGCGACCACCGCAAGATGCTGAAGGCCGTGGAAGTGGACTGCGTGAGCGTCTGCGTGCCGAACAAGTTCCACGCGCCGCTGGTGGTGGACTGCCTCAACAGCGGCGTGCACGTGCTGTCGGAGAAGCCCCTGGCGCGCACGGCCCGCGAGGGACAGCGGATGATCGAGGCGGCCGAGCGGGCTGGCAAGACGCTGATGGTGCAGTTCAACAACCGCTTCCGGCCCGAGAGCCAACTGCTCAAGCGGTACATAGACGAGGGCGTGCTGGGCGACATCTACTTCGCGCGCTGCGGCTGGATACGCCGCAACGGAATCCCCGGCTGGGGCGGCTGGTTCACCAACACCGACATGGCCGGTGGCGGCCCCCTGATTGACCTGGCTGTGCACATGCTGGACCTGACGATGTGGTTCATGGGTAACCCGGAGCCGGAGACCGTGCTGGCATCCACCTACTCGGTCTTCGGGCCGAAGATGGAGGCCCTGGGGCCGTGGGGCACGCCGAACCCGAAGGGGACCTTCGACGTTGAGGACATGGCCGTGGCCATGATCAGGTTCGCCAACGGCGCGACCATCGCCCTCGAGGCCTCCTGGGCGTCGCGGTGCAAGCGCGAGTGGGTCTACTCGACGCTGATGGGCACGGCCGCCGGCGCGTCGCTGGAGCGCGTGTTCGAAGTGGACGGCGAGGACGACACGGCTGTGGACACGCTCGAGGTCTACGCCCAGAGGCACGGCCAGCCGGTGAACGAGCAGCTGCTCTTCCCCGCGGACCCCGCGATGGGGCGCCACACGGCGGTTGGGCACTTTGTGGACTGTCTACTCAGCGGAAAGCAGCCGCTGTCGCCCGGAGGCGACGGACTGCGGATCATGAAGATCCTGGACGCGGCTTACAGGTCTGCGCAGACCGGGAAGGCCGTGGCGATCCGGTAGCGCCGGCGCGAAGGCCAAGCGGGCCGGCAGGGCAGAGCCAGCATCGCCCCTGCCGTGACAGCGGGAGGAGCCACGCCCGTGGCCACGGCGCGGCTGCCTCTCCGTGCACCAGGCATTGGGCCTGGGACGCGGCAGGCCCAGGGGGATCGCTGCCGGGCGTGGGACCTCGGGACTGGGTGGCAACCGCCGGGGCGGTTTGTGGACCGGGCTGTGACGACAGGCCGACGGGCGGGATGGCTTGGGGCGATCTGGAACTCGCACGCCTGTCGTGCGTCATGTAATGTCCGCAAGTGCATGTCCGGCGACGGCCTTCGCCTCGAGTGGGCTGTCGCGGTTACGGGCGCGGCATTCACGACAGGGTATTCTGCCGAGCCGTGGCGGGATGGGCGGCCCGACGCAGCGCGCCGGTCGCGCGCTCAGGGCGAGGTGGCTGAGGGCGGAGGGGCCGAAGGCGTCGGGGAAGGCTTGAGACCGCCTCAGGGGTCGCGGACGGGCGCAGCGGAAAGCCAGGGCCGTGAAGAGCCATCTGTGGCCTGTGTTCGGGCGAGCAGGGCTCGGCGGTGACCGTGGGAGGCACCAGCGCGTGCGTCTGCTCAGGGTGGGGGGAGCCCTCTGTCTGTTGCTGGGAGGCAGCATGACGGGGCCGCTGCTTGCTCAGGATGGAACCGGGAATGGCCCGGTGGCACTGCTCCCCTTCTCGACTCCCCTCTTGTCAGGCGCGCAGGCCACGGAGGCCAGGCTGCGCCGTCTCGTCGCAGAGCTGGATGCGGTGCGGCAGGCCAGCGTGGTCCTGAGCGAGGGCGACACCGATCCCCACCTGGTCATCACCGTCACCTGGCGCACGCGCGCCCCGCGACCTCAGGTCGTTGCCCTGATCCGCGACCTGGCGCTGGCCACGGTCGCGGGGCTTGACGAGTCCCGTCTGACGATCGCCGACACGAGCGGTCGGCTCCTGTTCGCGCGCGGCGTCCTCCAGGAGGCCGCTGAGGCACAGGCCCGAGGGCCCAGGACAGGGCCGGCGGCCTGGAGCCTGCTGCTGACCTGCGTCCTGGGCATGGCCCTGGGCGCGGGACTGGCGACCCGGCCGAGGCACCGCCGGGCCGCGGCGGAGACCCCCGCGATGGTGGGAGGGCGGTCCGCCCGTGAGGTGGCGGCCTTGCTGAGCGACGCGTCGCCGGCCGTGCGGGGGGCGGTTCTGGCGAGTCTACCCCAGCCCTACCGGCGAGCCGTGCAGCGGCGCGTCAAAGGGGCGGTCCAGGAACCCCCGCGGCCCCCGGCCCCCCAGACCGTTCTCGGCGTGTTGGCCGCGCTGGCACAGGCGCGCCAGGGAGACGAGGGCGATGGGTGACGAGGGCGACGTCCAGGCCGGCGCCGGTTCCCTGGAGGGCGTGCCCCCGGAGGGCGGGCTCCTTCGGGCCGACTCCCAGGCCCTGGGGCCACGGGCCGGCGAGCACCGGGCCGTGGCGCCAGGTGAGCCGGACGCGCTTTCCGACACCGCGGCCGCGGCCCTGGCGCGCAGGCTGGAGAGTGCATACGAGGAGGCGCTGGCCCGGCTGACGTCCCACGCGACCGCCCTGGCGCTGGCCGCCGCCGAGGCGGTCGTGCGAGGGACCGTAGCCAGCGACGAGGAGGTCGTCGAGGCGGCCCTGCGCGCGGCCCTCGAGCAGTTGGCCGGGCAATCGGCCCTCGAGGTGCGCGTGAACCCCGCGGACGGGGAGGCGGCGCGCCGTCTGTGCGCGATGCTGGCGCGGGCGCCGCGACCGGAGGTGGTCGAGGACGAGGAGATCGCCCGAGGGGGCTGTGTGGTGAGGACCGACTTCGGCGACATGGATGCGAGCCTGGACAGCCAGATCAGGCGCCTGCGCGAGGCGCTCGGCGAGGGGGCCTGAGGATGCCGGCGGCTCGTCTGGTGGACGCGTGGTACGAGCGGCTGCGGCAGCGGCTGAGCGCGGCGCGCCTCGTCCGCGGGCGAGGTGTGGTGCGTGGCGTGCACGGGTGGGCCGTGCGGACCACCCCCCTGCTGGCGGGGGCCGACGAGCACGTGCTCGTGCAGGGGACGGGCGGCAAGTGGTACCACGGCTGCCTTGTCTCGCCGGGCGCGGACGCGGCCCAGGTGATGCTGCTCGATCAGGCACGGGACGTGCGCCCGGGGCTGCCGGTCGAGGCCCTGGGCGTGCCGTTGTCGGTACCCGTGGGCAGAGCAGTGCTGGGGCGGGTGCTGGACCCCCTGGGGCGTCCCCTGGACGGGCGCGAGCCGGTGCTGGGGCCGGGAAGACCGCTGTTCGGGGCCGCGCCGGCGCCCCTCGAGCGACGCTGCCGGCGCACCGTGCTCTGGACGGGCGTGCGGGCGCTGGACGGCTTCCTGACCTGCGCTCGCGGGCAGCGAGTGGGAATCCTCGGGGCGCCGGGCACGGGCAAGACCGTCCTGCTGCGGATGATCGCCAGGTTCGCGGTCGCCGATGTGGTCGTGGTCGCGCTGGTGGGCGAGCGAGGGCGCGAGATCGTCGAGGCCGCGGATGAGCTCCTCGCCGAGCGCCCGTCGGCGGTGGTTGTGGCGACGCCCCCGAACGCGCCCCCGGCGCTGCGACGCCTCACGCCCTACGCCGCCACCGCGGTCGCCGAGCACTTCCGCGATCAGGGCGCGGACGTCGTGCTGGCTGTCGATTCCCTCACCCGACTGGCCCACGCCCAGCGGGAGCTGGGTCTGGTCCTGGACGAGCTGCCCGCCGTCCGGGCCTACCCGGCGTCGGTGTTCACGATGATCCCGGAGCTGATCGAGCGTGCCGGCCCGAGCACCCGCGGGACCATCACGGGCTTCTATGCCGTGTTGCTGGAGGGCGAGGACCTGACCGAGCCCATCTGCGACGTGACCCTGGCCAGCCTGGACGGCCATGTCGTCCTGTCCAGGGAGCTGGCCAACGCGGGCCTCTACCCGCCGGTGGACGTGCTCACCAGCCTGTCGAGGCTGATGCGGGACGTGGCCGACGGCGAGCACCTTGAGGCGGCGATGAGGCTCAGGCGCGTGCTGCAGGCGAGGCAGGAGCGCCGCGACCTGATAGACACCGGCCTGTACCGGCCGGGCACCCACCGGCAGGCGGACGAGGGGATCAGGCTTCTGCCGCGCGTACAGGCCTTGCTGAGCCAGGTGCCCGGCGACCGGGCCGACCCCGAGGCGACCAGACGCGCCCTGCTCGAGCTGGCCACCACCGCGGGCGGCGATGGCGCGTGAGCGGAGAGCGCCTCGAGCGGGTGATCGCGGCGCGGGAGCTGGTATGGCGCCAGCGGCTCGAGGTCTGGCTCACCCGCGTGGTCGAGGCTGAGCAGGCCCTGGCCGCGCACGAGGCGGAGCGGCCGCCGGTGTGGTCCACCGGCGCGGGACTGTGGCAGGACCACGCCCCCGCGCGGGCGCGGCGACAGGAGGCCCTGCGCGGCGGCCTGGAGAGGAGTCGCGACGGGGTGCTGGCGACCCGAGCGCGGGCATCGCACACCCGGGCGCTGAGACGCGCGGCCCAGAGGCTCGCGGGCCGACGGCGCGCGCAGCGCGAGGCCGCTGAGGAGAGGCGCAGGCAGGGGGAGCTGGAGGGGTGGGTGGCGGCCCGTCAGGCCCGGGACGACAAGAGGAAGGCGCATGGAGAGACTTAGCGAGGGAGCTAGCCGGGGCCCGGCGCAGGGCTCGGGGATCGCGCCCTGGGTGCCGCCGAGCGCCGAGGAGCCGTCGGCCTGGCAGAGGGCGGCGGCGGCCGAGCTGCTGGCGCGCCGAGCGCCCGCCCTGGCCGAGAGGCTGGCGGCTGTGGTCCGAGGGCAGGTGCAGCTCGCGGCGGTGACGGTCGGTCCCGCGACCGACCCGCAGGGCGATGCCGTGGCCCTGGGCGCAGGGTGCCATACGGAGCCGGCCTTTGCCAGGCTCTTGGCCAGCGCCGCGCTGGGCTTCGACGCGGTGGCTGCGGTTGACCTGGACGGCGCCCCCGAGCGAGCCCTCCTCGGGTCCGTCGGACAGGCCTTGCGGCAGTGGGTGCGGTGTGGATGGCCCTGCCCCGACCCGGCCGTGCTGGTCCTCGTGCGGGCCCGGGTAGGTGAGACGCACGGGGTGCTGGCGCTGGTCGTGGGCTGGCAGGAGCTTTGGGCCTCGGCCGAGAGGGAGCTGAAGGCGCAAGCGCGGCCCCTTCGGGTCCCGCAGGGGGCAGGGCGCGTGGGGCTGAGGGCGGTGGTGAGGGGCCCGGACTTGGCGGTGGATGAGGTGATGTTGCTGAGGCAGGGCGACCTGATGGTATTGCCGGCCGAGGCGGGGTCGCGCGCGGTGCTGGCTGTGCATGGAGCCCCGGTGGCGCTGGGAAAGCTGGGGGCCTCGGACCGCAGATGGGCGGTGCGCGTAGACCGACTTCCGGCGGGAGGCCGACCCGATGGATAGCGAGGTACCAGGACTAACCCGAGCGATGGAGGATGAGGCGCTGGCGACCGGCCTGGTAGGCAGGCCCGGCGCCGTGGCCCAGGCGCTGGGGAGCCTGAGGATCACTGTGACCGTCGTCGTCGGAGATGCCGAGATGTCTCTGCGGGAGCTGTTGGACCTGGCGCCCGGGGCGGTGGTTCATCTGAACCGGCTCGTCGGCGAGCCCGTGGATGTGCTCATCGCGGGGTCGCCGGTGGCCCGGGGCGAGCTGGTCACCGTGGACGGCCGGCTCGCCGTGCGCCTCGTCGAGATCCGGGACGCAGAGGAGGACGAGGAGGGTGAATGACGTAAGCGGCTACCTTCTGCAGGCCGCCGTGGCCTTCCTCGTGCTCATCGGGCTGCTGGTAGCGGCCGTGTGGGCGCTGCGACGGTGGCCCGGGATGGTGGGCATGTCCGGCGAGCGACGCCTGTCCGTGGTGGAGGCCGTCGCCGTCGGGCCGGGCGCGAGGGTCGTGCTGGCCCGCGCCGACGGCCGCGAGCTGCTGCTGGGCGTCACGCCGCACGAGGTGAGCCTGCTCGCCGAGCTCGCCCCGATCGAGAAAGGCGCCGACGAGGCCGAGCAGCGATGACGGCCTGGGCCTGCGGTCAGTGGGTGTGGGCCGTGGTCGGGCAGGCCGGTCCCGCGCAGGACGCCGCCGCCGGGCGGTGGATCCTGAGCCTGCTCGCCGTGGTGGTGCTGCCGGCCCTGCTCGCGGTCATGACCGCCTTCGCGCGCGTCGTCATCATCCTCTACTTCGTCCGCGCCGGGCTGGGAAGCCAGGTCCTTCCGCCCAACTTCGTTGTCGTCGGCCTTGCCCTCGTCCTTACCTGGTACGTGATGGGCCCGACGGTGGCTGACCTCGGCGCTCAGGTGGCCTCGCCTCTGTGGGACCAGAAGATCACCGCCGCGGAAGCGGCCTCCCGCACGCAGGAGAAACTGCGCGGCTTCATGGCGGCCCACGTGGGTGCTCAGGACTTCGAGATCCTGGCGCGTGCCCGGGCCGTAAAGGAGCAGCCCGCCCGGGCCCCCTTCGAGGTGCTTACCGCCGCCTACGCCCTCTCCGAGCTCCGCGTCGCCTTCCTCGCCGGCCTGCTCATCTACCTGCCCTTCCTCGTCGTGGACGTGCTCGTCTACGTCGTCGTCGGGGCCCTGGGGCCGGCTACCTTCTCTCCCCAGGTCTTCGCGCTGCCCGCCAAGGTCCTCTTCTTCGTCATGGCCGACGGCTGGCGGCTGCTCTTCGACGCCATCGTGCGCGGATACCTCGGCGGTGGGTGATCGCCATGGCCGAAGCGCAATCGTGGTTGGGTTACTTCGCGGCCGCCCTGCTGGTGGGGCTACAGGCGGCCCTGCCCGTCCTCGTGGCGGTGGCCCTGGCGGGCCTGGCCGCGAGCTTCCTGCAGACCATGATCGGCTACGGCGACGCGGCTCTGGGCCAGGCCTTCCGCGTCGGCGCCGCGGCCGTCGCCCTCGCGCTCTTCGGGGGCTGGACCGCCGCCGTCGTCCTGGCCTACTGGCGCTGGGCCTGGGAAGGGGTGCCCGGCCTCATGGGGGGCGCACCGTGAGCGATCTCGGCACGGCCTGGCTGGCCACGGCCTGCCGCCTGACGCCGGCCGTGGTGCTCCTGCCCCCGCTCAACTGGTGGGGGATGCCCTGGGCGCTGCGGCTGGGTCTGGCACTGGGGGTGGCCGGCGCCGCCGCGCCCCTGGCGATGACCGACGCGCCGTCCCGGGCCCTTGGGCTCGGTGACCTGATGGCCGAGCTCGGCGTGGGCCTAGTCCTGGGCATCATCGTCTCGCTCCCCTTCTGGGGGCTGCAGGTGGCTGGTGGCGTGGCCGATCTGGTGGCGGATGGGGCGAGCGAGGAGGGCGGGCCGCTGGGCACGGG
>CAZSOQ010000083.1:0-21101 GCA_964608495.1 uncultured Armatimonadia bacterium | reverse complement strand
TCGAGAGCGCCACGAGCAGCGCGGGCATTGCCGAGGCGGAGGCCCGCCGGCGGGCGGCGCGAGCGAACCTGCAGAAGCTGCGGCGGGGGTCGAGGCCGCAGGAGATCGCGGGCGCCGAGAGGCAGGTGCAGCAGGGGAAGGCGGGATGGCAGGCGGCGGAGGCCGCGGCGGCCAAGCTGCGGGCGGGCCCGCGTGAACAGGAGAAGGCCGAGGCCCGGGCGGCCCTGGACGCCGCCGAGGCCGGAGTGAAGGCCGCCGAGGCCCGGCTCGCTAAGCTGAGGGCGGGCTTTCGGGCCCAGGAGATAGAGCAGGCGCGGGCGCGGCTGGCGCAGGCCAGGGCCGCGGCCGAGCAAGCCCTGCGCGACTGGAAGCGCCTGCAGAAGCTGCGGCAGGACCAGGCCGTGTCGGTCCAGAGCGAGGAGGCGGCGCACACGGCCTACACGACGGCGGCGGCCGAGGAGGAAGCCGCCCGCCAGCAACTGGCGCTGCTCGAGGAGGGGTCGCGGAGCGAGGACGTCCAGGCCGCGGAGGCGGACCTGCGCCGCGCCAGAGCCGAGAGGCAGCGCGCGGCCGAGGCCCTGGCCCTGCTCGAGGAGGGCTATCGGGCGGAGGACGTGCGGGCGGCGGCTGAGGAGGCGCGGCGGCTGAAGGCGGCCTACGAGGCGGCGCTGGAGCAGCTATCGCTGGTCAAGGAAGGGCCACGCCGGGAGGACATCCAGGCCGCGGAGGCCGAGCTGGCCCGGGCCGAGAGTGCCCTGGCGGGGGCCCGCGCCCAGGCCGGTCGTGTGGAGACGCTGCGCAGGCAGGCGGCGGCGGCCGATGCCCAGCGTGAGGCGGGGGAGGCCGCGGCCCGCCACGCGGCGGCCAACCTAGACAAGACCGACCTGTACGCGCCCTGTGCGGGGATCGTGCAGGAGAAGATAGCAGAGGCGGGCGAGACGGTGGGCGCCGGGGCGCCGGTCGTGCGCATCGTGGATCTGGACGACGTGTGGCTGACGGTCTACGTGCCCGAGGCCGATGTGGGACGGGTGCGCGTGGGCCAGCGCGTGGATGTGATGGTGGACTCGCGTCCGGGCGAGGTCTTCCCCGCCTTCGTCGAGCACATGTCCTCGGAAGCCGAGTTCACCCCCAAGTACGTGCAGACCCCGGAGGAGCGCTCGCGGCTGGTGTATGCCGTGCGGGTGCGTCTGGACAACCGAGGAGGGCCGGACCCCTCGGCCCGCATCTTCAAGCCCGGTATGCCCGCGGACGCCGTCCTGTACCTCGACTCCGCCGCGGGCCCGGCCGCCCCCGGCGCCGGTCGTCAGCCCCCGACGAGCCCATGAGCCAGGCCTGTATCGAGTCCGATGGCGTGAGTATCCGGTTCGGTCCCGTGCGAGCGCTGGAGGCCGTGAGCTTCGCGGTGCCGCCCGGGGTAGTGGCGGGCCTGGTGGGCCCCGACGGCGCGGGCAAGACGACTCTCCTGCGGGCCTGCATGGGCCTGCTGTACGCCAGCGAGGGCAACCTGCGCGTCCTGAGCCACGAGCTGCCGCGCGATGTGGCTCTCATCAAGACCTCCCTGGGATACCTGCCCCAGAAGCTGGGC
Source organism: uncultured Armatimonadia bacterium (assembly GCA_964608495.1). Classification (GTDB taxonomy): domain Bacteria; phylum Armatimonadota; class Zipacnadia; order Zipacnadales; family FEN-943; genus JAKORR01. Next base: position 19,516 of record CAZSOQ010000083.1, on the reverse strand, counting down.
GTGCTCGCCCACCTCACAGTGCGCGAGAATCTGGAGTACTTCGGCGCGCTCTACGGGATCGAGCCGGCCCTGCTGCGCGAGCGGATGGAGACGCTGCTGCGGGTGACCGCGCTGGCGCCCTTCCAGCAGCGGCAGTCCCAGCACCTGTCCGGGGGCATGAGGCAGAAGCTGGCCCTGTCCTGCGCGCTCCTGCACAGGCCCAGGCTGATGCTGCTGGACGAGCCCTCGACCGGCCTGGACCCCCTGTCGCGCCGCGACCTGTGGGAGCTCATCTACGCGCTGCTGGACGAGGACGGCGGGGGTGAGCCAGGTGGCGAACAACCGCCGCGCAGTCTGCTGGTGGCCACGCCGAGCTGGGAGGAGGCGGCGCGCTGCCAGTGGCTGCTCGTCCTGGACCAGGGACGCGTGGCCTGGAAGGGCGATCCCGCGCGACTGACCGAGCAGGCGGCGGGACTGGTGTGGGAGCTGGACGCAGCCCCGGGCGCCCACGAGAAGCTGGACGCGCTGCCCTGGGTGCTCTCCGTGGGCAGGCGCGGGGGACGGCTGAGGGTCGTGGTGAGCCGGGAGATGCCTCAGGCCGAGCGGCCCGCGCCTCGCGCGCCCGGCGAGGCACTGCGGCAGGTTCTCCCCCACAGCAACCCTCACCAGGTCGCCGCTACGCTCCAGGACGCCCTCGTATTGATCAGGAGGGCCGAGCAGAAGGCCCGCTCCGGTGCCGGCTGGGGATCTGCCGCGCCCGGCCCTGGGGCGTGAGCCTGTGGATCCGGCGGCCGTGGCCTAGGGCCGCGAGCCGGCCCGTGGGGCCGCGGAGCAACCTGAGGTTGCCGAGCAACCTGAGGTCGCACGCCAACCTAACAGGAGGAAGAGCCATTCCCGGTCCTGAGCGGCGAGAGGAACCTGAGGCTGCGGAGCAACCCGGCCGGGGAGACCGGCCCGGCAACGAGGCGGCGTCGGCCGCGCCAGGGTCTAGAGAAACCGCGGTCTGCGTCCGCGGGCTGCGCCGTCGCTTCGGTGACTTCTGGGCCGTGGACGGTGTGGACCTGTCCGTGGGCCAGGGCGAGGTGGTGGGGCTGCTGGGGCCTAACGGCTCGGGCAAGTCCACCACGATCCGCATGATCTGCGGCCTGCTCGTCCCCACCGAGGGCACGATTCGGGTCGCCGGCCTGGACCCCGTGCGCCAAGCCCTCGCCGTGAAGTCGCGCATCGGCTACATGACCCAGCACTTTTCCCTCTACGCCGACCTGACGGTCGCGGAGAACCTCGAGTTCTACGGTGCGACCTACGGCCTGCGCCGCCGCGAGCGGGCCGAGGCCCAGGAGCGCTGGCTGTCGCTGCTGGGCCTGGAGGACTACGCGCACCGGCCGTTGGGCGAGGCGCCACCGGGCTGGACGCGGCGGGCGGCCTTCGCCTGCGCGGTCATCGCCGATCCGCCCGTGCTGCTGCTGGACGAGCCGACCAGCGGCGTGGACAGGGAAACCAGCGACCTGCTGTGGCGCCTGTGCGCGCGCCAGGCCGAGAGCGGCGCGGCGGTGCTGGTGACGACCCACTGGCTGGCGGAAGCCGAGCGGTGCGACCGGGCCTGCATCATCGCCGCCGGGCGAGTGGTGGGCGAGGGCCCGCCTCAGGAGCTGCGCCGGGGCCTGCGCGGGCGAATCCTGGGCGTGCAGGCCGAGCCCATCGGACGGGGTCTGGCGGCGCTCAAGGCGTGGGAGCGGGCGCTGGCCGTGGCCGTGGTGGGGCCCTGGATACGGGTGGAGGTGGAGGGCGACGCCGCGGCCGCCGTCGAGGAGGTCGGGCGTGTGCTCGAGGGGGCCGGGGCCCGGCTCAAGGCCGCCGAGCCGCTCGAGCCTACCCTCGATGACGTGTTCGTCCACCTGGTCACGTCGAACCGGGGCGGTCGGTCCGACGGGGAGGTGGCCCGGTGAGCGCGCGGCGGATGCTGGCCATCGCGCGCGCCGAGTGGCTGCTGAACCGGCGCGACCCGCGCAGCCTGCTGGTGATCTTAGGGCTACCAGTGCTGCTGCTGGTCCTCTACGGCTACGGGCTCAACTTCGACCAGGAGCACCTGCCTCTGGCGGTGCAGGACCTGGACCGAAGCCCCCTGTCGCGGGCGGTCGTGGACCGGGCGCAGGCCAGCGGCTACTTCGATATCGTGGCCCAGATCGAGGACGACCGGGCCATCGCGGGGCTGCTGCGGAGCCGGCGCGCCCTGATTGTGCTCGTCATCCCCCCGCGCTTCGCCGAGAAGGTAGCGACTCACCGGCAGGCCACCCTCGAGCTAGTGCTGGACGGCTCGGACTCGGTGACGGCGAACACCGCGCTGGGCTACGCGCGGGCGCTGGTGACGCGCGTCAGCGGCGATGCCGCGCGGCTGTGGGCGCTGAGAAGCGGGCTCGGCGAGACGGGGCTGGCGGGGATCGAGGTGCGGACTCAGGTTCTCTACAACCCGGAGCTGAACTCGGCGGCCTTCATCGTGCCCGGCCTGATCGGGGTCGTGATGGCGCTGATGGCCGCCCTGCTCACCTCGACCTGCATCGTGCGCGAGCGCGAGGTGGGCACGCTCGAGGCGCTGCTGGCCACGCCCGTGCGAGCGCCCGAGGTCATCGTGGGCAAGCTGCTGCCCTACGCGGCCATGGCGATGGCCGATGTCGCGCTGTGCGTGGTCGCTGGAGCACTGATCTTCAACGTCCACCCCAGGGGCAACCTGCTCGACCTGACCTTCGTCTCGGCCGTGTTCCTTCTGGCCTGCCTGGCCCTCGGCCTCGCCATCTCCGGCAGGGCCGGGTCGCAGCGCACCGCGATCATCGGCGGCATCATGGGCCTGATGCTGCCCACCATCATCCTGTCCGGCTTCGTGTTCCCGCTCGCCAACATGCCCTTGGTGCTGCGCGCCGTGGCCAACGCCATGCCTCCGACCCACTACCTGGTGCTCGCCCGCGCCGTATACCTGCGCGGCGTGTCCGTCTTCGTCTTCTGGCCGCACCTGCTCGCCCTGGCCGGCCTGACGGCGGTGATCTTTACGGTGGCGGTAAGATTCTTCCGGGCGCGCCTGTGACGGCGCGAACCCGTGGGCTACGCAAGCCATGGACCCGCGACGCCTAGCCTGGCTTACCATGAAGGAGATCCTCCACATCCGGCGCGACCCGGTGGTGGTAAGGATCATCGTGGTTCTGCCCATCGTGCAACTGCTGCTCGTCGGCTACGCCGCGCAGATGGACGTCGAGCACATCCCGACCGCCCTGTGCGACGAGGACGCAACGGCCGCCAGCCGGCGAATCGCGCTGAAGATCGAAGGCTCGCGCTACTTCCGGGTCGTGCCCAGCCCGGCCGATCACCGCAGGATCAAGCCCCTGCTGGACGCGGGGCGGGCCCGGGTGGCCGTCATCATCCCACGGGGCTACCAGAAGGCCCTGGCCCAGGGACGCCAGGCTCAGATAGGCGTGGTGCTCGACGGCGCCGACGCCACCACCTCACGCATAGCGGCGGGGTACCTGCAAAGCCTGCTGGCGGAGGAGAGCCTCCGGTACCTGGAGCTGCGGCTGGCCGCCGGGGGCCGGCGGATCGAGCTGCCCCCGGTCAACTTGCGTCCCGCCCTGTGGTACAACCCGGAGCTGAAGAGCCGGGACTACATGGTGCCGGGCGTGGTGGGGCTGATAGTGCTCGTCCTCACGCTGAGTCTGTCCACGGTGGCGATCGTGCGCGAGCGCGAGGTCGGCACCCTCGAGCGGCTGGTCATGGCCCCGCTGTCGCCCGGCGAGCTGGTGCTGGGCAAGCTCGTGCCCTACCTGTTCATCGCCCTCTTCCAGGCGGCGGTGGCGCTGGCCCTGGCGCACCTGCTCTTCGGCCTGCCCTGCCGGGGCGACCCGCTGTTCCTCTACGGCATGGTGGTGCTCTTCGCCATCAACAGCCTGGGCGTGGGGCTGTTCATGTCATCGCTCGCGCGGACCCAGCAGCAGGCGATACTGACCAACGTGTTCTTCATCATGCCCAGCCTCCTGATGTCCGGGTTCATCGCGCCGATCCGGAACATGCCGGTGGTGGTGCAGTACCTCACCTACGCGATCCCGCTGAGGTACTTCCTGGAGATCGCGCGCGGAGTGTGCCTCAAGGGCCTGACGCCGATCGAGGTGTGGCCACAGATCGGCGCGCTGGTAGGGCTGACGGTGGCCGTCCTAGTCGCGGGGTCGCTCATGCTGCGCAGGCGGCTGTAGCCGACGGACCACAGCAGCATCCGCCCCCGCGTGCCTGCGGTGGTGGCAGGTGGTGGTCCCCACTCAAGCCCCAGCGGTACTAGTAGTCGCCGAGGTCCATATTCCAGTACCAGTGCAGGTCGAAGTTGCCGCCGTTGATCGTGGCCTGCTTGTATTCCTTGTGGCGGCACCACTTCACGTGGCCGTCAACGAAGCACACGTTGTGCTCGGCGCGGCTGTCGTTGGAGTTCACGTTCTTGACCTGCCCGTGGTAGCTCTCCTCCTCGTTCCACATCACGCACCCGACGGGGTTCATGTAGTCCGCCAGCTTCGGCCCGGTCCAGTAGATCCACATCTTCATGTTGTAGCTGCTCCAGGTGTCGCTGCGCGAGTCGCTGGGGCAGCGGAACAACTGGTCGTTCTTGATGTAGGGGCTGACGAGGTCCCGCAGGTAGATGCGGCTGGGGACCTGGTTACGCCAGTTCGTATCCACCATCCACGCCCAGCCGTTGTGGACGATGTTACCGTCGCCCAAGGGCCCGGCCGCGCCGCCGGCCGAGTACCGGCCGTTGGGGAAGCACTCGTCGTAGTCCTGCACGTACATCAGCATGCCCAGGCCTAGCTGCTTGAGGTTGGAGGCACAGCTCGTCTGCCGGGCCTTCTCGCGCGCTCTGGCGAACACGGGGAAGAGGATGGCGGCGAGGATGGCGATTATGGCTATGACCACGAGCAACTCGATCAGTGTGAAGCCTCGTCTCACTGCTCAACACCTCCTCATGGCGTAGCCCCGCCTACGGCGGACAGGCCTCGCCGACAGCGTGGGCCCCTGCGCAACCACGCGCATTTTAGGCCAAAGGCGCGGGCGCTGCAAGGCAAAGCGGGAATCGGGCCGGGCTCCGGTGGTGACCGAGCGTCCGGAGGTAACGCCGCGCGACGCGCTGCGCTATGCCGTGATGCAGCGGAACGGAATCACGCGGATCATCACGGCCGACACGCACTTCTCGTCCCTGCCGGGGATAGAGCGCGTGGACCCGAGGGAGGCGCTGGGCCCGAGGTTGTGAGGACCGGCACCTGCCACCACCTTAGGCGGGTCGGAGGAAGGCCGTGCCCGCGGGGGTGGATGTCGCTGTGGTCCGGTTCCTGCGGCGCGTCTGTGGGAGGCGAGCGACCCGGCTTTGGGCCGAGCTGGCGGAAGAATCGCGCCAGCCCTCCCACGGGGCAGAGACCGCGCCGAGCCTGCCGCCAAGAGCATGCGGCCGCGGGTGTGTCAGGAGACCCGAGCGCCCCCGGTGCCGCCTTCGCGTAGGAACTCCTCGAGACGCTCGCGCGTGGGCATGGAGGGCGCCGCGCCGAAGACCGTGGCTGCCAGGGCCCCCGCGCCGGCGGCCACGCGCGTCGCGTCCACCAGGTCCTGCCCTTCCGCCAGGCTCACAGCCAGAGCTGCGGTAAAGGCATCGCCCGCGCCGGTGGTGTCCACGGGCTCGACCCTGAAGGCGGCCACGTGCTCAATCCCCTCGGGCCCGCCCACAAGCGCTCCCTCGGCCCCGAGCTTGAGCACCACCGAGCGCGCGCCGGCCTCCAGCAGTCGCTCGGCGGCGGCGACAGGCTCCAGCTCTGCGTCCACGCCCAGGCCCAGGATGACCCGCGCCTCGGTCTCGTTGGGTGAGAGCACGTCGGCGGCGGCGACGAGGCGCGCCGGCAGGGCCTGGGGCGGCCCGGCGTCGAGCACGGTCAGCGCCCCCTTCTCGCGTCCGGCCTGCATCGCCGCCTCGACGGTCTCCAGCGGCACCTCGAGCTGGCACAGCACGGCGTCGAAGCCCAGGGCCTCCGCCGCAGCCGCCACGTGGTCGGGCGTCAGGGCCCTGTTCGCGCCGGGCGCCACGACGATGCTGTTCTCGCCCCTCTCGTCCAGCAGAATCATCGCCACGCCGGAGGGCTCCGCGTCGTCGCGGCCGACGTGGTCGCAGTGGACGCCGTCGCCCGTCAGGCCCGCGAGCAGCTCATCGCCGAAGGAATCCCGTCCCACGCGCCCCAGCATCCACGTGTCGGCGCCCAGACGGGCGCAGGCCACGGCCTGATTGGCACCCTTCCCCCCACGGACGGTGCTGAACCTGCCCCCGATGATGGTCTCGCCCGCGATGGGCATCCGCGGGCACTGCACCACCAGGTCCATGTTGGCGCTGCCCACGACGAGGACACGGGGCTGGGGCATGGCGGACTCTCCCTGTTCGTGTCGGCGCGGCGACCCGGCGCGGCCGGGTCGCTGGCGCAGCTCGGCGAAGCTGTTCCACGCCGGGATGGGGCAACCTGCCGGGAGGTTACGGGACGACCGCGCGCGGCGCGCCGACGGCTAGCGCCAGCCCCCTGACGCCCGTGCGCAAGGCTGGAGGAATCGAGCGCCGGGCCGTTGAACTAGCGGCTCGGCTTCCCCTGCCCGGGAACCGCGGCCTCGATGCTGGGGCCGCCAGAGGTCACGCAGCAACCTCCAGGAGGGCTCGCCATGGCTGATGTGAGACCTACGGTTGGCGATACAAGCTGGTTCGTGAAGGCCCGCTTCGGGCTGTTCATCCACTGGGGCCTGTACGCTCTGCCGGCCCGGCACGAGTGGGTGAAGCACATCGAGCAGATTCCCGACGAGGTGTACGACAGCAAGTACTTCCCGCGCTTCGACCCGGACCTGTACGACCCGGACCAGTGGGCGGAAGCGGCGGCCGGGGCCGGGATGAGGTACTTCGTGGTGACGACCAAGCACCACGAGGGCTTCTGCCTGTGGGACTCGAAGCTGACGGACTACAAGGCGCCGAACACGCCGGCGGGGCGAGACCTGCTGCGGCCGATGGCCGAGGCCTTCCGCGCACAGGGCCTGGGCGTGGGCTTCTACCACTCGGTCATTGACTGGCACCACCCCCACTTCGTCATTGATGACACCCACTCCATGCGCAACCACCCAGACAGGGCCAAGCTCAACGAGCAACGCGACCAGCGCCTCTACATCGAGTACCTCCACGGCCAGGTCCGCGAGCTGCTGACCGAGTACGGCAAGGTGGACATCATCTTCTACGACTTCAGCTACCCCAGGCGCAACGAGGACGGCGAGCTGGACAACCGCCTCGGCAAAAGCCGCTGCGACTGGGACAGCGAGCGGCTCCTCGCCATGACCCGCGAGCTGCAGCCGGGGATCGTCGTCAACGACCGGCTGGACCTGATAGATGTCGAGGGTGGCTGGGACGTGCGCACGCCCGAGCAGTTCATGCCGCGGGAGTGGGTGCAGGTGGACGGCCAGCCCGTGGTGTGGGAGACCTGCCAGACCTTCTCCGGCTCCTGGGGCTATCACCGCGATGAGGCCACGTGGAAGAGTGTGGACCAGTTGCTGCGGATGCTGATCGAGGTCGTGAGCAAGGGCGGCAACCTGCTGCTGAACGTCGGGCCCACGGGCCGCGGGGAGTTCGATCAGCGGGCGATGGACCGGCTGCGGGGCATGGGCGAGTGGATGAAGCGGCACGGGCGGGCGATCTATGGCTGCACGGCCGCGCCCGCGGGGTTCCTGCCGCCCCAGGACTGCCGGCTGACCTACAACCCGGAGACGAAGCGGATGTACGTGCACGTCCTCGCGTGGCCCTTCCGCCACCTGCACCTGGACGGGTTCGCGGGCAAGGTGGAGTACGCGCAGCTTCTGAACGACGCTTCGGAGATCAAGATGGTGCAATTGCCGGCGCACCAGACGGAGATCGAGGGCGAGCCCAGGGACACGCTGACACTCGAGCTGCCGGTGGTAAAGCCGGACGTGGCTATACCGGTTATCGAGCTGTTCATGAAGTAGCCGACATGTAGTCGCAGGTCGCGGCGGGGGCCGCGCAGCAGCTTCCGCCGCGTGCCTGCCGAGGTGGAAGGGCTGTGGTCGGCACGGGCCAGCCTTCGGCCGACCCGCGACTGCAACGGCAGTGTCGCGGTGTCGCAGCCCCCGGCTCAAAGCTCGTGGTCTTCCGCGTCCACCGGCAGGTGGGCGATGCGCCGGTCGCCCCTGAAGAACTCGATGTTCCCCTCGTAGTACCGCATCCTGACCTGGCCCTCAGCATCCAGCTCTACCCAGGCGCCCTCGTCCAGGCGCAGAGAGCTCTGGTGCAGGTTGATTCCCACCTCGGTCCGGCCGGTGAGGTCCAGGCCCGTCTGCGCGTCCGCCCGCAGCCGCACCAGGGTCTCGTAGCCGCCCTTGCCCTCGATCTGCAGCCCCGCCAGGGCCCGGCGCGGGCCCAGGGACTGCATCTCGATGCCGATCACGCCGTTGAAGCCCTCGTCGCCCTCGTACTGGTTCGCCACCTCGATGTTGACGCCGATGCCCACGCCCCAGTTCTTGGCGAAGACCTCCGAGTGCAGGCCGCAGCTCCACCCCGGGCCGTCCTTGTACAGCCGCGAGTAGAACACCACCCCGTCGCCCCCGCGGTGCTTCGTACGGAGCTGGGCATACAGCGTCCAGGGGAACGAGTTCTCGCCGTCCTCCTGCTGGATCAGCGATACGACCTCGTGCGTCTTCCCGTCGTTGCTTTCGTCCTGGCGGCCGAAGACGATGGGCGAGTCCAGCGGCGGTATGTCCGGCTTGCGGAGGACGAAGCGCCTCGCCAGGGCGTCGGACGGCTGGTCCTGAGCCTGGGCCTTCCCCTCCCCCAACGCGCCGCCCAGCAACGCAGCGAAGAGGGGTAGCAGCGCCCTGCGGACGAATCCGCGGCGCGCCGGCTCATCCTGCGGGTCGCTATCGGTGCTCATGAGTGTCCTCCCGGGCAAGGCCGTCCGCCCGCGCGGCGTGTCGTCTCACTCCCCCACCACGGCCCGCAGGCTCAGGTCCCGTATCTGCAGCTCGACGTTGAGGATTCCCGGCACTTCCCACCCCAGGTTGATGCCCCCCAGCCGGTAGTCCGCCAGGTCCCGCGAGTCCTGCAGGAGTCCCTTGTCCCAAGCGGTCTGCAGCGCCTCCAGCACCAGGGGGAGCAGGTCCCGCTCGATCGTGATCCACTGGCGGTCGTGGGCGCTCTCGGTCGTGTAGACCTCGCCGGGGGGCGTGTAGATGAGCTTCTGGAGGGCCGCGTCGGGCGCCTGGAAGCTGCGCGGGATGCGCCAGCGGTCGTCGTACATCGGAACCCCCAGCCACAGGAAATCGCCGTACCCCGGCGACTCGCGGTTCAGATTCTGCACCGTCACGAAGGCCTGGTAGTGGGCAGCGTGCTTGTGGGGGTCGTAGTCGGGTGTCTTGAGGGCCTCTTCGTCCCTGAGCCGGAAGCTCACGCGGAAGTCCAGGGCCTTCATCTCCGCCACCGTCGGCGAATCGGGCAGCCCCTGCGAGGCCAGCAGGTGCGGCCACATCTCGCCCTGCCGGCGCGCTCGGTCGCCGTACTCCTCGCGAGCGTTCACCCTGAGCACCAGGTCCGCGTCGGGCGAGCCGACCGGCGCGATGATGACGGCCTTGGCGGCGTTGGCCCAGCGCGTGCCGCCCGTCGCGAGGTCCTCGGCCTGCGCGCCGGCGATGGAGAACCTGCTGTGCCACTGCGCCAGGCCCCAGATCGGCTCGTCGGTGCAGCCCTCGCACTGCAGCTTGCCGGTGACGACGTGCTTGCCGGGCTTGGGGTCGTACACCTGGAAGCCGAGGCGGAAATGGGGGTCGCGGATCAGCTCCCGGCCGCGCGGGGTCGAGGGAGTGGGAGCGGGCTGCTCACCATCGGCCGCACACCAGCGGCCGCCCAGCGCCAGCAGCAGGCCGACGGCCACTGGGAGCAGACTCGCGCGGGCACAGGCTTCGGGCGGCATCACGGGTGTCTCCTGGGCCGCGGCGATCGAGGGCGGCGGTGGGAGCCGCCGGGCAAGCGGCCGGCCGCAGCGGCCAGCGGCACGCCGATCGGTTTCCCCGAGGCGATGGAGCTTCCTTCCGTGGGTTGCGCGCGCCATCCCAGGGGTGAGCGGGAACCACCACGTGCCACCACCGCGGGCTGAAGCCTGCGACTACGGCGCGCAGGTTGCCGTGAGGGGCGAGGGGGGATGGATGCTTCCTGTGGGAGGGCAGCCGGCTGTCTCTGCCGGCTCCGCGACTGCGGTGCGACTCGTGCTGCGGAGGTTGCAGTCGCGCTGGCGCAGAAACCGCCCCAGGCCGCAGAGGGGACCCGCGGCCGATCTAGAGGACCCGCCGATGAGCCACCCCAACATCCTGCTCATCACCACCGACCAGCAGAACGCCGAGACCCTGGGTTGCCTGGGCAACCCCGTCATCCGCACGCCCAATCTCGACGGCCTCGCCGCCAAGGGCACGGTCTTCTCGAACGCCTTCACCTCGCTGCCCCTGTGCACGCCCGCACGCACGAGCATCTTCACGGGCCTGTACGCCAGGAGCCACGGCGTGCGCCACAACGTGAACATGGGCTTCAAGCCCGGCCCGCCGGCCCTGCCGCCCGAGACGGTGGCTTTCCCCGAGGTCCTGGCCGCGGCCGGCTACGAGACCTCCTTCTTCGGCAAGCTGCACGCGCGCCACGAGGGCGGCAAGACCTTCGGTCTGCAACGCCTATGCCTGGCCGAGGGCAAGGGGCATTTCGTCGGCTCGCCCGACGAGGAAGACGACTACCGTCGCTACCTGCGCGAGCGCGGCTACGCGCCCGACGCCTGGAAGTCCTGGGAGCTGCCCGAGTATGCCGAGAGGGGCTGGGTGACCTGGCCCCTGCCCGAGGAGGACTACATTGACACCTGGGTGACGACGCGGGCCATCGAGGGTCTCGCCCGGGCCGGAAGGCCCTTCTTCTCCTGGGTATCCTTCTCGACGCCACACACGCCCCTGGACCCTCCCCGGCCGTGGGACACAATGTACGACCCGGCCGAGATCCCACCGCCCCACCGCCGCGAGGGCGAGCTCGAGGAGAAGCCCCGGCAGTGGGTGGACCAACTGGCCCGCACGATCCATGCCCTGCCGCCCACCTCCACCGACCCGTCGCTCCCCGGCGGCGTCGAGAACGCCTACCGGCGCTTCCCGCTGGGCAAGACCCAGCGGATGCGGGCGGCCTACTACGGCGAGGTCAGCCACATGGACGCGCAGGTGGGCAGGCTGCTCGACCTGCTGAGGGACGAGGGCCTGTACGAGGACACCGTCATCCTCTTCGCCTCCGACCACGGCGACTACTGCGGCAACAACTGGGCCTTCTACAAGTACGGCGGGCTCTACGACTCGGTCATCCGCGTGCCCCTCATCGTGCGCTGGCCGGGGGTGGGCACGGCCGGCGCGACGTGCGACGACCTTGTGTCCCTCGTGGACCTCATGCCCACGATCCTGGATGCCACGGGCCTGACCGCGCCCGACCCGGTGGACGGCCGGTCGCTGCGGCCGGTGCTCGAGGGCAAGGCGGGCGACTGGCGGCAGGAGCTCGTGGTCGAGGGCGGGCCGAGCGATGCCCTGCTCACCCAGCAGTGGAAGCTCGTGCGGTGGCGCGACGGCACCGAGGAGCTGTACAACCGCGTGGACGACCCTCACGACCTGTACAACCTCGGGGGGGACCCGGCGCTGGCCGGCCTGCGCGCGGAGCTGGGCGCGCGGCTCGAGCGATGGCCCTAAGTGGTTTCTCGTGATGACATAGAGCGGACGTAGGGGCAAGCAAAGCCTTATGACTGCAAACACCCTGAGGTCGCTACGCGACCTCGGGCTCTGCCCCAGACCCCGCTGGGGACACGGTCCCCAGACCCCATTATCCGCGCAGCTACGTCTGCGCCGTGCCAGGGCCCCGGCCGCGGATGACACGGTAGGCCCGCTTGCCCCTGCACGCCTCGCTCTGTGTCAACGTGCCCGGCCACTTAGCCTGCCCCAGGCAGCCTCGGTTGGCGCGCAACCTTGCGGGATGGGCCCGCGCCCGGCCTCAGGCGATCTCCACCGCCCTGCCGCTCTGGGCCGACCCGTAGATGGCGTCGGTGATCTGCTGCACGACGAGCGCGTGCTCCAGGCTCGTCATTGGCGAGCGGCCCTCGCGGATCGCGGCGGCGAAGTCCTCCACCGGGCCGCTGCTGGTCGCCGCGCCGCCGTCATCGCCCTCCCACACCGTGTGCTCGACCGTGCCGCGGTCTGTTGTGCCCTCGTGGAAGACCAGCCGCTTGCCGCTCCCGGCGAGCATGTGCAGCGTGAGCGATCCCTTCTCGCCGATGATCTCCCAGGCGCCGTGGGCCTCGGCGGGGCAGTACTCCGCGCGCTCGAAGGTGATGGCCGTCCCGCCCTCGCAGAGCACGAGCGCCGCGAAGTGGGTCTCGGCATCGGAGCCGGGCGCGATCCACGGCTCGAAGGCCCGGGGCACGGTCCAGCACTGGGCAAGGACGGTGCGCGGCTTCAGTCGCCAGCCCGTCAGGCCCAGGAGGTAGTCCAGGTCGTAGCAGCCCCAGTTGACCAGGATGCCGCCACCGTTGAGCGCGCGGGTGAGACGCCAGTCCGGGGGCGTGGTCGCCGGGGGCTCGACGGCCCGCACCACCGCCCGGCAGCGCACGACCCGCAGGTCGCCCAGCGCGCCGCCGGCGATGAAGTCCGTCGCCGCGCGGGCGCTGTCCATGAAGCGGAATCGCGCCGAGCAGCAGCCGCTCACCAGGTCCCCGCGGGCCTCGATCATCCGCCGAACGTCGCCGGCGTTCATGGCCACGGGCTTCTCGGTGAGCACGTGCTTGCCCGCTGCGAAGGCGAGCAGCGCCAGGCGCAGGCGGTGGCAGGTGGGCATGGCAAGCACGACGGCCTCGACCGTGGGATCGTCCAGCAGCTCCGCGCCTTCGCCGTGAACCCTCTCGATGCCGAACTTCCCCGCCGCGGGGCCAGAGGCTTCCGCGCGGATGTCCGCGATGGCGGCGATCTCCACCAGAGGCGACGCGGCCGCCGCGGCGAGGTGAACGTTGCCTATCACACCGCACCCGATCACACCGAGCTTCACTGGCTGCATTGTGGATTCTCCTGGAGGTTGCGGGGCGACCTCTCCGGGCAAGCGTTGGCGGGCAACCTCCGGGGGGTGCGATTCGCGAGGCGGGACGGATGACCTTCCGTCTCCCGACCCGTGTGTCCGGTCGCCCCCTTGCCTCGCGCATCACACCCAGAAGATCTGGTTCCCCGTATGGCCCGTGAGGTAATCGAGGAACAGCCACACGGCGTTGCACGTGTACTGGCCCAGGATGAGGCCCAGGAAGAAGGGCCTGAGCATCCGCAGCGACTTCGGCCCGCCATAGTGCAGGGTCACGGCCTTGGACAGCCACGCCAGCAGGCAGGTGAACCAGATCGTGTCCATCAGCCACACGCCCCCCACCACCAGCCCGATCGGGTGGAAGGGCCAGTTCGCATACCGGAACCGCGCGGCGGTGAGCAGCAGGTACAGGCCCGTGCCCAGGCCCGTCAGCGCCCAGCCCCACAGATTGGGCCCGGCGGGGTTGTACAGCTTGTCCTGCACCCACCGATAGCACGCCAGCGGCGAGCCGTTGAAGAACCAGCTATTCATCGTCGTCCCGCCGATGGCGTAGGCGTTGCGCAGCGTGATCCAGCCCGACGAGACGATGGCCACGACCAGGGCGATCCATAGGCCCGCGAAGAGCCGCGGGCGATGCTCGTCCAGGTGCTCGCTCATCTTCAGCGCGTGAGCCGTGGAGGTCATGACGAGGGTGCGCAGGTCGCTGCACCACACGTAGGTCATGCCCAGGGCCACCAGGCCGCGCTTGCCCACCAGCGACGTGCCCAGGCCGGAGACGGTGATCCCCGGGGCGATGCTGGGGGCCACGGCCTCGGCCAGGCCGCTCTCGACCACCACGCGCGTGAGTCCGATGAAGATGAGCAGGGCCGAGAAGAGGAAGAAGACAGCCACCAGCGCGGGCAGGCCGGCCAGGTTGAGCCACGCGCCCATGACCACCAGGCCCGCGACCAGGCCGGCGAAGGCGAAGCGGTAGGACGTGATCTCGCCCGCGTCCGGCGGCGCGCCTCCGGCTTCGACATCGGCGCGGACGTCGCCCACGATGGACTGCCAGACGACGGCAAGGAATCGGCGCGCGGCCCACAGGTTGGACAGGAACAGGGCCAGCAGAGCCCCCATGCCCAGGTGCGCGAAGGTGGGTGTCTGCGCGCCGTAGACGCCCAGGTTCTCCTGCAGGCCCACACCCAGAACGTTCATGATGCCCCGGGTGATGAAGAAGAGGCGGTTGAGGAACCACAGGCTGAAGCTGCTCTCCAGGTTGACCAGGTAGAAGAAACCCAGCATGGGGAAGCTGATGCGCAGTTGCATTGAGAGGCTGTTGCGGAAGACGGGGAAGCTCCAGACCATCGGCACGTGGGGGATGGCCGGGAAGTAGTGGTGCAGGCCCGTGAGAGAGCCGAAGATGAAGGGCACGCCGAAGCCGATCCAGAACACGGGCGCCGACAGCAGCGCCGGGCGGCCCCCGGTGGTCGCTCCCGACAACTCGACCGGGAGCTGGGTGAGCGGGTAGACCAGCCGCTCGTGCTCGACCCACTGGCGGCGCAGGAGGACCATGCTGCACATCATGACTAGATGCAGGGCGAGGAGGAGCAGCATCCAGGCGGCGATGGCGGGGACCCAGGCCAGCCAGGGAACAGTCTGGCCGGGCGGCAGGCCCTCGTAGAAGTGCTTAATCACCGGCGCGCCTAGCTCCGCGCCGCGCGGCATGGCCCATTCCGGGATGTGGGGCAGGATGAGCTGCTCCCACTTGTTCTCCGGGCTGCCGTAATAGACAGGCGCGCTGATCAGGGGGTAGAGCTGCCCGCTCAGGCCCATGGTCGGTACCGCCGAGGCGACGATCATCATGCAGTAGACCGTCAGGATCTCGGCGGGTAGAAGGGCCCTGCGCGGGGACAGGCGGCGCAGGAGCGCATTGGGGCCGACGACGAGGAAGAAGAGGAGGAACAGGGCGCCCGGGGTGCTGAAGTCCAGGTCCATGTAAGAGCCGCGCAGGACGTGGGTGGCGTAGGGAGCGCCCAGGCCGAGGGCCAGGCTGCCGATTGCGCCGACCGCGATGGCGCGCCAGGTGACGGCGCGGGGCTCCAGGGCGGGCCGGTCGTCGGCCGAGGCCCTCGCGGCTGTCGCGGGCGATCTCAAGGCGCTGGTCGCTCCTCCAGGACAGGGCAGCGGTGGGACAGAAGGACGCCCAGGTGCCCGCCGGAGGTCACCCCGCAAGCTCGCCGGTGCCGGCGGACGCCGGGAGGGTGTTCCACGCGGCGAGCCCCGGACCTTGCGGGGGGAGCGGCCTGTGCGCGCCTGTGGGTGGAGAGGGAGTCGTGCCACGGAAGGCTTTGTGGGAGGCAAGCAACCCGCCCGGGAGGGTCTTGTGGGAGGCGAGCTCGCGGGGTTTGCGAGCTCGGCGATGGGTGAGGTAATCCCCTGAGCCGAGTCCACAGCAAAGCAGCCTGCCCAGTCCGTCGCGCTGGCGCTTACACCGCGCCAGCCCTCCCACAACAGACGGAATCGCACCAGCCGTCCCACAACAGAGGGACCCCGGCCAGGGCTCCCACAGTAGACGGACCCACGCCAGCTCTCCCACAACAGATGGGGACCGTGACAGGCCTCCGGCAAGAGGAAGACCGCGCCGGCCCCGCCACTGAGGGCAAGCCCTACCGGGCCCCCCTACTCGAACCGCACGTCACACAGGTAGATATCCGCCGGGTGCTCGTGGGAGTTGACCCGCGGGTTGTGCGCATGGCTCGAGTAGTAGGTCAGCCAGAATCGCCCTTCGTCCGGCACCGCTGCGCGACCGCGGGCCTGTTCACACCAAGGGGAACCGCGAACACCGGGCCTGACGCCTCCCGGGGACGCCAGCGCGCCAGGTCGGACGCGCCATCATACCGCGTGCCCCCGAGGGTTACCAGGCAACCTGAAGTTGCGGAGCAACTTCGGGCGCGGGGCCTACTCTTCCCCCGGACGAGCGAGGCTGACAGGCGGCCTCCGCTGCTCTTACCCGCCTCCGCCTGGACCCGAAGGGGGCACGCCAGCCGGGCCGGGGGGCGTCACGGGGCTAGGCCCCCCGCCACCGGGCATCTGCCCGGACTGCATGCCCGCCCCGTAGCCACCAGGCCCCGGTACTGCGCCCTCGGGCGCCTTGGCGGGCTTGCCGATCGTGAACCGATAGACGAGGAACACGACAACCACGAGCACGACGACGGCGATCACGATAACTGCCGGTGATGCCTTCTGTTGCACCGTGTGATCCCTCCCTCGCAATCCGCTCTGCGGGAGCGGCGCGGTGGTTACCTGGGCCGGATGTAGATGGGCTGTGCGTCGTCGTCTTCGTTGGGGATGGCCTGTATCTTCATCCACTTAACGTGGCCGTCGGCGAAGCAGATGTTCGCGCCCTCATTGTGCGGCCCGTCCATCCCCTCCCGCTCGACGCACGTGCCGATGCGGTGATGCTCGGCCTGCCCACCGAAGCAGCACCCCGCAGCTATGGAGTAGGGGAACCACCGGATGCCGCCCGAGTCGGCGAACAGCACGATCTGCACCGACCGCTCCAGCTCAGCATCCTTGTGCCGGGCAAGCAGCTTGTTGTACCCGTAGGCGGGGTCATAGCCCCACCCCAGGTTGCTCACGCTGGGGCAGTCCCAAAGCTGGGTGTTCTTGATGTAGGGCATGATGAAACCGTTGTTGCTGAAGTAACGCATGTAGATGTCCCAGCACATGTTCGGGAAGCCGGGCGCGTTGCAGTAGACTTCGAAGGGGAACATCCCGTCGTAGTCACTGATGTACATCAGCATCCCGAGGCCAAGCTGCTTGAGGTTGCTCTGACAACTGGCCTGCCGCGCCTTCTCGCGGGCCTTGGCGAAGACCGGAAAGAGGATCGCCGCCAGGATCGCGATGATCGCGATGACCACCAGCAACTCGATCAAGGTGAAGCCTCTGCGCATGGCCAAGCACCTCCTCCAAGGTGGTTGTGTGCACACCTCCGAGCCTTTTTGGCAATACCGACCTACGAACCGGAACGTCCCCCGCCAAAACTCCACCCTGTTATATGATACCACATTCCGGCACCGGCCACCACTGAGTGCCTAGTGCCCTGGCGTGCGCCGTTGCCTAGGGACCAATCTGTCACAGGTGCAGGCGGGTAACGAAGACGTCCCCACCGGCCGGGGGACGTGTCCGGGGCAGGGAGCAGGGCTTGCCGTAGGAGCCGGCTATTGCTGGCGACCTCTTCTGACGACCCGGGCGCACAGCCGCCGCCGCCGAGGGTGGCCGTCCCTGCTCGCGGACCCCACGGCGAGGAGGAACCGCGCGACCGGGCCTGGAATCCTGCCCTGCAGCCGTCCGCCGGCTGACGCCCGTGGGTGCCCGGGCGCTGACCGGGCTTGCCCGGGGAGGCAGTGAGCAATGCCGACACTACTGGCTATGGCTGGAATCCTCGTCGCCGGCGTTGGCGCTCAGGAGGGACCCCCTTTCCCTCGCATCGCCAACTGCTACGGCGTGGGCCTGAAGCCGGACAGCACGCCCGAGGACCTCGACGCGATCGCGCGCTTCGATCTGCTGATCGGCGGCGTGTGGGCCAACTGGGGCGACGAGGGCAGTCGGCGCCTGATCGCGGAGAAGATCGCGGCCGTTCGCGAGAGGAATCCGCACATCATCGTCCTGGACTTCTCGTCCTCCGCGCCCTACGCCCACCCCGGCGATCGCACCTTCCCCGAGGACGGCTGGCTGCTCCAGCCCGACGGCTCGCACATCCAGGGCTGGCCGGGCACCGAGATGATCACCCTCACCAGGCCCGCGGTACTGGACTGGCTCGTGGCCCGCTCGGTGGCCAGTGTGCGCGAGAAGGGCTTCGACGGCACCTTCATTGACTGCATGGGCGGCGGCTTCGATTGGTGGGCCTGTAACATCGCGACTCGCGAGCCCTACCAGGTGGACGCCGACGGCGACGGCAAGCCCGACGACCGCGAGGAGCTCAATCGCCGGTGGATCGAGGCCAAGACCGAGCTGTCGCGGCGCGTGCGCGAGGCCCTGGGCGCCGACGGGCTCTTCATGACCAACCAGGCCGGCGACTGGGGCTATCCTCACATGAACGGCATCCTGCTGGAGGACTGGCTCGACTACGTGCTGGACGGCAGGATGGACTGGGACCACGTGCTGCAGACCTACCTGCGCTGGACCCAGGCCCCTCATCAGCCTACCCTGGCGGCGATCGTCAGCAGCTCGGGCCTCGAGCCGCCCTTCAACCCGTGGCAGACGATGTCCCAGGAAGAGCGCACGGCGCTGCTCGACCGGGGCCGCGGCCTGCTGGACCGTATGCGCTTCGGGCTGACGACGACCCTGATGGGCGACGGTTACTTCGCCTACGACCTGCACACACGGTGGCGTGGCCAGCGGTGGTGGTATCCCGAGTACGACGCGCCGCTGGGCTACCCCAAGGGTCCAGCCCAGCGGCAGCCCGACGGCACCTGGCGTAGGGAGTTCGACGGCGGGTCGGTGGTGGTCAACCCGACCGTCTTCGACGCCGTGGTGCGCCTGGACGGCGGTCACCGGGACGTGAGCGCCGGGAAGGTGGACACGCAGTTCCTGGTGCCGGCGCGGGACGGGCGGATCTTCCTGCCCACCGACGCCGCCGCGACGCCGGGCAGCCTGCCCGACCCGACCCCGCGCCTGACCCTCGACGGCCCGGAGCCTGTCGTCGAGCGCGATGGCAGGATTCTCGTGCGCCTGCAGGGCCTGGCCGCGCTGTTCGATGCCCAGGGCCGGATGCTACAGATCACCGACGGCAGCCGCGCTTTCGTGGAGGGCGCCCGAGCCTCCATCGTGAGCGACGACCAGTGGCGGGAGTTCGCCTACCAGGACTGCGCGCACCGGGTCGGCCCCGACGGCGTGCTGGAGTTCACCGGCCGCCGCACGGAGGGCGCCGCCGAGCTAGCCTTCACCCAGCGAGTGAAGGCCGAGGGTCGGGCCCTGGAGATCAGCTACTCCTGGCGGGCGCTCAGCGACCTCCACGTCCATATGTGGCGCCAGCAGATGGACTTCCCGGTCGGCGTCTTCGCGGGCGGCGCCTTCCAGACCGGGGACGCGACCGGGGAGCTTCCCGTCGAACGCTCGCCCCAGCCCAATCTGGCGAGCGGCTTCAGCCGCATTGCTTTCACCGCGCCCGACGGCAGGGGCGTGACCGTAGCGGTGTCGGGTGAGGCGGGACTGGTGGACGAGCGGCACTACGGCGTCCAGGCCTATCGCCTGGGACATTACCCGGCCAGGGGCGACCTGAAGGCCGGCCAGCAGTGGCAGGCGACCTTCCGCATCGAGGCCGCCGCGCCCCGCTAGCATCGCGAGTGGACAGGGCTCTGGGGGAGCGGGGTCCCGGCGGACCTGACGGTCCGCAAG
>CAZSOQ010000082.1:0-21334 GCA_964608495.1 uncultured Armatimonadia bacterium | reverse complement strand
GCCCAGGCCCTCCCGCACGCCGTCGTGGATCAGGTTGCTGTGGACCACGTTGTCCCGCCCCGGCCCCCAGAAGCTGATGAAGCCGTTGTCCTCGGTATCCAGGCTGCAGTGGTGGATGTCGTTGAACTCGTAGACGTTGCTGCGCGAGTGGTTGTAGGCCCAGTGGCTCTCCTCGTAGGGGACGTTGGGCAGCTCGGGCGGGCCCTGGCGCGAGCCCTTCGAGCAGATGCCGTAGCGGGGCATGTGGTGGATGAGGTTGTGCGCCACGCGGTTGTGCCCGCTCGAGTGGATGAAGATGCCCCCGCCGTGCCCGACCAGTTGCCCGCAGTGGTGGATATGGTTGTTCACGATCTCGTTGTGCTTGTGGTAGTCCATGTCCGGGCCGAAGCGAGGGGCATAGCCGGTGAGCAGCACGCCGTGGAAGCCCGCGTCGTGGATCCAGTTGCCGTAGACCTCGTTGTACTGGCTGTGGAGGTTCAGGGCGATGCCGCTGAAGCCGGCGTTGGCGACCTCACAGAACCGCACCGCGCAGTGATCGGCGTTCTCCAGGTAGACTGCGCCCTCCTTGTTGCACGGCTCGTTCCACGGCGTCTTGCCGTGCGTGCCGCCCAGCAGCTCCGTGAAGTACCTCGTGAAGCGCGAGACGGTAATCTTCACGCCTTCCAGGCGGATATGGTGAGCCGGGCTCTCGTGGGACTCGCCCACGATCTCGACCACCCGCATCAGCGTCGGCGCGACGATGGTCAGGTCCTCGACGGGCTCGCGCGGCGGCCAGAAGTACAGCACGCCGTCTACCTCGTCCAGGAAGAACTCCCCCGGGGCGTCGAGCGCCCCACGCAGGCCCTGGAAGTAGTAGCGCCGCCCGCCACGGTTGACGATGGGTATCATGGTCGGCTGCGCGAGCGTGACGACCCGCGAGGCATAGTCCACGGCGGCGATGGGCACCAGGTTAGCGAACCAATCGTAGGAGGCCCACACGTAGACCTGGGCCTCCGGGCCGATCTCCCAGTCGTCGGGCAAGTCGCCCTCGCGGTAGCCGAAAGAGCGGCTGGGGTCGTCCTCGTCGGGCGCCTCGACGATGAAGTACCCCTCGTTCGGGTGGCGCGCCTTCGTCTGGGGGCGGTCGTCGCAGAAGAGCTGCTCGAAGCTCCAGCCCTTGTCCACGCGCGCCTTCCATACTTGGCCCTCGGCCCGTTCCCACCCGGTGATCCGGCGTCCGCCCACCAGCACCGGCGTCTCGCCGGGGTAGCCGCGGTAGATGGCCGAGAAGCCGTTGCGGCCCGAGTCCGCCGGGCCGAAGGAGAGAGTCTCGTCCAGGTAGTAGACCCCGCCGCGCACGAGCACGACCAGGTCACGGGCCATGGACGCCAAACGCGGCCGCAGCCGGTCCCGGGCCGCGGCGATCGTGCGCAGGGGCCTGTCGGCGGTGCCGGGGTTGCCGTCATCACCGTCGAGCGCAACATGCAGGTCGGCGGCTGGTGGATCGGCGGCCGAGGCTTCGGGCATCGTGTATCGCCCTCCCAGGAGGACCGAAAGGCCCACAAGGGCCAGGCAGGTCAGTCGGCACGGCATCGGCACTCTCCGATCGCCTCCAGGCCACGGCAGCCGGGGCCGCCCACGGCTCTACCCGCGCGTGTTGCCTTCATACAGCAACCTCACTTCCTCGGCCGCGAGATCAACGGTGTACAGGCGGAACTCGTCCAGCACGGCGTCGGCGCAGCGCGAGCCGTCCTGCCAGCAGCCCAGGGACATCGTGGCCGCGGGCCGGAAGGGGTAGGCCACGGTGTCGCTGGCCGCGACCAGCTCGCCGTCCTGGTAGAGCCGAAGGGCACCGGGGCTCCACGTGAGCGCCAGGAAGTGCCACTCGCCGGCCCGCCACTCCCCGAGCTTCGGGCTGTTCAGGTCGGCGCCCGGCGCGCCATCGCGGTTCATCGCCCCGGCGCGGGCTGAGAGGTTGCCGCCCCAGGCCTGGAGGTGGTAGTTGTCCGTGCTGTCCTTGCTGTTGGTGGGCACGTGGAAGAACACCTTGCTCTCGCCGTGCCCCGCGTCCCAGTGGGGGCGGACCCACAGGGCCACGGTCCCGCGGTCGAGCGGGAACAGGTCGCCGACGTTGACCGTCAGCCCACCGGCCGCGAAGCTTCCCCCCTTGCCGAAGCGGCCCTCAACCTGCTCGACCTGGGCCTTGCCGCCCCTGGGCTTGGTGAGGCGGGCCAGGCGCGGCGGCCAGGTCTCGAAGTCGAGATGCGCGAGGAGGTCAGGGTCGTGGGCTGAGGGCGCGACCAGCGGCCCGGGCCGAGCGACGGTGCGGCCGGCCGGTGGTGGCGGTGGCAGGGCCGCGCCCGTGGCCCCGCCGGCTAGCTGCGCGATCTCGTCGGCCGACAGCCTGCGGTCGTACACGCGGAACTCGTCTATCGCCGCCCCGGAGGGCCGGTCGCCGTTGCTCCAGGCGCCGAGGTATACGGCGTTGCCGGGCGTGGCGCTGAGGTCCCCAGCCACCCTCGCCAGGGCGCGCCTGCCGTCCACGTAGACTGCCAGGCTGCGCTCGTCCCAGGCCACGGCCAGGTGCACCCACTGGCCCCTGGCGAAGCGCAGGCCGCGCACGTAGGCATCGGTGAGGTCCATCTTGCCTGTGCGGACCAGGAGCTCCCCGCCGGGCCGCCACTGCATCTGCCAATTGTCGGCGCTCTCGCCGTCCGCGCAGGGAATCAGGAAGAGGACGCGCTCGCCCTCGTCGGTCGAGGCGAAGGTGGGCTGGACCCACAGGGCGATGGTGCCCTGGCGATGGGGCGCGGAGCGATTGAGGTGGATGGCCAGGGGCCTGCCGGCGGCCACTAGGAGAGCCTTGCCCTCGCGTCCGGGCACGAGCGTTGGGTCGTTGGCGGAGACCGAGTCCACGGCCGGGCCGCTAACCAGGCCCCGGCCGGGGCCCTCGCCGGCCGCGTCGTCCAGGGTTGCCCGCAACAGCAGACCATCCTGCGCGGGCTCGGCCGCGCAGGCGCAGAGGGCGAGCAGAACCGCCGCCACGCCTGGCGCATGCCTCATTGTGCCCTTACCTCCGAAGGCCCTTCCGCCGCGCGCCCTCGCGGCGCAGACCAGCCGCCCGCCACGTCACGCGCCGGCAGGGACGCCGGCTCCCACGGGCCCTAGCCGCTCGCCGGAGCAGGGATCAGCAGCATCTGGTCCAGCGCGCACCCGTCCCCCAGATTGGTCATGGATACCTCGTGCCTGCCGGCGGACAGCCTTACCCGAAAGGGCTCGCCCGTCCACTCCCCGAGCCTCAGGTACACCCAGTTGTCCTCCGAGGACGAGAACCCCCCCGTGGGCGGCAGGTGGAACTCCGCAAGCTCGGGCCGTGGGTGCGCGCCGTCGAGCTTGAAGTCGCGCATCGCCTTCTCGGAGCCCGTGCAGTACTTCAGCGCGACCCAGTAGTCGCCGTCGGTCGGCACCTCGACCTGCCAGGTGAGCGTATGGCCCAGGTCCGCGTGCCAGTAGGTGAGCATCTTGCCGCTGCTGCCCGGCCGCTCGAAGAGCTGCACCTTCCCGCCCGCTTGGGCTGTGAAGTCCTCGGCCTCGACCACGATCAGACGGCTGGCGTCGAGGTCGGTCACCCAGCGCGGCGGCACACGCACGGGGAAGGCTGTGTGCCCCGAGAGCCCCGAGTCGTCGGTCACGCGCAGGCCGATGGCGTGCAGGCCTTCGTCGCGCAGACGCGTCTTCAGCCGCATCCCTTCCCCCAGGGGCTTGCCGTCCAGGGTCCACGACGCCGCCACGACGCGGCCGTCGGGGTCCGTGGAGCCGCCGGCGTCCAGGATCACCTCGCCCTTGCCGCCGGGGCCCAGGCCGCCTTCCAGGTGCCCATGAGCGGTCGGCTCGCCGGGGTCAAACCAGAACTGGCTCCACGGGGCCAGGGCGCTGGAGCCCGTTGGTATGGCGAGACTCGCCCGCTTGCCCCTTGCCACGCGGAAGGTCTGCAGCGGCCGAGCGCCCTCGAGCGGTGCGCGGTACACTTCGCCGACGGTCTGGGGGTGGAAGCCTCCTTCGAGCCCCTGCACCCCCGCGGCTGAGCAGAAGTACCACTGGTCCGCCGGGCGCGCGGACAGCGTAACCTTCCTCCTCGCGTCCAGCACCAGCGGCGTCAGGTAGGAGTCGAGGCCCCAGGCTCCCTTGCCCGTCAGCTCGATCCGGTAGACGCCCGCTGCGAGCTTGTCACCGGGCGCGAGCACGGCGGCCGGCTCGGCGGGGTCCAGCGGCGTCTCGGCGACGAGCTCACCGGCCGGGTCGTAGAGCCTGGCGACGCCCGCGCCGGCCCCTCCCCAGGGCCGCAGGACAACCTGGAAGGGCTTGCCCTCCGCGTTCTTGATGAAGGCCGTCACGGGGCCGTCGGGGCCCAGCTCGACGGCCGTCTCGGTCAGGCGCAGCTGGCGGAGCTGGTACAGGAAGTGGGGCGTCACGCGCGTCTGCTGGCCGAAGCCCTTGCCGTGACCGCCTATCCCGCGGAGCCCCTCGAGCGTGCCCGCCAGGGCCACCTCGCCCAGCTCCGGGTCCTGCGACAGGCCGTAGGCGTACAGGATCCCCTCGGTGACCAGTGCCGAGAGCCCCGGCGAGGCGCCCGTCTTGGGGCAGGACGTGTAGCGCATGCCGTTCTTCTCGGGCACCCAGGTCTCCGCGATGATGTTCTTGGCTCCGGCGACCATCATCGCGGCGGTGCGCTCGTCCCCGGTGACCTCGTGGTAGTCCTTGAGGCCGGTGAGCAGGATGCCCACCATGAAGGCCGCCTCGCCCCGGTGGCGTGGCGTGCAGTAGCAGTGCCCGGGCATCATCTGCCGCGCCCAACCGCCGCCGGGCATCTCTCGCTCCTTCACGCGCTCGACCACGATGTGCGCGGCGTTCAGGTAGTAGGGGTCGCCCGTCGCGCGGTACACCGCCAGCGTCAGGATCAGGTGCCAGCCCGAGGTCCGCGCGTTGTCGTAGTCGTAGTTGCGCAGGGAGTAGGAATCGTAGTTGTCCGCCACCAGCCGCGCTGTCTCCATGCCCCTCGGGTCGCCGGTGAGGAAGTAGTCGTCCAGGTAGCCCTCGACCCAGGTGTGGCTCACGGTGAAGCCGCCCCCGGGCGTGCCCTGGTCGTTGATCTTGTGGTCGTAGTAGTTGCCCGTGTGGCCGATGCAGTGGGCATACACGCGCCCCACTCGCGAAGCGTCGGCGTGGGACCAGACCGTGTCCACGTCCATGTTGTGCCGGCAGGCTTCCTCGCCGGCGTAGAAGAAGCCACCATCGCCGCTGCGGATGAACTGCAGGTAGAAGGCGTGCTGCGTGTCGTATTCGATGTTGCCCCAGTTGCGGCCGCGCTCTCCCCACCAGTCGCCGAAGTTCAGCATCCCATACTCGCGGCCGGATTCGCGCAGGCTCAGGTAGTTGTCCAGCGCCCGCCGCGCCCCTTGCTCGTACTGGGCGTACACGCCGCCCAGCTCCGGGCTGGCCGCCAGCACGTCCGTCCAGGCCTTCGAGTCGCAGTACCACTGCGGCGAGGCGGCGGCAAGAGGTGGGCGCTGGAACACGGTGGCGACGGCCACGGCCTCGTCGCGCGCCTTCCCGCCCGGGCGGAAGTAGTACAGCAGCTCGTGGCGCTTGCTGACCCCCTGGCGCAGGTGGTACACGTCGTCCTTCAGGTAGAAGAATAGCTTGTCCTCAAGATCGCCCTCGGTGGATACCTTGTAGGTGCCCGGCTGGAACTCGGGCATCATCCCGACAGTCAGGTTCTGCCGGCCGTCCACGTCCAGGTGGGCGGTGACGCGCTTGGGGTAGAGCTGCCACAGATTCCGCACCGCCACGGTCACCCCGGCCGCGTCGCCGCTGTAGTCCAGCCACCCCTCGGCCCGCTGTCCCTCGTGCAGCACGCCGTCGCGGGCGCGCACGTGGTACACGTTGTCGAAGACCTGGTCGAGCGAGACCGGCCCCTCGGCCTCCGGCACCACGGCGTCCCAGCCCCCGATCGCCACCTCGGCCTGCCCGCCGACCTTCACCGTCGTGCCCACGTCCCACGACCGCAGGTCCGACCACTCCGACGCCCGGTTCGAGTTCGTCCACGTGTGGAACACGCGCACGAAGGGTCGCCCCAGGTACACGTGCAGATCGTAGGCGTCGCCGAAGCCGGCCTTGCGCTCGGGGAACTCCACCGCGCCTTCCACTCGCACCACGGCATGGAGCGGATTGTGGCGTAGGACCGTGACGCGAGCGGGCGCGTCGCTCGACAGGGCCTCCTGCTCCCCCAGCTTCACCCTCGCCGCGCCACCCTCGCCCCCGGCGACCAGCTCCCCGTCGTCGAAACGGCCGTCCCCGTTCCTGTCCAGCCACACCTGGCCCAGGTAGCCTGGGTTCGGGCGAGCCAGACGCACCTGCAGGGCGCCCGCGCGGATCAGCACCGCCTCGGGCCCATCCTCCACCTCGATCCCCGCCTTGACGGCCGAGCGCGTGACGGCGCTGCCATACTGAAGGACATACCCGGTGGCGCCCTCGGCGGGTAGGTCGGCCTGGAAGTCCAGCAGCGCCCACTTGACCGTGCCGTCGGGCCAGCGGGCCGTCGCCTCGGCCGCCAGGGGCACTTCGCGGCCTTGCGCGTCCACGAGCCGCAGATGCTCCGCATCGCCCAGCGCCCCCTGCGGGAAGGGCACGCCCTGCGTCACGGGCCACGCCGCCACGGCGGCGGGATGCTCGTTGCGGACGGTGAGGCCCACCTCGCCGCGCTCGACCTTGCCCTGCGCCCTGCGCTCGGTGGTGTCGAATCGCCCGGTGCGCACGATCTCCCGGCCCTCCGGCGTCCGGACGGTGAGGCGGTACTGGTAGGTCTTGCCTGGCTCGACGTCCGGGAGCCAGAGGCGGTGGTTAGCCCAGGGTTGGTCCTCCTCGACGACGACCCCGTATCGCTCGTCAGGGCCATACTCCACACGGGCCTGGGCGGGCCAGGTGGTCACGAAGGTCACGCGCCCCAACACCCGGCCGGTGGCTGGATCGCGCGCGCCCGCCGCCTCGAGGTAGCGTACCTCACGCGGCAGCGGGCGGGTCTCCGGCATCGCCGCCAGCAGCCACAGGTCCTCCACGCGCGGCCCGCCCTCGTTGTTCACCAGCTCCACCCGGAAGACGTCGCCCTGCTTCAGCTCCAGCGCGTCCTCGAGCACGAACAGAGCCTGGCGGTTGTTGTCCTCGGCCGCTACGGCGATCCCCTTGCGCTCGCCGTTGATGCTGAGGGTGTAGACCTGCCGCCCACCGCAGTCGTAGGCGATGAAGGCCGGGTGGAACCGGCCCGCGCGGGGCACCGTGGCCTCGATCGTGTAGGGCGCGGCCTCCTGCACCCGGACGCTGGGCCGGTGGTACTCGTTGAACTCGTCGAACTTGAACCCGTGCGTCCGGCACTCCTCGATGGGCAGGCGCACGTGCCGCCGGTCGTCGCGCAGCGCCCGCATCAGGTCCAGACCCCAGGTGACTGCCACCTTCTCGCTCTCCGTCGCGTCCTGCACCATTCTCACCTTCTCGCGGTCGGACTCGCCCTGCGCGGCTATCTTGAACCTGTCAACCGTGTCTACCATCTTGTAGGGCTCGCGGGTCTCGAGGAGCACGTAGGCCGAGCACCGGGTCTGCCCCTCTTCCTGGTGCAGGCTCAGGTCGGCGCACAGGTACAGGCTGTTGCCGAGCACCGCGGCCCGCGCCGCGAGCCCATAGGATGAGCCGTCGGGGTTGAAGGCCCGCACCGAGGCCGCGCCCTCGTGGCACGTGAGCATGTAGTCCACGCCCCACATGTCCTTGCGCCCCGTCGTCTCGTCGTTGTCCGCCTGGATGTAAATGATCAGCCCCAGGTTGCCCACCGCCACGTCCTCGAGGAAATCCACGCGCCACAACCATCGGTCCCGCGCTACATTCCCCAGCGCCACCGCCACCATGTCCAGCCCCGGCGCGTAGTTGTCCTCGCCCACGCGGTCGCCCTCATCCTTCGTCCTGTCGCGCACGATCACGTCCGGCGTCTCGGCGAAGCCGGGGTCCGTGCCCAGCGCCTCCTCCACGGCGTCGGGCAGGCCGTCCGCATCCGTGTCCTGGGCGCGCGCGGGCCCAGGGACGACGCAAGAGGTCAGGCAGAGAGCCATGAGGATGAGCAGTTGCCGCACGACTACATCCCTCCCCGCGGTCGAGGTGATGGCAGTGGTGGCCACTTCCGTGCAGAGGGTCCGCCTACCTG
Organism: uncultured Armatimonadia bacterium; assembly: GCA_964608495.1. GTDB lineage: Bacteria > Armatimonadota > Zipacnadia > Zipacnadales > FEN-943 > JAKORR01. The sequence goes on along the minus strand of CAZSOQ010000082.1, from coordinate 13,110 downwards.
CGCGGGCCCTAGTGGGAGGCGAGGGGCCGGTGTTGGGCCCCTCGGCGACGGCAGAAGGAATCGCTTCGGCCCAGCCGACAGCGAACCGGCGTGGAGGGCCGTCGCCCTGGCGCGCAAACCGCACCAGCCCTCCCACGGGGCACAGGGGGCACCAGGCTTCCTAGGGGTACGCGGACCGTTCCAGGCTTCCCAGAGCTGGCCGCCCCACTCCCACCTCCGAAGGCTAGGTACACCCGACCCGCAGCCCTGGTTCCGTCCGCGGTTCGGCAGGCAGCAGGTCTGCGCGCCCGGCGGGCCAATTACGCCCCAACTCGCCGTCCAGCGGGCTCCGGCCCGCCCAGGAGGCCGCAATGTACACCCTTCCCGTCCTTGCCCTCGTCGTGACGCAGTCCTGTCTTGCCGCCGCCTTCACGCTGCTATCCCAGGCCGATCCCCCGGCCGTGCAGGGGACGGTGATGGGCAGTGTGCCCGTCGAGGCCGTGGCGGGACGGCCGGCGGCGCGGCTCAGCTCCCAGGGATGCGTGACGCTTCCCACAGCCCAGTACTTCGACCCTCGCCGCGGCGGCCTGGACCTGTGGGTGCGCCCGGACTGGGAGCCTGCCGCGCCGGAGCGGCACACCCTCTTCCACGTTGGCGAGAACGACGCCCTCTCGCACTTCACGATCTTCAAGACCGAGAGCCCGACGATCCGTTTCGTGGTGAAGCACGACCCGAACACCTACGCGACGATAGACACACCCATCGCCGACTGGCGGCCGGGCGAGTGGCACAGGGTCCGGGCCTCGTGGCTGGCGACGGGCGAGAGGCTGCTGATCCTGCTGCAGATTGACGAGGGCGACGTGCGCCACTTCCTCGGCGGCAAGCCCCTGGAGACCGTGCCCGAGCTGGCCTACATCGGCAGGCGTGGCCCGGCCCCGCAGTTCGCCGACGCCGCGATCGCCCAGTTGACGCTTACCTCGGAGCCGATCCTGGAGGGCGGGATTCCTCGGGCCGCGCCCGGGCCGGTGACGGTGACGGTGGACGCCGCGCGCCGCCTCGGCCCCGTGCGTCGGGTCCACGACTGCACGACGATCTGGAACACGCGCGACAGGCCCCTGCCCTTCGCCGTCGGAGACCCCAAGTGGCAGCGGTTCAAGGACGCGCAGTTCAGCCTGGCGCGCCTGGTCGCCTTCAGCGAGAACTGGCTCTGGGGCACGAAGGTCGAGCGCGACGCCGGGGGTCGCCTCCAGCTCGACTTCACGGACCTCGACGGTCTCGTGGACATGGTGCGCGCGGCGGGTGCCGAGCCCTACGTTCGCCTGGCCTACCACATGCCCAGGGCCCTGTCGTCGCGGCCCGACGACCCGAACTGGGCCTACTCGCCGCCCAGCGACCCGGCCGAGTGGGACGCCCTGATGCGGGCGATCGTGCACCACCTCAACGTCGAGCGCAAGCTGGGCGTGAAGTACTTCGTCTGCACGCTCAACGAGGCCGACATCGCCGTCGCGCGGCACGGGACGGAGTGGCAGGACATCCTGGACCTGCACGAGCGCACGGTCCGCGCGGTGAAGGAAGTGGACCCGACGGTCAAGGTCGGCGGCCCCGCCATCTGCATGCCCCTGGACGGCCTTGGCGGACAGTGCCTGCGCGACTTCGTCCGTTTCAGCCGCGAGCGCGACCTGCCCCTGGACTTCATCTGCTTCCATCGGTACGGGGCCGCTCACCCAAGAGACCTCGAGGCCCACGTCAAGCAGATTCAGCAGATCGTGCACGAGGCCGACCCCGACCTGGACCCCGAGTGGTTCTGTGACGAGTACAACCTGTGGGCGCGCGATCGCACGGCCGACGACGAGTACGGCGCGGCGTACCTGGCGGCGGCGGTCCACTACTTCCGCCGCGCCGGCCTGGACAAGCTGAGCCTGGTGAGCTTCAACGACGTGCTGCCCGAGCCGTCGCCACCGCACGAGATCCTGTCCCACGCCGGGCCCTTCGACCGCACGGAAGACCAGGTTGCCAGGTTCCTCGCCAGGAAGCTGAGCGCGGCTGGAGTGGAGCGGGTGGGGATTCTGGCGCATCCGCCGACGCCTCCGGGCGACTACACCTTCGGGCGGTACCGGGTAACGGTGCCCGCGGACGGGAATCCCCGCCTGGTCTTCAGCACGGGGATCGCGGCGCACCACGAGCGCATGGACGGCGTGGGGTTCACCATCGCCGTGTGCCCGGCCGGACAGGACCCGCTGGCGGCGCCCTTGGTCTTCGACCACTTCCAGCGCACCGAGGCCTGGGTCACCCATGAGGTGTCACTGGGTGACTACGCCGGGCAGACGGTGCTCATCGAGCTCCGCGCCGACCCGGGCCGGGCGCCGCAGGCCCAGGGCGTGGCCGACCACGCGGCCTGGGGCGAGCCGCGGCTGGTCACGGGCGCCCCGGGCCAGGAGCGCACCGCCTTCGACTTCGCCGAGCGCATCGGCGAGGCGACGACGGGCACCGCCGACAAGGGATGGCAGTTCGCGTACAACGAGGAGACCATCGCCCGGAGCACGGGCCTGCCACTCATCAAGGGACCGGTGGTCACGGCTCCCTACTTCACGCTGCTCATGTACAGCAAGCTGCTGGGCGAGGACCTGGAGGTGCGCCTCGACGGCGAAGCGGGGATCCTGGACGACGACTGCCTGGGCGTCAGCGCGGCTGCCGAGGCCGGCGCCCTGCGCGCGCTGGTCTGGAGCTTCGACCCTCTGGGCGAGGGCGAGCGGGACGTCAGGCTCAGGTTCGAGGGCCTGCCGCAGCCTGATGAGAAGGCGCGGCTGCGGGTGTGGCTGATTGACCGCACCCACACCAACGCCTGGCACGACTACGTCGAGGCCGGCCTGCAGCCCGGCGAGTCCTACAACCTGACCACGGGCGCCCTCGCCCAGGTGGAGGAAAAGGAAACGGCCCCGCAAGGCGGGGCCGTCGAGGTGACGCTCCGTCTGTCGAACTTGGCCGTCGCGCTGGTCGAAGTCAAGCCCGGGCGATAGCCCGCGGGCCCCGAGGCCCGACAGGACCGGCCGGTCTCAGCCTACCAGGTGCCGTCCACGGGGTCCCAGGAGCGCAGCCACGCGCCGTTGGGGTCGGCGGACGGGTCGCTCATGGGCGGCTTGACGGACTTGACGTGGCCGTCGTAGTACAGGATGTTCGTCTGCTCGTTGTGCCACACACCGACGGCCGCGCCGCAGCCCCTGCTCATGTCCTCGGTGCCGAAGCACCAGGCCGCGAAGTGGCACCAGTTGCGGCGACCGTCGCAGGCCACGACGAACTGGGCCACGTCGGCCACTCGCGTGATGGACGACTCCCTCTTCTGGCGCCAGAAGGGGTTCATCGTGTAAGTCGAGGGGTACCACCACGTGCCCATCTCCCCGATGTTCGTACCGCAGTGCTCGCAGGACGTGTGGTAGACCTGGCCGTTGTCGTGCGCGGGGCAGATGTAGATCTCCGTGTTCTTGATGTAGGGCATCATCTGCCTGCTCACGCACGCCCAGCCGTGGTGGATGCAGGGCGTCCACTGGTCATAGTCCGAATAGTACATGGCCAGCGCAAGACCTATCTGCTTGAAGTTGGACTGGCAGCTCGCCTGACGAGCCTTCTCACGCGCCTTCGCGAAGACGGGAAACAGGATCGCCGCCAGGATGGCGATGATCGCGATGACAACCAGAAGCTCGATAAGCGTAAAGCCTCGACGCACGACAATCACCTCTATTCTTAGTGTTTCCCCGCACGTAAGTATACAACCACCCTGCCGATGCCCGCCACTAGGCTGACCCCCAATGCCCCAGGTCGCGCAGGCGAGGACGTCTGCGCCGGGCCTCCCCGGCGATTCGCGGGCAAACCGAGCAATGCACTGGCCCCACGGCCCGGCTCCTCCTGCGCCAACTCGGCAATGCAGACCCTCGGGTCAACACCTCGGTCCGCATTCCGCGTCTGAGCCGTCGCGCCCCCGGTAGTCTGTCACTGCCCGTGATGCTACGGTGATACGGGGTCATCCCACCAGAACTTGATGCCGTTGCCCCGCCGGCCCCGCGGGATCGCGCTCACCTTCATCCACTTGACGTGCCCATCCCAGAAGGCGATGTTGGCACCCTCGTTATGGGCCTGGCCGATGAAGTGTGGGTTGGTGGTGGGATCGCTCATCGAGGCACAGCAGTCCCTGTCGGTGTTCTGGTCCTGCCAGTTGTGCGTTATCCACGCAATGTTGCCCTTGGTGTTGTAGTAGCGGCCGCCGTCGGCGAACATGACCGTCTGAGACGGGTGCATCAGGTCTGCGAGCTTGCGCTGGTCGTTCCCCCGGTTCCAGCCGTAGGAGCGCCAGGCGCCCTGGGGCTGGCTGGGGCAGTACCAGATCTGCGTGTTCTTGTGGTACGGGGTTAGCGGGTTGTAGGCCCGGCCGGGTAGGTCCATTACGTTGCCCGCATTGGCCTCGTACCGGTGGAAGCACCCGGCGCACCCGCCCCCGCCGATGTACTTCCAGCCCGTGCCGTAAGCGACACAGTGGTGGGTCCGCTCATCGTAGTCCTGGCAGTACATCAGCTCGGCCAGCGCGATCTGTTTGAGATTGCTCTGGCAGCTGGCCTGACGCGCCTTTTCTCTGGCCCTGGCGAACACCGGGAAGAGAATGGCCGCCAAAATCGCGATGATCGCGATGACGACTAACAGCTCGATCAACGTGAATCCCTTGCGCTTCATGGCATCACCCTCTTTGCGAGGCTTTTGGTCGCGTGCGCAACTTCTACCTGCACCACCTCTATCCTGAGACTATAGCCTCGCCCCGCCAAAGCGTCAAGGTTGACAGAGGCCGCTGGCGGCCCGGACGTCACGGAGCGCCCCACACCGACGGGCCGCGCGGGTCCCCCAGCGCGTGTACGGCGGCGCCTGTCGATGTGTGAGGCAGGAAGCCAGGCCGATCAGGCGAACAGGTCCGCCGACGCCCGGCGCGCCTCGGGCGTGATCGAGTCACCGGGAGGTCCTCATCAATGCGCAAGCCCAACGTGGTCCTCGTGCTGGTTGACGACATGGGGTACGGCGACTTCGGAATCTTCAACGACGGCCTGTCGCGTACGCCCACCCTCGACCGACTGGCCGGCGAAGGCGTGTGCCTGACTCAGCACTACGCGGGGTCGTGCGTGTGCGCGCCCTCCCGCGCGGCGCTGCTGACCGGTCGCTATCCTCACCGCACGGGGGCCATAGACACGCTCGAGGGCCGCGGCCTCGACCGCCTGGCCCTGCGCGAGAGGACGATGGGCGACCTGTTCCGGGCGGCGGGCTATCGCACGGGGTTGATCGGCAAGTGGCACCTGGGCGCGCTGGACCCCCGGTATCACCCGAACGCCAGGGGATTCGAGCGGTTCGTGGGCTTCCGGGGCGGCTGGCAGGACTACTACCAGTGGCGACTGGACTACAACGGCAGCTTCCGCAAGGCCGACGGGCGCTACCTCACCGACGTCTTCACCGAGGAAGCCTGCGAGTTCATCTACAGGCACAGCGGCGAGCCCTTCTTCCTGCACCTGACCTACAACGCGCCCCATTTCCCTCTGCAGGCGCCCGACGAGGACCTGCTGCCCTTCCTCGACGACGGGCGCTTCGGCAAGGGCGTGGCCTATATCTACGCCATGATCCAGCGAGTGGACAGAGGCGTCGAGCTCCTGCTGGCCGAGCTGGACCGGCACGGCATCGCGGACAACACCATCTTCATCTTCACCAGCGATAACGGCCCCCAGTTCGGCGGCCAGGGCGAGATGTCCACCACACGCTTCAACTGCGAGTTCCATGGCGCCAAGGGCAACGTCTACGAAGGCGGGATTCGGGTGCCGCTACTCATCCGCTGGCCCGACGGCCTGCAGGGCGGGCGCAGCTTCGACCACATGGTCCACTTCATGGACTGGCTCCCGACCCTGTGCGCGGCGGCCGGCATCGAGGTGCTGCGAGAGCTCCGGGTGGACGGCGACGACATCCTGCCCGTCCTTCGCGGCGAGGGTGGAAAGGTCAACACCCGGCGCTTCTGGCAGTGGAACCGCTACACGCCGGTGGTCGAGTGCAACGCCGCGATGCGGGACGGGGACTGGAAGCTTGTGCGGCCGGTGATCCGCGAGGCCATGGGCGTCGCCCAGGCCGACGGCGAGATGGACCGCGGGCTGAAGTACGAGCCGGACAGGTACACGGACATCGCCCGCGACGCCGAGCCGCAGCGCGAGATCCCGGCTCCACCACAGCCGCAGTTGTACAACCTCGCCCAGGATCCGCTGGAGAAGGAGGACCTGGCGGAGAGGGAGCCGGATCGGGCGCGGCGGATGCTGCGCGAGCTGGAGACCTGGTTCGAGGAAGTGGACGCGGAGCGCCGCGCGATCCGCGACGACGCCTGACCGCGCGTCCCATGCCGTGTCCCCGTCGGCAGGCCAGCCGTCCTTGTGGGCGAGGGAGGGCTGTCACATTTGCCTTCGCGCCCTGGGGTCAGAAAGAGGGTGAAACGGGTTCACCAGTTATTCGGCAGTTCACAGCGGTTTTCGTGTCGTTTCATCGCTTTGCGGGGGCCAAATCTCACATTACGTCAAGTCTGCTTTGGGTTCAACGGAAGACAAATACTTACAGAAGTCCGCGTGGTGACATACGTCAGACCTAGCTCGTACTGGCACCTCGCCCTTGCCCACCGACCCCGCGGCAGCCGATCGTGGTCAGCCGCCTTCCTCCAGGCAGGCACTTGGCCGAGGCTGCTGAGCAGCCTCGCCGACAAGGGCGTGTTGGTGGGGGGTAGGGAACCGGGCAGCGGTCTCAAGTGGGGAGGGGACCTGTCGCGCTGGACAGGTCCCCTCGTCCTGCCTTTCACCGTCAGCTCGGGCCGGGGCGGCGCCCCCGCGCCCGCAGGATCGCGACCAGCACGATCACGGGCACGACGAAGAGCGCGTAGAGCCCGCCCCAGATGAGCCAGACGCCCAGCGTCGTGGCCGAATCGAGGAAGGTCTGCCAGGCGCGGCGCACGCCCGTCCGGGCCTCGCCCTCGTAGGGCTCTCTCTCGACGAGGGTCGCGGTGATGGTGGCAAGCTGGATCTCGCCCTCGACGGCCGTGAGCTGGTCCTGGGGCTCGCGCAGCTCCTTGCGCAGTCTGCTGACCTCGGCCTGCAGGCGCTGCTTCTCGTAGCCCGTGGCCTCGGCGAGGCGGGCCTCGAGCTGCTTGATCCGGTGCAGCAGGTCCTCGTAGGCCCGTCTGGCCTCGACGTAGTCCTTCGTCACGTCCTGGCCCCTCACATCGCGTTGCGCCACGTACCCCAGCGCGGTGATGGCGTTCACGGCGTCGGCCACCTGGTCGGTGGGCACCTTGCCGGTGATCTCGGCGAAGGCTTCTGTTTCGGGGTCGCCCGCGCCGACCAGCTCCGAGGACAGGACGAAGCCCTTGTGGTCGTAGAAGACCTTCTCAGCCGTCGGGACGGCTTGCTGCAGGTCCTCGACCCACACCTCGCAGGCGGCGTCGTAGGCCAGCTGCATCTCACGCCCCGGGCCGGCGCTGCTGTAGGTCTGGCCTATCTGGGGACTCACGGACGGCTCCCACGGCGCCCGCCTCTTGGCGGCTTCTGTCCGGGCCTGGGCGTAGCGCCTGCCGAGCCCAGGTTCCCCGCGAGCGCTGGGCTCCTGCGCCGGCCCCGTGCGCGCCTGCTCCACCGTCGGCCTAGTCTCGGACTCCGCCGTGGCCCCCCCCGCTGCGGCCACACCCGCCTGGAGCTGCGTCGGAGGCTCCCCCGCCCCGGGCATCCCGGAGGGAGGAGGCGCTCCCGACCCCGGCAACCCGGGCGTCCCCGACATCCCGACCCCGCCGGGGGGGCCCGGAGGGCCCGCATCTCCGCCGCGTACCTGGCTGCCCATCACAAGACGGTCGCTCACGCTCTTGTCTCCAGCCGTGCCCGGGGGCTTCTCCAGACGCTCTGCGGGCGCCGGGGCGGACCGCATGCCCGCCTCGGGCCCCCTGAGCACCCGGATATCGCCGGGCACGCGGAACTGGGGCCCTGTGCGCGAGCTCAGGGTCAGGTTCGATATCGCCATGCCGCCGATGATGAGCACCGCGACGGCCGCCGCGGCCTGCAGCACCGGCCATCGGCCAAGAACGCCCGGCCGAGCGGCGCCCGGGACCCCTGCCGGCGCCACCTGGGCCACCTTGCGCATGACGGGCTCAGCCACATCCACCTCGCCCGCCGTCAGGGCATCCCTGAAGACCTGCGCGTCGGCCCGAATCTGCTCCAGCCATTGCCGGCAGCTTGGGCACTCGGCCAGGTGCGCCTCCACCGCCTGCCGCTCCTCGGCGTCACAGGCGTCATCGGCATAGGCCGACACCCTCTGCTGCCATCTCTCGCAGTTAGCCATTGACCTGACCTCCCGCCGCCGCCAGGGCCTCGCGCAGCGCCTTCTTCGCTCGGAAGCAGCGCACGCGCACGTTGTTGACCGTGGTGCCCAGCGCGCGGGCTATCTCGGGGTAGTCCAGGTCCTGCAGGTAGCGGGCGGCCAGAATCTCGCGGTGGTGCCGGGGGAGGCCCGCCAGGGCCGCTACCATCTCGCCTGCCACCTCGGGCGGCCCCGTGCTCGGCTCCGGCACGTCGTCTCGCTCGAGCGACACCGGCGCCGGCCTGCCGCGGGACGTGCGCTTGCGGCTCAGGTTGCGCACGATGCCATACAGCCATGCCCCGAAGGCCGCCGGGTCACGCAGCTTCCGCAGGGACAGGTAGGCCTGCACGAAGGCCTCCTGGGTCACGTCCTGCGCCGTGTCGAAGTCCCCACACAGGGCCCTCGCCGTGGCCAGCGCGCGTCCCTGGTGGGCGCGCACCAGCTCGGCGAAGGCGTTCCGATCGCCGTTCAGCGTCTCCATGACCAGTTGACCGTCCCGTGAAGAGGTTGGCATGGTCGTCCCACAGGCCTCTCATCGCCAGCCGGCGTTCCACATACTATTATGGGTCGCTACTGCAGGACCTTTCACCTGTATAGTGCCTTCTCGCACGGCGTTCATTACACAGCCCTCCGCACGAAGCGGGGGCCCGGGAGCGGCGCGCGTCCCGCCCGCACGGCCTCGCCGGGCCCCTTGCCGCAGGATACCTCCGCGCCGGCGCGAAGGGGGCGCGCAATCCTGGCGACCCGTGCGGGGGTGACGGCGATGGGTCTGTGGGACAGGCTGTTTGGCTCCAGTCAAGCCCGGTTCGCGCGCCAGATGATTGCTGCGCTGCGCCGGGCCGGGTTCAGCGGGCCGATGAAGTACGAGGCCGCCGCCTTCCGGCTCGTGGGGACGGGGGAGTCCGTCTTCCAGATCCACCTGGGCAACCTCTACGACGAATACCTGGCCACGCCGCCTGCAGAAAGGCCTCAGGCGGTGGAGCACTTCGCCCAGGCCCTCGTCGCCGACCAGAGCTTCGACTGGCCCCAGAGCTTCGAGGAGGCCCTGCCGAACCTGCGGCCGTGGGTCAGGGAGCGGTTCTACGTCGAGAGCCTGCGCCTGCACAGCCGGCTCGGCGAGTTCGACTTCACCGACCTGCCGCACCGGGTGCTGGCCGAGCACCTGGCGGTGTTGCTGGCCTACGACAGGCCCGGATCGGTGGCGGGCGTGCCGGCCCCACAACTCGAGGCGTGGGGCGTGAGCTTCGACGAGGCCGTCGAGGCCGGCGCTGACCGCCTGCGCGAGACCACGCCCGTGGAGGGCTTCGAGCTCATGGCGCCGGGGGTATACGTGTCCACCTGGCACGACTGCTACGACGCCTCACGGATGTACCTGACGGACGTGATGCGCGCCCTGGACGTGCAGGGCGACCCAGTCGCGATACCGGCCAACCGCAACCTGCTGCTCGTCTGCGGCTCGGACGACCCGCGGGGGCTCGCGACGATGGCGCGGCTCGCCGACGATGCGCTAAAGAAGCCGCGGCCGCTGAGCGGCGTGGCGGCGCGACTGCTGGAGGACGAGTGGGTTCACTTCATGCCCGACCCCGATCACCCCGCCTGGGGCGGCCTGAGGCGTCTGCTGACCGGGTCGCACGGCCGGGACTATGCCGAGCAGAAGGAGATCCTCGACGCCCTGCACGAGCAAACGGGCGAGGACGTGTTCGTGGCCAGCTACTCGATGGTGGGCCAGGAGAAGACGGGGGAGCTGCTGTTCACCTACTGCGTGTGGAGCGAGACGGTGGACACGCTGCTGCCCAAGGCGGAGCGGGTGGTCCTCAACGCCTGGAAGAACAACCAAGCGAGATGCCTGGGCTATGCGGACTGGGGCCGGGTGACCGCGGTGTGCGGCGACCTGATGGAGCCGATGGGACTGTACCCGGAACGGTACCGCGTGCGCGAGTTCCCGACGCCCGAGCAGATCGAGGCCCTCGAGCTCAAGGGCATGGACGACTGACGGGCCCGGCACCACCCGGCGGAAGCGGGCGCGACCGGCTTCCCGGCCCGCCGAGCAGTCGTCCGGCCGTCGGCAAGCTGAAGGGAGGGACGTTCCGTGAACGCATGGGCTGAGCAGTCGCGCAAGGCCGTCCTGGGCCCGGCGGGCGCACTCATCGTCGCCGCCCTGCTGGCGCCGACCACCGCCTGCGCGCAGGCCACCTGGTCCGACGGCACGCCGATCGTGCGCTTCGACAAGCGCGAGGACTGCCCGATGACCCAGGTATCCCGGTGGGAGGGACTGCCCGCGCGCCACTGGGGAGGGCCTACGGTCTGGCTCAACCGCCTGCAGGACTGGGTCGTGAGCGACGGGGTGCTGCAGTGCGTGCCCGTGGAGAACGTGCCCTGCCGGACGGCGCACCTGCTCACCCAGGACCTGGGCGAGAAAGCCGAGCCCTTCCGGCTGCAGGTGGTGGTGCGGATGGGGCCCGGGTCACCGGAGGGCGGGTTCGCGGGATTCCTGGTGGGCGCGGGCGAGGGGCGGCTGGACTACCGCGGCGCCGCGCTGGTCCACCACCTGCCCGGCAAGGGCGGCGGGCTGCTCGCCGTCATCGAGACCAGTGGCGAGGGCGGCCTGGCCTTCAGGGACATGAGCCAGCCCGAGACGACGCTGGACTTCCCCCTGCTGGACGGGCAGACCACCCTCGCCAAGGCGCCCATCCGCCTGGACTATCACAGGATGATGCTCAACCTCGAAGGAGTCCCGAGCGGCGACGGCCTGTATGATCTGCGGCTTTCGGTATGGGCCGAGCACGCCGTGGAGCTGCTGGGCGCGCAGGAGCTTCGGAGCGTACCGGCAGCGCGGCTACGGGGGAACGTCGCGCTCGTGGCCCACGTGGCGGGCACGGGCGCCAGACACCTCTTCGAGGCGCTCAAGGTGGGCGGCGGGAGGCTCGAGGAGCACCCGGAGCGCACCTTCGGGCCCATCGCGGGCACCCTGTACTCGGTCTCGGGGCGCACGCTCAAGCTGGGCGCGCAGTTCGTGCACCTGGGCGAGGCGATGGGGGCCCGGCGCGTGCGGCTGGCGGCGCGGCTTGAGGCCCGCCCGCTCAACGCCGAGGGCCAGGGCGAGGGTGAGTGGCAGCCAGTGGACGGGCCCAAGGCCCTCGCCCCGCCCGACTACTACCTGCTCTTCCGCTCGGATACCTGGGATGCGACCCGTGCCTGGGAGACGCAGGTGGTCTTCGTGGACGCGGACGGGCAGACCTGCACCTACCGGACGGTGATCCGGCGCGATCCCGTGGACAAGCCCGTCGTCAGCGTAGCCGGGTTCACGGGCATGGGGCAGATGGGACGCACGGCCAACGCGCCCGGGCCGAAGCCCGGCGAGGGTGAGATGGTCGTTGGCCGCTGGACGCCGGCCAACGTCTGGGCGCCCTTCGCCGAGGCCGTGCGCGCCGTGGCCAAGCAGGACGTGGACCTGCTCTTCTTCACCGGCGACCAGGTCTATGAAGGCAAGCCCACGGCGCGCGACAACAGCCGCACGCCCTATGACGACTACCTGTACAAGTGGCTGATCTGGCACTGGTCTTTCCGGGACCTTACGAATCACACGCCCGCGATCTGCCAGAGCGACGACCACGACGTGTACCACGGGAATCTCTGGGGCTGGGGCGGGCGGCTCTGCCTGACGGACAACAACGCCGACGGGGGGTATCTGTGCTCGCCCTGCTTTGTGAACGTCGTGCACCGCACGCAGACGGCCCACAATCCCGACGCCTACGACCCGGTGCCGGCCGAGACGGGCATCACGCACTACTACTGCGGGTTCACCTACGGCGGGATCGGCTTCGCCGTGCTGGAGGACCGGAAGTTCAAGTCGCCGCCGACGGTGCAGGACCCGGCCCAGCAGACACTCCTGGGCGAGAAGCAGCTCCGTTTCCTGAAGGAATGGGGCGAGGACTGGACGGGTCAGAAGCTCAAGGTCGTGGTCAGCCAGACGATCTACGCCTCGATGCACGTGGCCTTCGACGGGACGGTGGCGAAGGACCCGGACACCGGCGGCTTCCCGAAGGTCGGGCGGGATCGGGCCGTGCGCCTGTTCCGGCGATGTGGGGCGCTGGTGCTGAGCGGTGACCAGCACCTCGGCACCTTCTCGCGCTTGGGCGTGGACGCGCCGTCCGACGCCGTGTACCAGTTCTGCGTGCCGGCGCTGGCGAACATCTTCTGGCGCTGGTTCTACCCGGCCGAGCCGGGACAGGACCGCAAGCCCGACGAGCCCGACTACCTGGGCGAGTTCACCGACCCGTGGGGCAACTTCTTCCGCATGGTCGCCGTGGCGAACCCCGAGCGGCGGGAGCTGCTGGGGCAGAAGCTGCGCCAGCGGTTCGCGCTTCCCGAGGACGAGGCGCGCGAGGGCAAGGGAGACGAGCAGCGCACGTGCCTGGGCGATGGGTACGGAGTGGTGCGGCTGGACAAGGCCGGGCAGGCGCTCACTTTGGAGTGCTGGCCGCAGAACGCCGACCCGACCTCGGGCGGGAAGCAGTTCCCCGGCTGGCCGGTGACCTTGCGGCTCGAGGACCTGGACGGGCGCAAGCCGGCGGCGTGGCTGCCGGACCTCACGATCGAGGGTGTGCCGGACGCGGTGGTGCAGATCGTGGAGCAGGCCGACGGCGAGGTCGTCAAGATCACGCGGGCGCGGGGCGGGCGCTATCGCCCCGGGGTCTTCGACGCGGACAAGACCTACACCCTTCGCGTCGGCGA
>CAZSOQ010000081.1:0-21541 GCA_964608495.1 uncultured Armatimonadia bacterium | reverse complement strand
GAGTCCTCTCGGAGGAAGGCAATGTGCGGGTATGGGTGGACGGCTGGGGCGTGACGCGCATGGACGCCATCCGTCAGCCCACGGAGGGCTTCGCGACGCGGCGGTACCTCGAGTTCCCGGTGAAGACCCCAGCGGACTTCGAGGCGATGAAGCAGCGCTTCGATCCCCACACGCCGGAGCGGACCAGGCCCGTGGACGAGGTCAGCGGGACGCTGAACCCGGATGGGTACAGGCACCACACGGCAGGGGGTTCCCACTGGCGCGACAACGTCGAGGCCTGCAACGCGGCAGAGGTGCCGGTCTCGCTCGCCGTGCCGGGGCTGTACTGGACGGCGCGGGACTGGTGCGGCTTCGAGGGCCTGTCGCTGATGGTGCACGACCAGCCGGGACTGGTACACGAGATGTTCGAGTACTGGACCTGGTTCCTTATGGAGCTGCTTGACGAGCCCCTGCGACACATCAAGGTGGACGTGGTCACACTGAATGAGGACATGGCCTTCAAAGGCCAGGCGATGCTGTCGCCGGCGGCTATGCGGGAGTTCATGCTGCCGCGGTACGAGAGGCTGTACGCCTTCTTCAAGGACAGGGGCGTGGAGGCCGTGGTCATGGACTCCGATGGGTACAACGGCCAGATCCTCACGGTGCTATACCCGACGGGCATAGACGGCATCCAGCCGATAGAGATTGCGGCGGGCAACGCCCCGGAGGTCTTCCTGCGGCAGTACCCGCGCATCTACATCCACGGCGGGATAGACAAGCGGGAGCTGCGTTTCTCGCGGGAGCAACTGCGCGCCGAGGTGGCCAAGCGGTACGCGACGGCGTGGGAGTGCGGCGGGTACGTGCCGCATGTGGACCACGGGGTGCCGCCCGACATCCCTCTGCGCAACTACCTGTACTTCGTGGAGCTGGCGAGGGGACTCTGCGACCGCGAGGACTTGGACACCTGCGAGCCGGCCTGCGAGCTGGAGAAACAGCTCGGGCCGATCGAGGAGGTGTTCGACCCGGCGTCGGCCGTGGCGCGGGCCTACGGGATGGAGGATGACGTGCATTAGGACGCGGGGCTGGGGCGCGGCCTCCCGCCCGCAGCTCGGATGGGGCAAGGGCCAAAGTCAATGGGGAGCCCTCGGGAAAGGGCTCCCCGTTGTTCTGCACCCGCACAGATCGTGGCTGACTAGTCCATCAGTACCGTGAAGCTGGCCGGCATCGCGCTGGAGATGGTCTTCACGTGGCCGTCAACATAGCAGACATTTACCATGTCATTGTGGCGATGCAGGCGGCTCATGACGGCCGCGCCGATGGGGTCGGCGGCCATGTAGGCGGTCGGGAGCTCGCCGTTGACCCACTTGGACAGCTCGATGGCGCCCGCCAGAGGGGCCCAGTACATGAGGGAGTTCCAGCCGTTGCCCTCGCCCGGGAAGAAGAAGCCGTCCATCAGCATGATGGTGTTGCTGACGTCCTTCATCACGGTCTCTTCCTCGCCCTCGCGCAGGCCGACGTTCATGGGCTGAGTCCTCGGCACACAGAAGGTGTAGAAGTAGCTGGTCTCGAGGGCCTCACCGTTGGGGAGAAGGGGGGTGCGGTAGGCCGTGGGAGAGTCGCCCACGTCGTAGCTGACATCGTTGCTGGGGCAGGCGAAGATCTGGCGGTTGTTGACGTTGGGGTAGATGACGTGACACCAGCGGTAGCACAGGCCGGTGTACCGATTTTGGAACATCATCATCGGCATCTTGCCGTCGCTGTCGCTGACGTAGATCCTGATGGCCGTGCCGATCTGGCGGAGGTTACTCTGGCACGACGCGGATCGGGCCTTCTCTCGCGTGCGGGCGAAGACCGGGAAGAGAATGGCCGCGAGGATGGCGATGATGGTGATGACGACCAGCAGTTCCACCAGCGTGAATCCCTTCACCGTACGCTGCACGGGAATCACCCTCCCAGGCGCGATTTTGCAGCACTACCGCGGCGGAGTCTATTCTGCTCGCTCAGGAGCCGATTATATGCCAGTGCCTCGGCAATGTCAACGCTGAGCGCGCGGCGCCGGGACGACGCCTTGGTCGGGCGGGCCGCGACGCGGCGGGGGGGCCGCGCCGACGCTGTCACGCCCCGGGGAGCCGGCGCACGATCTCCACGAGCCAGCGGGCGCAGTGGAGCATGGTGGGGATGCTGGCGTGCTCGTTGCTGGTGTGGACCTCGGCGGCGCCGGTGGCCAGGATGACGGCCGGGATGCCGCGCTCGTTGAACACGTTGGCGTCGCTGCCGCCGCCGCCGATGTGGAGCCTGGGTTCGACGCCCAGGTTGGCGGCAGCAGCGAGGGCCAGGGCCACCACGGGGTCCTCGGCCTCGAGCCGGAAGCCGTTGTAGGAGCGCTGCAGGTCTATCTCGACCTGAGCTCCCGTGCCCTCCGCGGCCTCGCGCATGCACCGCACCATGTGGTCGGTCTGGGCCCGGAGCTTGGCCTCGTCGTGGCTGCGTGCCTCGCCGTCGAGGAAGCAGCGGGCCGCCACGATGTTGGAGGCCTCGCCACCCTCGATGACGCCGACATTGGCCGTCGTCTCCTCGTCTATCCGGCCCAGGGTCATGCACGCCACGCCCCGGGCGGCGACCTGGATGGCACTCACGCCCCGCTCCGGGCAGACGCCCGCGTGGGCCGCCTTGCCGCGGACCGTGAAGTTGACCGAGTTGGCGTAGGGCGCCGCCCGCGTGATGCAGCCGGCCTCCTCGCCACCGTCCAGCACATAGGCCATCTGCGCCGTGAGCCGCGAGTAGTCGAGGTGCTTGGCGCCGTGCAGCCCGATCTCCTCCGCCACTGTGAACACCAGGTCGAGGCCGCCGTGGGGCAGGCCCTCCTCGATGACCGAGCGCAGGGCCTCCATCATCACGGCCACGCCGCACTTATCGTCGGCCGCGACGATCGTGTCTCCGGCGCTGCGGATCCGGTCGCCCTCGACGACCGGCTCGATGCCGGTGCCGGGCTTCACGGTGTCCAGGTGGGCGTTGAGCATCAGGCACGGCAGCCCGTCGGCGGTGGCCGGGACGTGGGAGATCACGTTGCCCACGTCGCCGCCCAGGGCCTCGCCGGCCCCGTCCGTGGAGGCCCCCAGGCCCAGGGCGCGCAGCTTGGCCATCACGGCCTCGGCCATCGCGCTCTCGTGCTTGGACAGACTGTCTATCTGGGCCAACTCGACGAACTCGGCCATCATGCGGTCTCGGTCTACCATTGGCGTGGCTCCCTTGTCCTCAGCGAGACCAGGGCTGGTCGTACCGGACGTCGTAGCGCACGAAGTCCACGAGCACGGGCCAGCCCCAGCGTCCGTCTAGCTGGTGGAGGCGCAGCAGGCGCGGGCGATCGTCCAGCGGCACGTCCGTGCAGGTGACGTCGCCGATGCGCACCGTGGCCCTGGCGACGGGGCAGTCGTCGCGGGCCGGTACGGGCAGCCAGAAGAGCAGCTTGCGCGCCGGGACGACCTCCGTGGGATCGTCGAGCAGGTACCACTTGGGCGTGGCGTCGGCCAGCTCCTCGGGCATCTGCGCCGTGGTGAACTCGACGGCGACGTCCTGGGCGGGCCTGCAAGCGCTGTCGAGCTGGGCGTAGAGGGCCTGGAGGGCCGTGTAGGCGGGCTTGGGCGTGTTGTCCACGTGGACGATCCCGAAATGGTTCTCGAGGTGCCACTGGGCGAAGGGGGCGTCCACGCGGCGCTCGCGCAGAAGGAAGTAGACGGCCACGTCAATGCCCAGGGCGAAGTCCATGATCTGCTGGCGCAGGGCGAACTTGGCCTGGGTGTGCTCGCAGATGCTGCCCCGCGGCGTGGTGCTCCAGCCGACCTCGTTGATGACCAGGGGCTTGTCGCCGACGCGGCGGCGCAGCTCCTGGACCTGCTCCTCGTAGGTGCTGTACTCGCTCGGCGGCGTGCCCCAATTCCAGAAGCGGGACGGGTTCTCCGGGATGTTGCGGGGCGAGTACCCCTGGCGATAGGGGTGGAAGGTGAAGAAGTCCACGTTGTCGAGCAGCCCAGCCTCGAAGCACAGCCGCAGCCAGGGCCAGGGCTTCTCCTCCATGCACTGCAGCATGGCGACCTCCGGCCCGCCCAGCTTCACCTCGGGGGCCAGGCGGTCGCGCAGCTCTCGCACCTGTCGCAGCTCGGCGACGTACCGGTCGGGCTTCCAGTGAGGGTTGGTGTGGTCGTTGTTCTGGGGCGCGTTGGGCTCGTTGAGGTAGCTCCAGTAGTGGATGCGTTCACCCCAGTTGGTGAGGGCCGCGCGCCACAAGTCCAGGTCCGTGCTGTGCAGGATGGCGCGCACCTCAATCCCCGCCTGCTCGCACAGGCTACACCAGCGCGTCAGTCGCTCGTCGTTGGGGTCCTTGAGGCTGCCGTGGATGTTGTGCATGACGAAGTGCTTGACGCCGAGGCGCCGCGCCGTCTCGATCACGCCCTCGTCCTCGCTGGACCCATGGACCTCGAAGGAGCTGAGGGTCGCGAAGGGCGAGGCCGGGATCTGGTCGCTCGGGCGGGCGAGGAGGATGGGTATGTCCCGGCGGACGTCCTGGGGCAGCTCGGCGAAGGTCGGCTCGGCCTGCGGCTGGGCCGCGGCGCCGAGGAGAACCACGAGGGGCAAGCTGAGGTTGGCCAGTGGTGCTCCCTCCTGTCCGCGGTCCGCCGAAGGGCCCGGGCGACGGGACCGGGCGAGGCGGCCCGGTCGGGCGGCGGCGAGGTCCTTCGCGCGGGACCCGCGGCATCATCGGTAAGTGCCGTACTCGCGCACGAGGTCCAGCACGTAGCAGTAACGCTCGAAGCTGATGTTGTCGGGCACGGAATGGTCGGAGTGGTAGATGTAGCCGCCGCCCTCCATGGCGATGGGCAGCTTGGTCGCGATCTCCTCCTCGATGAGGGCCGGGTCCTCGGCGGCCATGGCCCGCACGTCTATGCCGCCCATGAGCGCCAGCCGGTCGCCGAAGCTGCGCTTCAGCTCGACCAGGTTCATCCCGGACTTGACCTCCAGCGGCTGCAGACAGTCCAGGCCGGCGTCCACCAGGTCCGGCACCAGCTCACGCACGTTGCCGCAGGAGTGCAGGATGACCCTGCGCCCGCACTCGTGGAAGAAGCCGTAGAGCACCGCGTCCGCCGGCTTCTGAAGGCGGCGATACATGTCGGGCGAGAAGAGCGACGCGTTGCGGTAGCCCATATCGTTGTAGACGAAGCCGCCGTCGAACTCGACGCCGTTGTCCAGCACGTACTTGGCCGCGTCCACGATCATCTGCGCCGACATCATGAACATGTCCGCAACCCAGTCCGGCTCCTCCGCCATGGCGATCAGCAGACGCTCACTGCCCACGATGCCCTGCGTCTTGTCGTAGCCGTAGGCGCCGTTGAAGGTCAGGAAGTAGCCCCTCTCGCGGGCGTAGTCCACGGCCCTGCGGCAGGCGTCCAGGTCCACGCGGTCAGGGGTGAAGGCCAAGCGGGGCTTATGCTCCTCCCAGTCTTCGGGCGTCTTGATGGTGAAGTCGAGGTACTCGGGCGTCGAGGTCTTGCCCTTTCAGTTCCTCACCACCGCGCCCTGGGCGTTGCGCTCAACGCGGTACTCCTCGGTTTCCTCGACGAGCTCGGCGGGGAAGCGGAAGGTGGTGTCGGAGGCCATGCCGGCGAACTCGAAGCCGAAGTACTCGTGGGGGCCGACGTCCGCGGGCATGCCCTCGTGCCGCCAGCGGGCGATGGACGTGCCCCAGGGGCTGTCGCTCATAGGGATGCGGTCAGGCTCCTGGAAGCTGAGGACGGCGAGCACGCGTTCCCTGCCGGTCATCCGGTTTCACCTCTCCCGGCGAGAGCCAGGGGTGCGGAGCGGTAGGGGGCCTTCGCCGCGCCCGCGCCTATCCCTGCGCCGGGGGCTTGGGCCGCGCTGCCCGCAGCACCCGGTAGCCGCCGCTGATCGTGACGGTGTCCACCGAGCCGAACCAGGCGCCCAGGTCGCGCGCGTAGCGTCGGGCACCCTTGTTGGTCTGGATGACGCACCACAGCTCGCCGGCGGGAGTCAGCGCGGAGGCGCTCCAGCGCAACAGGTCCAGGACGTTGTCGCGACCCGTGCGGCACGGCGGGTTGGTGATGACGACGTCGAAGCGCCCGCCTTCGAGCACCTCGCGCGGGTCGCCCTCCACCACCTCGACCCGCCCGGCCCCGTTGGCATCGGCGTTCAGCCGGGCGAGATGGCAGGCCCGCGAGTTCAGGTCCACCAGCGTGACCCGGCACGTGGGGAACCGCAGGGCCGCGACGATGCCCAGCGCGCCGTACCCGCAGCCCAGGTCCAGCACGCGGGCAGCGTCGGGCAACTCGACGCGCTCGGCGAGGAGGCGGGTCCCGCGGTCCAGCTTGCCGTGGGAGAAGACGCCGCGGTCGGTGGTGAGGGTGAGGCTCAGACCGGCGACGGCGGCCTCTATCACGCGCGGCTGAGACGGCACCGCGGGCTCGCGGACGAAGTAGTGTTCGGGCTCGGGCTCCTCTTCGTGGCGCAAGGTCACTGCCCGCCCACGTAGGCGTCCAGGATAATCTGGCCGCGGGTCGTGGTCAGGCCGGTTACCTGAGTGGCTCCAGCCCTGTCCACGGCCCGCTGCATCTCCTCGTCTATCTTCGCCTGGATCGTGGTCAGCCGGTCGCGGGGGACGGGTATGCGGCCGACGTAGGCGCTGTCGAGGATCACGCGTGGGCGGTTGCCCTCAAGCATCGGCCTGGCCTCGACGTAGGCGGTGAAGTGCCGGCCGTTGAGGTTGAGCTCGACCTGGGCGACCACGCGGTTGTCGAGGATGGCCACCGTGGCCGAGCTCACCTCGGTGCCGAGCCCCTCGCTGAGGTGCTGGTTGAGGTCGGCCTCGGTCAGGACGACGCGCGCGGGGCCGCGGTAGCCGCGCTGCACGGCCTGGCGGATGGCGTCCATCTGCTGGTCTACCGGTGGCGCCGCGGCCGCCGGCGCCGTCGGCTGGAACCCAGGCGTGGCCTGGCCCCCCGGGGCGGGCTGGCCCGTCCCCGGGACGGAGGGGGCCGCGGTCGCCGGCTTGCCCGCCTGGGCCAGCGCGTCCCGCACGTCGCCGGGCACGGGAGGCCGGGAGTGAAGCAGCAGGTAGACGCCGAGCACGCCCCCTACCGCCAGGAGCAGCAGACTACCGCAGCCGATGCCGACGTAGGTGTGGACGCGCTTGCGGCGCTGCTCGGGGGTCAGGGACGGCTGGGCCCGGCGCACCATGGTTCTCACCTGTTGAACTGACTCATGGCCGTCTCGATATCCCGGGTCACGGCCAGCTCGATGCAGTCGGCGGCGCGGGCCAGGGATTCCTGGACGGCCGGGCGGACGTCCTCGGCGAAGGGGCTGAGCACCCAGTCCACGGCGCGCGATCCCGGGGGGGGAGGGCCGATGCCGACGCGGAGGCGTGGAACGTCCGCCGTGCCGAACATCTCGATGATCGAGCGCAAGCCGCGGTGGCCGCCGTCGGAGCCGGACTTGCGCAGGCGGATGGTGCCCGGCTCCAGGTTCATGTCGTCCAGGACGGCGATGAACTGCTGGGGCCGGATGTGGAAGAACAGGGCCAGACGCAGGGCGGCGTCGCCGCTGGCATTGACGAAGGTCTGGGGTTGGGCCAGGACCACGTCGGCCTTGCTGATCCTGCCGCGTCCATAGCAGGCCCGCAGGCGCTCGCGCCTGAGGCGAAGGTTGTGCCTGCGGGCCAACTCATCCACGACCCACCAGCCGATGTTGTGCTTGGTGTCGGCGTACTCGGGGCCGGGATTGCCTATCCCCAGAATGCAGTAGGTCATGCCGGGTGTCCGCCAAGCAGCAACGGGGCGGCCTGCGGTTGGGCTGCTAGCCCTCGCCGCCGTCGCCGCGCTCGCCCTCGGGAGCTTCCTCGCCCTCGGCCAGCTCGCCGGCCACTTCCTCGCCGACCTCGGCTTCCTCCTCGGCGACCTCCTCGGCGACGCGAGGCGCACCGCAGGTGACGATCGGGTCGTCGGGGTCGTTGAGGACCTCCACGCCCTCGGGCACGACGAGGTCCCTGATGTGGAGGGTGTCGCCGATGGTCATCTGGGTGATGTCCACCTCGAGCCGCTCGGGCATGTTGGTGGGCAGGCACTTGACGGTGACCTCGTGGGCGAGCTGCTCGACGACGCCATCGTCTTCCTCGCCGCCCCGGGCCTCGCCGACGGTGACGACCGGGACGGGCACCTCGACGGCCTCGGTCAGCGAGACCCACTGGAAGTCAATGGACCTGGGCATCCAGGAGACCGGGTGGCGGTCAATGGCCTTGACGATGGCGGCGACGCCCTCGGTCCTGGGCTGGTCGTCCACGGTGAGGTCCACGAGCACGGCGTGGCCCAGGCGCATGAGCCTGCGGACCACGTCGTCGCTGACGACGATGGGCTGAGGCTCGCGGTGCAGCCCGTAGGCTACGCCGGGAACCCGCCCACTGCGGCGGAGCTTGCGGGCGACGCCTTTGCCGCCTTCGGTTCGGCTGATGGCTTGCACTCGAAAGAGATCCATTGCGGACAGTCTCCTTTGCGTCCTAGAGCAATCGCGGCTGGCGGTAGTGGCTGTTGCGCAGACACGCGCTGACGGAGGCATCGCTGTGGATGCGACCGATGGCATCGGACAGCAGGGGCGCGACGCTGAGGATGGTGAGCTTGCCGAAGCTCTTGGCCGGCGGGACGGGAATGGTGTCGGTGGTGACAACGGAGGCCAGCACCCCGGCCTCGAGCCTGGCGGAGGCGTCGCCGGAGAGCAGGGCGTGGGTGGCCGCGCAGTGGACGTCGAGCGCGCCGTGCTCGATCAGGGCCTGGGCGCCGCCGATCATGCTCCCGCCGGTGTCAATCATGTCATCGTAGAGGATGGCCGTCTTTCCTTCGAACTCGCCTATCAGCTCGACCACGTCGGTCCTGCCAGGCTCGGTGCGACGCTTGACGACGATTCCCAGCGCGGCGTCGAGCTCGTCGGCGAGCTGCTTGGCCTGGTGCACGCCGCCCACGTCGGGGGCGACGACGATGGTACCCTTGCCGCGATGGCCCAGGTAGCGGAAGTGGTCGGCGAAGATGCGACGGGCGGCGAGATGGTCGAGGGGGATGTCGAAGAAGCCCTGGAGCTGGTTGGTGTGCAGGTCCACGGCGAGGACGCGGTCGGCGCCGGCCTCGGTGATGACGTTGGCGACGAGCTTGGCGGAGATGGGCTCGCGGCCCTTGGCCTTGCGGTCCTGGCGGGAGTAGCCGAAGTAGGGAAGGACGACGGTGATGCGGTCGGCGGAGCCGCGGCGGAAGGCGTCTATCAGGATAAGCAGCTCCACCAGGTTGTCGTTGACGGGCGGGCAGGTGGGCTGGATGACGAAGCAGTCCATGCCGCGCACGCTCTCCCCGATCTGTACGGAGACCTCGCCGTCGTTGAAACGGCCGACCTGCAGCTCGCCGAGCTCGCGGCCCATCTCGGCGGCCACAAGTTGCGCCAGGGCCAGATTGGCGGTACCCGAGAACACGCGGAGGGGCCCGTGCTGCATAGCCCTCCCACCTCGTGGACAGTCTTGCTGGGGGCGCCGGCTGGTTGAGCCGGGCCCGTGCCACCCCAAAGCTGCACTGGCTGGGGCGGCAGGATTCGAACCTGCGATTCCCGGATCCAAAGTCCGGCGCCTTACCACTTGGCCACGCCCCAACCCGCGGACTTCGCGATTCCTTTTACCGTCACCGCCAGGCGCTGTCAACCAGCCGGGTGACGGCGGCCTCGCGCGGGCCCCGAGGCCCCGCCGTGCCGCCCGGACCCCGGCCCCTGAGCCTGACCATCGGGTCGGGGCAGTCCAGAGCGATCACATCGCGGACGAACCGGCGGAAGCCAACAGGGAGGAAGGCAGGAGGGCTGTCGCGGGATGGTGGCGGCGGAGGGATTCGAACCCCCGACAACGCGGGTATGAACCGCGCGCTCTAGCCAACTGAGCTACGCCGCCGGGACCTGGGCCACCGGCTAGCGGCGGCGACGGCGCCGCTTCTTGCCGGCTTGGGCGTCAAGCTTCTCCTGTCGTCGCGCCTGCTCTTCGCGCGCAACGGCACCTTGGACCTCGCGCTCGAACTCGAGGAAGGCGGATCGGTCCAGTTCTCTCAGTCTCGGGAAGTTGACCCTAGGGCGTGACATTCGGACACCTGCCCACAATGAAAACCCGCAGCGCACCTCACCGGTGCGGTGCGGAGAACGGGATCGGGTTGGTAGCGGGGGCGGGATTCGAACCCGCGACCTCCAGGTTATGAGCCTGGCGAGCTTCCAGACTGCTCCACCCCGCGTCGTGCGGGCAATACTATACCACGGCCGCGCGAAGGTGTAAACCCCCTGCGGCGCGGGCGAGCGACCGCCTCGCCGGGCCGCCGGACAGGCCGACGGCGACCGGGGAAGGTCACCGGCGGGCGCGGATCGAAGGACGCTTCCGGGCCAGTAACCCGGCGCACCGGGGCGCCGCGAGAGGCTGCCCGATCCCACCCGGCAGGGAGTGATACGCGGTGAGACGCATGCGCCCGGCGGCGATGCTTGCGGCGGTTGCCGCCCTCGTCTGCGGCCGCAGCCTGGCGGCGCAGTACTTCCTGTCGCCGGACGGCGACGATGGCAACCCGGGCACGCGCGACAAGCCGTGGCTGACGTTGGCCCACGCCAACGCCATGGTGGGCGCCGGGGACACGGTGATTCTCCTCGACGGCCGGTACGAGGGGGTCATCGAGCCGGCGAAGTCCGGGCAGGAGGGGGCTCCGGTCACCTACCGGGCGGAAAGGAAGCTGGGCGCGGTGCTGGCCGGGGGCCGGTCGAGTGACGGGGCCACGGTCTGCGTGCGCCTGATCGGGCGGGAGCGTGTCGTCATCGAAGGCTTACACCTACTGCCCACCGTCGGGGGCTGGATGAAGCTGGATGGCTGCCGGTACTGCGTCGTGCGCGACTGCAGGATGGAGAACGCCACGCGCACCTACAGTCCTATCGAGTGTCGCGACTGTCACTACAACCGGTACGAGAACCTGGAGTGCTGGCGGGCGAACAACCTGGGGGCGCAGGGCCATGTGGCCGGGGACCTGTGGAACAACTTCGCCTCAAGTCACAACGTCTTCGAGGGCCTGCACATCAGCCGCGCGGGGCACAGGCCCTTCGGGTTGTGGCTCGACTGCCCGTACAACGTCGTGAGGCGCTGCGTCTTCGACTGCCGATGGGGAAGGAACTTCGAGTTCTTCTCGACGCCGCGGGTGCTGATGGAAGAATGCGTGGTGACGAACGGCCTCGACGGCTCGGGCTCCGCGGACGGACGGTCGAAGCTGTTCGTGATCGACTCGATCTTCCGCCGCAACCTTATCTACCGCAACTACTACGGGCCGCTGGTCATCAACTCCTACAAGTACGGGGACGAGGAAGCCTTTGCCCTGCTGCGCTCGCGGCTGTACCACAACACCTGGTACCGCAACCACATGTACGGGTTCGAGATGGTGGACCTTGGGGAGCACCCGGACCCGCACCGGGTGGCGGCCAACGTCTTCCAGAACAACGTCTTCGCGGGGAACGACCCCGGCGGCGACGGGCTGGCCCTGTATCTGGTGTCGAACATCGCTGACGACAACCTGTTCCGCTTCAACGATCTGTATGGGGACCGGCCGGGCTGCAAGACGGTGTGGTACGACTGGGCGTGGCCGGGGGTCGAGCGCTGGGATGGGCTGGCGATGACGGCGGCCGAGGCGGAGGAGCGAAGGCCCGGGCAGTTTAGGGGCAACCTGGACGCGGACCCGGCCTTCGCAGACCCGGAGGCGGATGACTACCGCCCGCGCGCTGGGAGCCCCTGCGTGGATGCCGGCGAGCCCCTGACGGTGGCGCGGGAGGGCGGGGCCGGGCGCGAGATGCCCGTCGGGGACGCGCGCTGGTTCTACGACGGCTTCGGCATACCCGGGGAGCAGGGCGACCTCGTCTTCGTAAGCCGAGACGGCGCGGGGCCCCGACAGGCAAGGGTCGTGCGGGCCGACATTGAGCGCCAGGTGCTGACCCTCGACCGCGAGCTGAGGTGGGAGAAGGGCGACGGGGTGAGCCTGCCCTACGCGGGGAAGGCGCCGGACCTGGGCGCCTACGAGCGGGGGGCCGAGGACCAGCCGTGGTACCGGGCGCCTCGGGTGCCCGAGGGGCTGCGCGTGGTGACCATGGAGACGGCGAGCGACGTGGTCGTGGCGACGGACTTCGAGGCGGAGAAGCTCGAGGAATGGCACTACTACTGGAACTTCTCGCGCCAGAAGAACACGGACGCGCAGATGGACGAGACGACGGCCGCGTCGGGCAAGCGGTGCATGCGCGTCTTCGCCACGGACGATGGGGCCGTGATGGCCTGCGACCTCAGGCCCAGGTGGTGGGACGTGGATCGGTTCCCCTTCGTGAAGCTTGCCTACCGCATGCCGGCGGGCGTGCCGGTGGGCCTGTGGCTGCACGCCTTCCCCAGCGCCTGGGTGGGGCAGGGGGCGGTCTGCATGGGAGGCAGCCCCACGCGGGACAGCGGAGCGTACAGGGACCTGGACCGCTACCGGCTGGCGGACGACGGGGAGTGGCACGAGGTGACGATTGACGCCCGCTGTATCCGCGAGGTGTTTCCCGACGTGAAGCTGCTGCAGATGTTCAGGTTCTACACGCGGGGGAACGGGCGGAAGGGGCAGCAGTACTGGTTCGACGCCTTCAGCATCCTGCCGGCCGCCAGCGGCCCGCGGCCGCCGTCGGGCGGCGCGGGTCAGTAGGGCAGGACGCGGACGCGGCGGCGGGGCTCCCGTCCCACCGACTCGGAGCGCAGGTGCTGCTGGGCGACAAGCTCGTGCTGCAGGCGGCGGACGTAGGCGTTCTGGGGCGCGAGCTCGATGGGCTGGCCGTACTGGACGACCTGAGCTATGGCCTGCTCGGTCTCCTGGAGGGCGTAGCGCTCGCGGGCGCCGAGGTCGCTGCCGAAAAGGTCGCGCAGGGCCTCGTAGACCTGGCCGTAGGTGTTGCTGCGCAGGGCGATGGTGCGCGCTCCGGAGCGGGCGCGGTGGGCGGAGGCGCGCTGGCCCGTCAGGGCGACGATGACGCTGGCGTCGCGGGGATCGCTGACAGTGACGGCGGAGGCGCGTAGCTCGCGTATGGCCCGGTCCACCTTGCGGCGGGTCACGCCGTCGGCGTAGATGCGCACCGCGCCGTCGCTCTCGGGCGAGTAGAACTCCTCGTACTCCTCCTCGTCGAGGGCCTCCCGGCGGGCCGTCCAGGTGGAGCCGACCAGCGCCACCTGCCTCTGGCTCCTGGCCATGCGCCCCTCGGCATCCGTCTCCCTCACCTCGGCGGTCGTGTCCTGGCCGAGAAGCAGCTCGTCAACAGTGCGGGCGACATCGTGGTGGACGATGAGGCGGTCCATCTCCTCGATCTCGATGACGGTGTCGAAGGTCGGAGGGGACTTGCGCTCGAGGACGGTCTTCTGGGTGCCGCGCTTGCGGGCCTCCTCATCGGAGAGGGTGACGGCCTGGATGCCGCCGATGAGGTCGGCCATGGTGGGGTTGGACATGATGTTCTCGAGGGTGTTGCCATGGGCCGTGGCGATAAGCTGAACGCCGCGCTCGGCTATGGTGCGAGCGGCGAAGGCATCACGCTCGTTGGAGATCTCGTCAATGATGATGACCTCGGGCATGTGGTTCTCCACGCCCTCGATCATCACGTCACACTGCTCGCGGTCCTGCGGCACCTGCATCCGGCGGGCGCGACCGATGGCCGGATGGGGTATGTCGCCGTCGCCCGCGATCTCGTTGTTCGTGTCCACCACCACGACCCGCTTGCCCAGCTCCTCGGCCAGCACGCGGGCGGCCTCGCGCAGCTTGGTGGTCTTGCCCACGCCCGGGCGCCCGAGCAGCAGTATGCTGCGGCCCGTCTCCACAATGTCGCGGATTACGTCCACCGTGCCGTAGACAGCCCGCCCCACGCGGCAGGTCAGGCCCACGATCTCGCCCAGGCGGTTGCGCATGCACGAGATCCGATGCAGCGTGCGCTCAATCCCCGCGCGGTTGTCGCGGTCGAAATCGCCGACGCGCGAGATGACGTAGGCCAGGTCGTCCTTGGTGGCCTCGCCATCAATGATCTCGAAGGCCTCCGGGAAACGCGCCTCGATGGGCCTTCCCAGGTCCACCACGACCTCCAACAGGTCGTCGAGCCGGCGGTGCTGTTTGAGGGCGGCTCCTACTCTCGGCGGCAAGACCCCGAGGAACTCCTCGATGTTGTCCGTTACGGTCTGCTCA
Source organism: uncultured Armatimonadia bacterium (assembly GCA_964608495.1). Taxonomy (GTDB): domain Bacteria; phylum Armatimonadota; class Zipacnadia; order Zipacnadales; family FEN-943; genus JAKORR01. The sequence goes on along the minus strand of CAZSOQ010000081.1, from coordinate 7,283 downwards.
GGCGTCATTCTCTCCCGCGGTTCCTCCGGCGCCAGCCTCACCCTTCCCGCTGAGGGGGACCTTTCGTTGGCCGCGCGCGGGGTACAGCCTCCGAGGCGGCCGTCGGTGTTCAAACGGCAGTATACCCCTCCTGGCCTCCGCAAGCCACTGCGCGCACGCGCCTCCGGCCGCAGTCTCACGGCATCGGCCTACGCCCTCCGGGCGTCGGCCCGTGCCCTCCGGGCACCGGGCCGTCGGGGCCCGCCGCGGAGGCGGACCGGGACTCGAGCATCCGCTGCCTGATCTCGGCGGCCCGCTGTGGGGAGGAGCGCTTGGCGTAGGAGTACAACAGGGCCACGATGAGCATGAAGAAGATGACGGTCGCGACCAGGGCCGCGGGCAGGTTCACCCACCAGGGGAAGCCGGCCCGGCCGAGGCCAAGGCCCACCAGGGCGCCCAGGATCACGCCGATCAGGGCACGCCCCCTGCTTCGCCCTATCAGGCCACAGAGCAGATTGGGCAGCATGGCTGAGTATATACCATAGTTCGCCCTGGGCTGTCAGGCGAGAGACGGGCCCGAGGGGGAATCCTGGACAGTGCGGGGGGGCCTGTGGCATAATCCGTGCGCTCTCCCCAGGAGGAGTGAGATGAGGATTGCTTACCTCGACATGCCCTGCGGAGTGAGCGGGGACATGTTCCTGGCGGCGCTCGTGGACGCGGGGCTGGAGCCCGAGAGGCTGACGGAGGGGCTGGCCGGTCTCGCGCCGGGCGAATGGGAGCTGCATACCGAGGCAACGGTGCGCGGCGGCCTGGCGGCCACGGTGGTCAGCATCACCGGCCCCGGGGGCCATGCCCGCGGTCACGGCCGGGAACGGGACCACGATCACGGGCAAGAGCATGGCCACGGCGGCGAGCATGACCACGGCGCGGACGAGGACGAGTCCCACGACCACCACGACCACTCCCACGGCGGCCGCGGCTACCCCGAGCTGCGGCAGTACCTGCTGGCCGCGGACCTTGACGAGGGGGTGCGCGAGGCGGCTCTGACGATGCTGGCGTCGCTGGCGGAGGCGGAGGCGGCGGTTCACGGCGTGCCCGTCGAGGAGATCCACTTCCACGAGGTGGGCGGGCTCGACACGATCGTTGACCTGGCCGGGGCGGCCGTGGGGCTGCGGATGCTGGGCGTCGAGAGGCTGTGCGCGACGGCCGTGCCCTGGTCGCACGGGCATGTGGACACGGCGCACGGCCGGCTGCCGGTGCCGGCGCCGGCGACGGTGAAGCTGCTGGAGGGGCTGCCCGTGCGGGGCGTGGATGTGGAGGGCGAGACGGTGACCCCGACGGGGGCCGTGCTGTGCCGCCACCTGGTGGATAGCTGGGGCCCGATGCCGGCGATGACTGTGCAGGCCGTGGGTCTGGGAGCAGGACGCGCCGACTTCTCGCCGGTGCCCAACATCGTGCGGCTGGTGCTGGGGACTCCGACGGGGCACGAGACGTCGGAGCCGGCGCTGATCGTGGATTCGACCGCGCTGATCGCGGCGAACCTAGACGACATGCAGCCGGAGCTGTTCGAGGCGGCCATGGCCGCGGCCTTCGACGCCGGCGCGCTGGACGTGTGGTTCGCGCCGATCTACATGAAGCGCAACCGTCCGGCCGTGCAGCTCAGCGCCCTGGCCGAGCCAGCCCACGCGCAGGCCGTGGCCGAGGCCATCCTGCGGAACACGAGCACGCTGGGCGTGCGGATGAGCCGGGCCGAGAGAAGCTGTCTGCCGCGCGAGATGGTGAGGGTGCAGACGCCCTTCGGCGAGATAGGGGTGAAGGTGGCGCGGCTGCGGGGCCAGGTGGTCTCGGCCCAGCCCGAGTACCGGGATTGCGTGGAGGCCGCGCGACGGCACCAGGCGACGGTGAAGCGCGTCTACGCCGCCGCGCAGGCGCAGGCGCAGAGGCTGATGGAGGAGGGCTAGGGGACCCGGTCTGCCCGCGGACGCGCTACCCAAGGAGAGAAGAGAGCTCATGTCCGACTGGCTCGACTTCGACATCGGCAAGTATGAGGCCCGGCGCGAGGAGAGCCGCGCGCGAGTGCAGGCGGCCCACGAGTTCCGGGAGGGCGATCGCGTCGCCTGCATCGCCTCGACCGCCGGCAGCTACTGGTCGTGGCTCTTCGGCGTGGACATCAGGGACTACTATGCGGACCTCGACACCCAGATCGAGGTGCAGATGCGGGGGATGAAGTGGCGCTACGAGAACCTGCCCGACGACTTCACCGGGTACGGGATAGGCTACGACGCGGGCCCCATCTCGGAGGCGCTGGTGTTCGACTGCGATCTGGAGTACCCCCAGGGCACGTCGCCCTTCATCCTGCGCTGCATCCACGACGGCGGGGACGTCGAGAAGCTGGAGGTGAAGGACCCGCGCGAGAACCCGCGCGTGCAGGAACACCTGGCCAAGGGTCGGCGCTTCAAGGAACGGGCCGAGGAGCTGGGGGTGAAGGTCCCGATGGGGGGCGTGTACCTCGGGATCCACCCGGTGCTGTCCTGCGCCTGTGCCCTGGCCGACCCCGACTGGGTGTACCTGGCGATGATCGCCGAGCCGGACGTGGTCCTCAGGCTCTTCGACAAGTGCTACCGGGCCTTCTGCCTGTGCCAGGAGTACATGTACGAGCTGCATGGCGGCGGGCCCGGAATGCTGGGCCTGTGTGACGACAACTCGGCCTTCGTATCCGATGAGATGTACCGGCGGCTGGTGCTGCCCTACAACCTGTCGCTGTACGAGGTCTATGGGCCGAAGGTGCGGTACTTCCACGCCGACGGGCCCAACGAGCACCACTACCGGACGTATGCGGAGATCGTCCGCCTCAACCACATGGACATCGGCGGGTGGAGCAAGCTGCGGCCCGCGGTCGAGATACTCAAGCCCGCCCGCTGTGTCGTCCATGGCGGCCTGAACAACCGCGACCTGTACTCCGGGTGGACGGAGCTGCTCCAGCAGAAGGTACGGCAGACGATTCGGACTGCGGCGCCGGGCGGGGGGTTCGAGCTGGCCATCGGCGGCGAGACCTACGCGATGACCGACCCCGAGGTGCTGTGCAGGACCTTTGAGTACGCGCACGAGGTGGGGCGCTACCCGATAGACCTTCCGGAGGAGCGGCTGCCCGGGGAAGACGACGGGATCCCCGTGTGGGAGGCAGTAACGACCTGAGGCGCCCAGCGCGAGCCACGATGGGCGGCGCCGGCGGTCCCGGTGACGCCGACGGCCCCGCGAAGATGACGAGACGCCGTTTCCTGCGCTGGCTGGGCGCGGCAGGGGGCGTCGCCCTGTCGGGCCGGATAGCCCACGGACTGTGGTCGGAGCGGTGGGCGGTGCGTGTGGTGCCGCGCACCCTCCTGGTGCCCCGGCTCCCGCCGGCCCTCGACGGGCTGCGGATCGTCCACCTGTCGGACCTCCACGCCGGCGACTACGCCCCCTGGTGGCTGGCGGAGCGGGCCGTGGCGCTGGCGGCGCAGCAGAGGGCCGACCTGGCCTTCCTGACGGGCGACTACACGAGCGTGTACGGTGCCGAGGCGAGAGAGCCGCTCGAGAAGGCCCTGGCGCCCCTCTCGGCCCCCGCGGGGGTGTGGGCCGTGCTGGGGAACCACGAGTACGTGCAGGACCGGCGCGAGCCGGTGGTCGAGGCCCTCTCGGCCGCCGGGGCTACCGTGCTGCTGAACCAGTCGCGGCAGGTCGAGGTACGCGGCGAGAAGCTCTGGATCTGCGGCGTCGAGGACCCCTACCTGAAGCACCACGACTTCGAGGCGACGCTGGAGAGTGTGTCGCAGGGGGACCTCAAGATCCTGCTGGCCCACTCTCCCGACATAATCTACTCGGCGGCGCAGCTCCGGATCGCGGCGGTCTTCGCGGGGCACACCCACGGGGGCCAGGTGAGCCTGCCGCTCTACGGGCCGCTGATCGTGCCCAGCCGCTACGGGCGGCGCTTCGCCCAGGGCGTCTTCCAGGTCCGTGGGACGGGGCTGTACGTGACGCGAGGGGTGGGGATGACACCGCCGCTGGTGCGGTTCCTGTGCCCGCCGGAGGTAGCGCTGATCACCCTGAGACGGGCCGTCGAGGGCCGCCGGGCGCGGTAGGGGAGAGCAGGCCAGAGGGATGAATGCCGCGCTACTGCGCTCCCGAGGGGTACAGGGCCGTCTCGGCCACGAACTGCTTGATCCCCGCGACGATCCCCAGCGCCGCGCGCTCGACGAACTCCGCCTGGGCCATGTACTTGGCTTCGGACGGATTGGACATATAGGCGCACTCGATCAGGGCCCGCGGGCAGTCGGTGTCGCGGAGGACATGGAAGGGCCGCCAGGCGACGAAGCGGTGGCTGGTCCCGAGGGCCGTCGAGGTGGCCTGGCACAGGCGCCTGGCCAGGAGGTGGCTGAAGGGCGTCCAGTAGTAGGTTTCGGTGCCCGCCACCGAGGCATTGGTGCCGCCGCCCGTGGCGTTGTTGTGGATGCTGACGAACAGGTCGGCCTTCTGCTTCACGCCCACCTGCACGCGGGCCTCAAGCTCCTGGGCCTGCGAGCCGCCCGCCGGCCCGACCTGCGTGTCGGAGGCGCGCGTGAGCACCACGCGGGCGCCGCCGGCGGTGAGCATCTCAGCCGCCCGCAGGGCGATGGCCAGGTTCACCTTCTCCTCGGGCAGGCCCCCCGCGCTGACCGCACCGCTGTCCGTGCCGCCGTGGCCCGGGTCAAGCACTATCGTCTTGCCGCCGAGCCCCGGGCCGGCGTAGGGGCGGCGCACCTCGATCACCAGCGTGGAGTCGCCGCGGTAGTAGGCCCTGTAGCCCACCACGGCCGGGCTGTCCAGATCAATCCGCACCCGCACCCACCCCGTCGCCTCCTGCCATGGCTGGGCCTGCTTGATGAGGCGGTCGTCGGGGAACTGGCGGATCCAGTAGGCTGCCAGCACGCAGTCGAAGAGGTCCACGATCAGCCCGGGCGGGTCGAGCTGAGGGAGGATGCGGAAGGGCACGGCGCGGTTGAGGCTGAACTGGACCTCGCTGCCCGTCTCGCAGCCCGACAGGGACATGGAGCCGATGTTGGCCAGGGCGGGAGGCTGGCTCTGGCCCGTGGACTTGACGGTGGTGTCGTAGACCCAGGCGTCGAGCGAGGGACAGAGCCGCACATGGTACCACTGGCCCTGCTTGCCCAGGGCCCAGAGAGGGACGCCGGCCGGCAGAACACAGACGCGGTTGTGGTCCTCGCTGGGCCCAGCGCGCAGGCGCGTGTCACTGTCCGTAGTGACCAGTAACTGAGCGTTAACCGCCCCGAGGGCGAGCGCTAGTGCGATAGATGCCGCGAACATGGCTGTGACCCCTTTTGCGCCCGGGCTCTTGTGTCTGCGGGCGCAAGCATAGAGCAGGAGGGCCGGAAAGGCAAAGGGCCGCTCCTCCGGGCGGGGAGCGACCCGGTTGATGCCGCGAAAGGCCAAGCCAAAGCCCGCCCGCCGGCCTCAGGGGAGTCGGCCGGCCGGGGGACGGTCACCACGCTTACGCGGTACGTCGGCGCTTACCGGAGCGCGTGGACGTTGCTGCCGTCCTCGTACACGATGCCCCAGAACTGGGTGCGGCCGTTGTAGGGGCCGCCCTGGATACGCCACAGGAGGTGGGTCTCCATCTCACAGTCGAGGTAGGGCGTGGTCGTCTCGACGCACTGGACGACCTTGGCGTGGCCGTCGCAGAAGACGGCGTTGCACATCTGGTTGTGTGTCCCCATGATGGGCGTATCGAACAGCGTCGGCGCCACTTCCAGGTTCCCGTCGCCCAGGGACATGGTCTCCGCCGGCCGCGGTATCTCGGAGTCCTTGATCGGCCTGGTGCCGCTGGGCGGGTCGCTGATGTTGCCGTCTTCCCACAGGGCGGTGTTGAAGATGTAGCTGGTGCCGGTGAACAGCGGGGCGATGGGCGGGCCGCCCGCCCCTGCCAGGACCGCGTTCATGCCGGCCGCCGAGATCTCGTCCTGGTTGCTGGGACACTGGAGGATCTGGGTGTTCTTCATGTAAGGCATCAGCAGGTGGTAGCAGGTGTAGGTATAGGGCGGGGTCACGGAGATGCTCTGGCCGTACTTCTCATCGAAGTCCTGGATGTACATCAGCATGGCGGTGCCCGTCTGCTTGAGGTTGCTCAGACAGGACGCCTGGCGCGCCTTCTCCCGGGCCCGGGCGAAGACGGGGAAGAGAATGGCTGCCAGGATGGCGATGATGGCGATGACAACCAACAACTCGATCAGCGTAAAGCCCCTGCTGCTCATACGCTCTGCCTCCCGATCGTGTCGTGGACGGATGCGTGCCCCCTTGCCGGCGAGCCACGTCGCCCCTCTCGCCGCGCGCGGGGCTTCCCACGCTACTATGGACAATCCGGCACAGCCGATTGTTCCCTGGTCTGCGGCAAGGAGCCCCGCTGTCGGGGAGCGGGGCGGAACCGGCATGGGGAACCACCACTGTCAAAGGCGCCCCTGACAGGCACTCGCACAGCCCAGAGGGCGCCCACACACAACACGAGACAGTACGTCACCAGCCCTTCGGCCGGCGCGAGCCGTGCCTTGCGGGGACGGCCCCGCGGGGGGTCAGGCGGGAGTCCAGACGCTACCGGAGCGCCCCGACGGTCCTGTCCTCACGCACGACGCCCCACAACTCATACTTGCCGTTATAGGGGCCGCCCTGGATGACGTAGGCGTTCTTCGTGTTGCCGCCCAGGTCCACATACTGGTAGGGGTCCTTCGTTGCCTTCACCCACTTGGCATGTCCATCGGCGTAGGAGGCGTTGAACCCCTCATTGTGGCAGCCCACGACCGGCGAGTTGAACAGGTGGGGTGCCATCTCGATCTCCCCATCCCCCATGACGAAGGTCTCGGCGGGGTAGGGAAGCTCGCCCATGCTGACCACCGCGTCATCGGCGCCGGTCAGCGGATTGCTCGGGCCGTCCTCGAAGATGGCGTAGTTGCCGTTGTAGCCCACGGTGGTCAGCCCGCCGACCACGGGGATCCCCAGCGCCGCAATCTCCGAGATGAGGATCCGGTCCTTCTCGTCGGGGCACGTCAGTATCTGCGTGTTCTTCATATAGGGCGCCAGCGCGTGGTAGAAGGTTACAGCCCCTATCCCGCTGAGGTACATGCTCATCGGGAAGCACTCGTCGTAGTCCTGGCAGTACATGTCGGCCGCAAGTCCCACCTGCTTCATATTGCTCAGACACGCGGCCCCGCGGGCCTTCGCTCTGGCTCGGGCGAACACCGGGAACAAGATCGCGGCCAGGATCGCGATAATCGCGATCA
>CAZSOQ010000080.1:12684-21561 GCA_964608495.1 uncultured Armatimonadia bacterium | reverse complement strand
ACCACACTGCGCGGGCGGCTGTTCAACGCGGGCGCAGCAGCGCTGTCGGGGCGGGCCGAAGTGGAGGTGGTGGACCCCGGGACGGGCGCGGTGGTGGGTCGCGGGCACGCGGCCGTCGCTGCCGAGCCACAAACAGACACGACTTTCTCGATAGCGCTACAATGTCCAGCGGATGCGCCCGGGGAACTGCTACTCCGGCTGCGGGGGCCCGGACTGGACGGGCTCCCCGATCCCGCGGCCGAGGTGCGGGCCCTGGTCGCGGACGGCGCCTGCGTGAACTTCCTGGCCAACAGCTACCTGGAGCGCTGCTGGTACCTGCAGCCCGAGGCGAAGAGCGGCTGCTCGGAGTCCGTGCGCTTCGGGAGCGAGTGGGTGTACCGGCTGCCCGTACCCGTGAAGGGGGACGCGAGGGTGCGCATGCGTGTCGGCGCTCACAGGGCCGCGGCGTGGAGCGTGGCCTGGTCGGGCGACGGGAAGTCGTGGACGGAGCTGCTGTCCGGCGAGAGCGACCTGGACTGGCATGAGGGGGTGGTGCCGGCGCTCGGCGGCTCCTCGCTGTACCTGCGATGCCGGGGGACGGACCAGCAGGTGGGTGAAGTGGTGGTGCTCTACGGCGCGAGCGCGGCCCCCAGGCCGTGACGGAAGACGCCTCTCCCCTCTCGTGCAGGCTGGCAGGGCCCGGGACCTGGGTCCTGGGGCGCCGCGGGAAGTGCGGTTCCGGGCGCCGGTGCGCGGTCCCCGACCGGCACGCCGATTGCCTCTGTTATTACGCAAGAGGACCTTGAGCCAAAATTGCCACAACGTTAATCGGTTCACAACAGCGGAAGAGGCCAGGGCGTGCTAAAATCGGTCGCGGTGGAATTAAGGTACATGCATCGCATAGACGAAAGCTACCCACTGAAGAGCACGCTGCTGTACCTAGGTGTCGCGGTCGCCATAGACGTTCTGGCTCTGGCTCTGGCCAGTCGGCACATCCCGGCGGGGGCGCCGATGCTGGTTTGGGGGGGTGCAGGGGTGCTGGTCTGTGTGCCGATGGGGCGGTTTGGGGTGCTTCTATCGGCGATAGCAGGCGCCGCGATCGGGGTTGTGGTGGCCGTGGCGGCCAGGGCGTTGCTGCACCGTTACCAGCGGCCGGCGGCGGAGACGGTGGCGGAGGGGAGCTCGGTGGTGGAACTGCTGCTGCTGGCCGGGTGGCTGCTCGGGGCCGCGGTGGCGTACCACGTTACCGAGGTGACGCTGTTCCCCGGGTTCAGCGGCATGATCGCGGCGTCGAACGTGCTGCTGACCAGGGCGCTGGTGTATCCCGAACTCGTGGATCTTTACTGGCTAGCCGACAGTATCCCGCAGACCTCCGCGGCGGGAGGAATGCTGGATACGGTCGAGAGCCCTGAGTAGATGTCGCTTCCTCCCTTGGCGAAGAGACAGGCGGCCCGGCGGGGCCGCCTGTCCGGCTTCTGGGATAGGATCGCAAGGGAGGAGGCGATGGGCGGTGGGGGTCTGTCGCAAGGATTACGCACCGCCTATGGCATAGGCCCGAGCGAAGCGCGACAGAATAGTGTCGCCTCGGCCGTGGCCCGGCCCGAGAGGGGGCCCAGCGACTAGGTGGTTCCCCCGGCGAAGAAGGTCCGCAGGGCCGGGTACAGCGCCGACCAGTGGGCGTAAGCTTGCTCGTAGGCCTCGCGGAGGGCTGCGTCGGGCTCCCACGGGTCGGTGGTGACGACGATCCGGGCCGCCTCGGCCAGGTCGCGATACAGCCCGGCGCCGACGCCGGCGGCCATGGCGGCGCCCAGGCTGGTGGCCTCGCTCAGGTAGCTGCAGGGCACGAGCCTCTTGCCGAGTGTCGAGGACAGGATCGGCATCCACAGCCTGCTCTGGGCCCCGCCGCCGATGAGACGGAGCTCAGGCACGGGGCCCGCGGCGTCCTCGACTGCGTCGAGGATCGAGCGCAGGGCGAAGGCGGCGCCCTCGTAGACGCTGCGCGCGAGCTCCGCGCGGGTATGGCCGAGGGTCAGGCCCACCCAGGTGCCCCGGGCGTGAGGGTCCCATAGGGGCGAGCGCTCGCCCATCATGTAGGGCAGGAAGAAGAGGCCGCGGCAGCCGGGCTCGGCCTGAGCCGCGAGGGCCTCGACGTCTTCCCAGACGGCGGGCCGGCCGTCGGCGGTCGGGAACACCTCGCGGGCGACCCACTCGAAGGCGGAGCCGACGGTCTGGGCCGTGCCGAAGGCCGCGTAGATGCCCGGGTCGAGATGGCCCACGACGAAGAGGCGACGCTCGGCGTCCAGGGGCACGCCGTCGCTGAGGGCGCCGATCCAGGCGGTGCCGCCCAGGTAAGCATAGGCCGCGCCGGGCGTGGCCACGCCCGCGCCGGCGGTGGCGCAGGAGCCGTCGCCGCCGCCGGCCACGACGGGCAGGCCCTCGGGCAAGCTGAGGGCCGAGGCCCAGAGGGCGTTGAGCCGTCCGAGGACCCGCGCGGCGCCGACGATCTCGGGCAGGGGCGCGCTCGCCAGGCCCGCCGCCTCGATGACCTCGGCCGACCACTGGCGATGGGCGAGGTCGTAGACGCCGTAGACGGAGGCGTCGGAGAAGTCGGTCGTGTTCCAGGGGTCGAGGTCGCCCACAGGGTCCGTGAGGCGCCCGCGTACCCAGTCTTTGCTCTGCAGAAAGCCGTGAGCGCGGGCGTAGACCTCGGGCTCGGCCGCGGCGAGCCACATCAGCTTGGTGAGCGGGTAGTGCGGGTCGAGGGGCTGGCCCGTGATGTCGTAGTAGCGGTCGGGGCTGAGGCGCCGGCCGAGCTCCTTGGCCTTGGGAGCCGAGCGGACGTCGGAGTGGATCAGCGCGGGCCTGAGCACCTCGCCCTCGGCGTCCACAGCGACCACGCCCATCATGTGGCCGGACAGGCCGACGGCGCGGATACGCTCGGGCGTAGCCGTGGGGACACGCGCGGCCAGCTTCCCCCAGGCGCGGTAGAGGGCGCGCAGCCAATCGTCGGGGGCCTGCTCGGCCCAGCCGGGCTGGGGATAGCTCGTAGCGTAGGGCTGCGTGAAGGACAGGAAGAGTTCGCCGGCGGGCGTGAAGAGGCTGGCCTTGAGGCCCGTGGTCCCCACGTCGAAGGACAACAGGAGGTCGTCCGGCAGGTCCATCGTCGTCCCCGGCGCTCTAACGCAGCTCGACGGCTCTGCCCGTGCGCGCGGACTCGTAGCAGGCGGTGACGACCCTCTGGCTCCAGATGCCGAGCTCACCCGGCACGGGCGGGTCCTCGCCGGCGGCGATGGCGCGGGAGTAAGCGTCCAGATGCGCCTGGTACATGTTGGCGACCTCGGGCGTGACGACCTGCTCCGAGGGGCCCTCGGTGCGCACCTGGGCGGCGTCGTACTCCCTTCCCTCGCTCTCGAAGATGGCGTGGATCTGGCCGGCCGAGTCCTGGCCGATGGTGCCGAAGGTCCAGGCGCCGCCGCGGCTGCCGTAGAGCATCAGCATGTTCTGGGCGGCTGCGTCGGGGACGTTGAAGAGGGCGTTGACGAGGCCCATGGCGCCACCGTCCATCTCGACCACCACCGCTGCCGTGTCCTCCGAGCGGTAGTCCTGGACGAGATTGCCCGTGAAGCAGCTCACGCGGACGATGCGCTGGTCGAAGAGGAACTCGAGCAGGTCCAGGCAGTGGTTGCCCATGTCAATGAGCGCGCCGCCGCCGCCGAGCTCGGGGTCCTGGCGAAAAGCGCCCGGGATCGGCGGGTACCAGCAGGTCAGCTCGGCCTTGCCGAGGACCGGCGTGCCCAGGTCGCCCGCGCCGATCGCGGAGCGCAGCCACTGGTGGCAGGCGTGGAAGCGCATCATGAAGTTGACGCCGAGCTTCACACCGGCGCCGGCGCAGGCGGCCACCGCGTCCTCGGCCTGCTCGGCGGTGAGGGCCAGAGGCTTCTCGCACAGGACGTGCTTGCCCGCGCGGGCCGCCAATAGCACCTGCTCGTGGTGCAGATGGGTCGGCGTGGCAATGTAGACCGCCTCGACGCCCGGATCGTCCACGATGTCCTGCTCACGGGTGCAGACCCTGGGTACGCCGTACTTGGCGCCGACCGCGGCGGCGCGCTCGGGGTCCACGTCCTGGACAGCCACAAGCTCCGCTTCGGCCGAGCGCATGATGCCCTCGGGTATCGTCCGCCGGTCGGCGATGCCACCACAGCCGATGACTCCCCACTTGACTGCCATGGAGCATCCTCCTCTCTGCGGTATGGGCCCGTCCGGCGTGGCGGACAGGGCGAAGGGCCGCGTCGCCGACGGAGCGCCGCGCGCTCCCGGGGCGGCGCGCCCGGTGATGGCCGTGAGACGAATTCGACAGCGGCGGGCGACTCCCTCCCGTGGGGCGAGGGAGGCGGGGGCCTGGACCGGCGCAGTGGTGGAGGTGAGCGCCTGGGCGCGGCGCAAAGGGCCCTGCGGCGGGTGGGAAGGCGAGGACTCCAGGCAAGCGTCGGGAGGTAGGCCGCGATGAGGAGACGCAAGCGGGCCCCGTGGGCAGGCGCCGCGCTGATGGTAGGGCCGGCCCTGCTGAGCATCGTGAGCGGGCCGTCCTGGGCACAGGAGGGGACGTGCTTTGGCCTGCTCGACTGCGAGACGGTGGGGACCGAGCGAGTGGTGCTGAAGCTGGTGCTGCTGAATGCCGGCAGGCGACTCGCGACCGATGGCGAGGCAGAGCTGGCCTTCGTGAAGCCCGGGGAGCCGGGCGCGACGTACGAGGCGCCGGAGCCGGGCCCGCGGACGGTCAGGAAGGCCATGCACGCCGCGGGATGGTCGGGCGATAGCGTCGAGGTGGTGAGCTTCGGCCCCTTCACGATCGGCGCCGACACGCCGCGGGAGCTGGAGGTACGAGGCGGGCTGGTCGGCGATCCGCCGGCGGCGCTGGGGACACTGGTGCGCGAGGAGGGCGATCCGGCGGGGCCGGTGCGGCTGCGAAGGGCGTGCCCGGCGGCAGGGCCGGAGGATACCCCCATCGTGGCCGTGGCGGCGTGCGAGCTGCTCGGTGCCAACCGCGTGGTCGTCAGGGTGGCCTACCTCAACTGCGGCGCCAGCCTGCGGACCGACTACTCGGCCTTCCTGCACTTCGAGCCGGAGGCGACGGGCGAGAATCTGGCCGTCACGAGCGAGATGGGGCTGTATCCCTCGAGCCGGCCCACGGACTCGGCCGCCTGGGGCGAGGACGAGGTGACGGTGGTCACCTTCGGGCCCTACACGCTCCCGGCGGGGCTGGACAGGCCGCTATACCTGCGCGTGGGTCTGTACGACCAGGCCGGGACGGGCGAGCGCCTGCGGCCCGCGGGCAGCGACGAGCGGGATAGGGTGCTGGTCGGGCGGCTGGTACCTCGCGATGGGGGCGTGGTCTTCGAGCGGACGCCGCCGGCAGCCGAGGAGGGCGTCAGATGAGCGAGCGTCACGGATCGCGGGTCGCGCTGTGGGGATGCCTGGCCGCCGTGGTGGGGGGCGCGGCCTCGGGCGCGGCGCAGGAGGGCAAGGTGCTGCCCGTGGCCACCTGCGAGCAGCTTAGTCCGAGGGAGCTGCGGGTATCGGTTACGTTCTTCAACTGCGGCGAGAGGCTGGAGCTGGACTACACGGCCTTCGTGCATTTCGACCGGGCACGGGCGGGCGAGTCGCTGTACATGCAGCCCGCGCCGGGGCTGCGACCGCTCGTGGCCCCAACGCGCTCGTCGAGCTGGTCGCCTAACGAGACGACGACGGTGGACTTCGGCGCGGTGACGGTGCCGGCGTCCGCGCGGGGGGAGGTTTTCGTGAAGGTGGGCCTGTACGACGCCGGCGGCTCGGGCGGGCGGTTGCCCCTGGCGGGCGAAGACGCGAGCCGTCGGGTACTGGTGGGGAGTATCGTCGAGGAGGACGGCCAGTGCCGATGGGTGCGCAGGCCGCCGGCCGCAGGTGAGCAGGCTGAGTGGATAGGGGCGCGGCCCCGGGCCCTCGTGAAGGCCCTGCCCGTCGAGCCGGCGGTACGGTTCGGCGAGGCCGACCCGCGCGACTGGAGCGTCGAGGGCCTCGAGGGCGGATCAGCGACGCTGGAAAGGACCCGCGAGGAGCTGTGCTGGTCCGAGGCGTCGCTGAAGGTGGGGTATGTGGGCGGCGAGCGACGCAGTGGCTTCGTGCTGCGCCCGAAGGTCCCGCTGCCCGTGCCCGAGGAGGCCGACGTGGCGCGGCTGTGGCTGCTGGGGCGAGCACTCGGCTGGGTCGAGGAACGCACGCCGGAGATGCCGCTGCTGCGGTACTGGGTCGAGCTGCAGGACGGCGAGGGCCAGGGCCGACGGCTGCAGTTCCCGGGCGCGATCGCCTACCCGTACTGGTATGTGGCCCGCGCGCGGATTCCGCGGGAATGGCCGCGGCCGCTGGTGTGCACGGGCGTGGGCTTCGACGGCTGCACCAACACCCGGGCCCGATCGCTGCTGCTGGACGCGCTGGTCTTCGCCAAGGAGACACCGGCGCCGGAGCTGAGCACGAGCGTGAGCCTGGAGGATCTGCCCTTCCCCACCTCGCCGGACGGGCTGCTGCCGGACACGCCCAGGGCGGCCTTCAGCAACCGCGTCGAGGCGGACGGGGACGCCTGGCGGCTGGTCTACGAGGGCGCGGACGAGAAGGTTACGTATCGCTACACGCCGCTGACGGGGACGCTGGACGACGTCGAGGCGACGTGGGAGCGCGGCGAGGCCAGTGAGAACTGCCGCCTGGCCGCCGAGGGCGGGCCCCTGGTCGAGCTGGGGGGACGACGCTTCCTGCCCGCGAGCCCCGGGGTGCGGCGGACGCGTGTGAGCCTGGAGCGTGACGAGAACTCCGTGAGGACCGTCTGGAGGTGCGAGGCCGGGGGAGCCGCGACGGAGTATGCGCTGAGCCTGAGCGTGCGCGGCAAGAGCCTGCTGGTGGAGATCGAGGGCACGGACGAGGCGCTGACGGGCTTCTCGCCCGGGCACTTCGAGAGCGCAGCGGAGGCGCGGTTCGTGCCCGTGCCCTACTGGTCGTGGGGCGTGTGGGACTACGGGCGCGACGGCGGCGTGGTCGTGACGGACCACCTCTTCGTGTCGGGATACCCCGACTGGTATCGGTCGCGGGCATCGGGGCTGACCTTCGGGGCCGACCTTTCGCACAGGGTGGATAGCCTGGCCGCGAGCGCGCTGACCTACGTGCCGGGGGTGAAGTACGACACGCGCAGCCATGGGCGCAGGAACGTGCTGCGCGAGCGGTATGTCCTCACCGTGTCGTCCGAGTTGCGGGAGACGCTGCCGAACATCCCACACCCGCCGTCGCCCAACCGGGAGAAGCTGGCGGCCTACTGCCACTACACGGGCGGGCGGGCCTCGCTGCTGGCCGAGCAGCTTGAGCACTGGCAACGACTGCATTCCTACGGCGTGGAGAAGGTGTACATACGGCACTTCGACGGGATGTGGTCGGACGTGCCGCAGGGGCCGCAGGAATGGACGCTCACGGAACACGCGGCGCCGGTGGCGGGGGACGTGGCCGTGAAGCGCTACCTGGAGCAGCTGCAGGCGATGGGCTTCCTGCCCGTGCTGTACACGAACTACACGGACCTGCAGCCCGTGGCAGCGGACTTCGAGTGGGACAACATCAACCTGCTGCCCGACGGCGACATCAGCGCGCAGTGCTGGCCGGGGTCATACCCCCTCAAGCCACTGCGGGCCGTGGAGCTGGAGGCCCGCTACGCGCCGCGTATCGCCGGGCGCTTCGGCACGCAGGGGTCGTTCTGCGATGTGCACACGGCCGCGGCGCCGTGGGGCAAGGTGGACTTCGACGCGAGACTGGCCGGGGCGGCGCAGTTCGGGACGACCTACCGCTGCTACGGGAAGCTGCTCATGAACGAGCGGGCGTCCTACGGGGCCGTGTACAGCGAGGGGAGCATGCACTGGCTCTACGCCGGGCTGGCGGACGGCAGCGACGCGCAGATCCGGTCGCCCCATCCGCATCTGGAGCCCTTCCTCGTGGACTTCGATCTGCTGAAGATTCACCCGCTGGAGATGGACGCGGGGATGAGCTGGATCAGCCGCTACGTGGACGGGCCCGACGCCGCGGCCTCGCTGGGCGGCTGGGAAGCGGCGCAGGACCGGTACACCGCGGCGACGGTGGCCTATGGGCACCAGGGGACGTTCACGGGCCTGCGCTTCCGCGACTACGATACGGACATCAAGACCTACTACCTGCTGCAGCCGCTGCATAAACTGTACGCCATGTGCCCCGTGGAGGAGATTCGCTATCGGGACCCCGAAAGCGGCCGGATGCTGGGCACGAGCGAGGCGGTGCGGTCGGGGATCTACCGCGAGAGCCAGGTGTACGTGCGCTATGCGAACGGGCTGCGGGTGTGGGTGAACGGGAGCCTGGCGAAGGACTGGCCGGTGGAGGCCGAGGGCGCCGGCTACGCGCTGCCGCCGTCGGGGTTCCTGGCGCAGGGGCCCGAGGGCATGCTGGTGTACTCGGCGGCGGGCGCGGGGGGGCGCGTGGACGTCGCGTCCCAAGAGGGGACGTGGTTCGTGGACGCTCGCGGCAAGCGACAGGTGGTGGGCCCCGCGGACACGGACGGGGCCGCGATACTGAAGCGATCGGCGGAGGGAGTGTGGAGCCTGTGGCCGCTCGGGAAGGTGACGGTGCTGCGGGTGGACGCGGGCGCGCTGGGGCTGGGCGCGACGGTGCGCGTCACGGCCTACGACGAAGCCGGGACGGCCGGGGGTGACGTGGAGACGACCGTGGAGGAGGGACGACTGGTGCTGCCCACGGACACGGAGGTCTTCCGCTTCGAGATCGCCGGGCGGTAGGGGCTGAGGGCCGAGGCCGGGGCACGGGCGCCGACGGCGTCGCAGGCCGTCGCCCGGAGGCGCAGCCCGT
>CAZSOQ010000080.1:0-12584 GCA_964608495.1 uncultured Armatimonadia bacterium | reverse complement strand
GAGGCGCGGCCCGTCGCCCAGAGGCGCAGGCCACCGCCGGTGGGCACGGGCCGTCAGCTGGCGTAGAATGGCCCCCGTCCAGCGGCCGGGAGGCAAGATCAATGCGGGGCGTTATCGTCGCCGCGGGCGAAGGCAAGCGGATGAGACCCATCACCTACTGGCGGCCCAAGCCGCTGGTGCCGGTGGGCGGTCAGCCGTTGATCACGCACATCATCGAGGGCTTCGTCCGGGCGGGCGTGAGGGAGATACGCATCGTCGTGGGGCATCTGCGGGACAAGATGACCGAGGCCCTGGGGGACGGGTCGGCCTGGGGCGCGGAGCTGAGCTACGTCGTCCAGCCCGAGCCGAAGGGGACGGGTTCGGCGGTGCTGCTGGCGCGAGACTTCATCGGCGACGAGCCCTTCCTGCTGTCCTGGGGCGACATACTGGTGCCCCAGGGGCACTATGAGCGGGTCCTGCGGGCCTTTGAGGGCCAGGCGGACGGCGTGCTGAGCGTGAACTGGGTGGACGACCCGTGGGAAGGGGCGGCGGTGTACGTGGAGGAAGGCACGGTGGCGGAGATCATCGAGAAGCCCGAGCGCGGGGCTTCGACGACGCAGTACAACAACGCCGGGGTCCTGGTGCTGCCGCCGCGCGTGCTGGAGCTCACCGCCGAGCTGCCGCCGTCGCCGCGAGGCGAGATCGAGCTGCCGCAAGCCGTCGCGCAGCTCATCGCCGAGGGCGGGCGACTGCGGTCGGTCGAGGTGGAAGGATACTGGTCGGACGTGGCGCGGCCGTCTAACGTCATCGCGATGAATGGGGTCGTGATACAGAGCCGCGAGGAGGGCGGAATCGCGATTCACGAGACGGCGGAACTCGCCGAGGACGTGAGGGTCGAGCCCCCGGTGCTGGTGGGGCCGGGGGTACGGGTGGACGCCGCAGGCGCGGTTGGGCCCAATGTAGCCCTGCTGGCGGACTGCCGTCTGGGGCCCGGGACGGTGGCCGAGGATTGCGTGCTGGGGTCGGGCGTGACAGTGGGCGCGGACAGCCGCCTGTGCTGGGTGTATGCCGAGAGCATGGCCAAGGTGCCGGCGGGCAGCGTGCTGCCCGGCCTGCCCGACAGCCCGGTTGTCCTGCCGCCGTCGGGATAGCGGCCATCGGGCGGCCGCCGGGGCGCCGGAAGGCCCCCCGGGGCGTCAGAACATGGCCGCGCGGAGGGGCCGCGAGCGCTCCTGCTCCTGGTCGGGACGCTCCTCCTCGAGGAGCCGCTCTCGATTCTCCGCTCGCCCACCGGCCACGCAGGCGCAGATGGCCAGAAGGCCGAGCGCGAACCATACCGCGATCACGGCTGCGATGACATACATTAGCATGGCGGTACACTCCCTCCGCCGTGTGTATCGGCCGAGGGAGAGGCTACTTTAGGGTGAGATACGGGCAGGCCCGAGGATGCGTCCTCGAGGTCTAGGTCACCGAAGCAGGGGAAGCCCGGCCGTGGAAGGCAACGGCCACGAAGGAGTCACCCGATGGCAGCCAGGAAGACAGAGGACATCACGGTGTACGTTGACGGCGCGAGCTTGGGGAACCCCGGCCCGGCCGGCGCGGGGATCGTGCTGACGGCCGGTGGTGAAGTCATCCATCGCGCGTCCATTCCACTCGGCGCAACCACGAACAATGTGGCGGAGTACCGCGCGCTCATCGCGGGCCTGCACGAGGCCGCGGCGCGGCAGGCGCGCCGGGTGACCGTGCGGTCGGATTCGGAGCTGCTGGTGAAGCAGATGCGGGGCGAGTACCGCGTGAAGGCCGCGCACCTGCGCCCCCTCCATGAATGGGCGATGAAGCTCACGAGGCGGTTCGAGGAGGTCACGTGGCAGCACGTTCCCCGCGAGGAGAACCGCGAGGCCGATGCGCTGGCCAAGCAGGGAGCGGAGAGGGCCGCCGACAGCGGCGATACCCCCACCCCCTAGGCGGGCCCTGCGGTCGGCGCGGCGCATGGGCGCGGGCCCGCAGGGAAGGGGTTGCGCGCGGCGAGGGTGTGTGATAGCTTCCTCAGCGGTGGTCAAGACGAGCCAGGGGGGTGAGGTTCGTGGCCTCCGAGACACCCGCGCTGAGGCCCCTGTCCGTAGCCGAGATACTGGATGCGGCCTTCAGGCTGTACCGGCGAAGGTTCGTGCCCCTCGTGACGATTGCGGCGGTGGTGTATGTGCCCCTGGGGATCGTGCAGGCTGTGCTCGTTGGCCTCTTCCTCGGCAGCGTCATGAAGACGCCAACGCCGGGGCAGGACCTTTTCGGCTTCTCGACGCCGATGATCGTCGGGGCGGCCGGCGGCGGCCTCTTGCTGTACGGGCTGTGGCTGATCGGGTACGCCATCGTGTACGCCGCGCTCGCCGTGGCGATCAGCCGCTCTTACCTGGGCGCGGAGGTGCGTCCGGCCGACGCCTACGCGCAGGTCACGCGCAACATCGGCCCCCTGCTGGTCACCTGGCTGATCGTGGGCCTTATTACGTTCCTGGGCTTCCTGCTATGTGTCATACCCGGAGTCTATGCGGCCGTGGCGCTGTCCTTCGCCTGGCCGCTGGTGGTGCTCGAGGGCCTGGGGCCGGGAGCCGCCGTCAACAGGAGCGCCGAGCTCGTGAAGGGCTACTGGTGGCGCGTGTTCGGGACGATGCTCCTCTTCGGGCTGATCGTGGCAGTGATCCAAGCCGCCGTCAGTATGCCCTTCGGGATCGCCTTCGCCGTCCTGGGAGCCGCCGGGGCGCCGGGCCTGGCCCAGGGGCTGCAGCAGTTGGTCAGTACACTGCTGGGTATGCTGCTCCTGCCGCTGACGATGACCGGGCTGGTGATCCTCTACTACGATCTGAGGGTGCGGAAGGAGGCCTTCGACCTGCAGTTGATGGCCGATCAGATCGGCAGTCGGCTCGGGGTCGAGGCGAAGCTGCCGGCGGCCGAGGGGCCCGTGGCGCCGGCGGCCGCGGGGCCCATCTTCGACGAGAGGCCCACGGGCGAAGGGCCTGCCGCGCCAGCGATGTCGGAGGACTTGCCGCCGCCACCGGAGCAGGCGTACCAGGAAGCCGAGCTTGATGTGTCGCCGCAGGAGTCGTGGTCGGAAACCGAGCTGCCTCCGCCGCCGGGAGCCGAGGCGCCGGCCGAGGCACCCGAGCCGGCGGGAGGCGCGCCCGAGGTGGAGGGCCCCGAGGAGCGTGAGGCCGAACCGGAGGCCGGCGATGAGCCGGCCGACGGGGACAGCCTGTACTAGGCCGAGGCGGCCACCGCGGCCCTCCTCTACCCGGCCGGCTGCGGCGCCAGCTTGGCCAGGAAGAACTTCACGTAGTCCTGCACCGGCCCACCACCCGGCGCGCCCGGCGGGTAGTCCTCACGCAGCTTCAGCACGCACTCCACACCCAGCGCGTCGAGCTTCTCCTTCAAGACGAAGCCGAACTTCGGGTGGTGGATGTGCTGCGAGCCGGGTGAGTTGGGGGGCAGGGGGTCGTTGGCCTGCGGGTAGAAGAGCATCACGGGCGCATCGTCCGCGGTGGTGTGGTTGATCGCCGAGGCTTCCTCGAAGAGCGGGTGGAACCGCGGGTCGGCCACGTCGGAGGCGTCGGCCATGCCGAAGAACAAGACCAGCGCCGGGTCCACCTGGTCGGTGTCGAAGAGCTTCATGATGAACCGGGGATCATAGGAGGACTGGGCGGCGTAGACGACGGCGCAGGTGAGGCGCGTGGATTGAATGGCGACGGGGTCGTCACTGGCGGGGTCGGCGAGGTCGTCGTGGAAGGCTAGCCACAGGGATATGCCGGCGCCCGCCGAGCCGCCGGTGGCTCCCACCCGGGTCGGGTCCAGGTTGTAGTCGGCCGCGTGGTAGCGCAGGAACTGCAGGGCCCTCGCGCAGTCCAGCATCTGGGCCGGGAAGGGCGCGACGCCCGAGAGGCGGTAGTTGGCCGCGGCCACGGATACACCGCCCCCGCGCAGGCCCGCCAGGAGCTGGGGGTCGAGGGAGCCCTTGTCGCCTCCACGGAAGCCTCCGCCGTGGTAGAAGATGACCAGTGGGGTGGGCGTGTCGGACTTCGCCAGCCAAAGGTCGAATACGTTGCGCTCGTGGGCACCGTAGCTGACGTTGGCGTAGTCCGGCGGCGGCAGGGGCGGGCGCTGCGGACGCTGCGCGCCCGGCGCGCCTGGGGGCTGGTTGCTCCTGGCGCGCGCGAAGGCCGCTGCCTCTTCGGCGGTGACAAAGCCGTCGCGATTGGCGTCAATGCGGTCGAAGAGCTGCCGCATGCCCTCGGGGAACTCCTGGCGGCTCAGGCGACCGTCGCCGTCGCCGTCGTTGCGTGCGATGAACTGCTGCGGCGGCTGGCCCTGACAGGGCGCGAGGACGACCACCGCTGCCCCGGCAAGCGCGATCTGGAGGGTACGGACCGTCATCATCGTCAGCTCCTCGCCCAAGCGAATGGGTCGCCGGGGGCGCGGGACGGAAGCGCAACGCCACGGCGGGCCCCCCTGCCGTTGACGTCCTGCACGCTCGATGGTTCACGCGGACCGGGCGACGTGGTCGGGACAGGAAGGCAGTGGTACACTGCGAGAGGTCGAGACGTTGCCGCCGGAAGGCTGAGGTTCGGCCGCGCAGAGCGACAGAGGGCCCGGCAGCCGGCGGGGACAGGGCCCCGAGAGGGGCGGCCCTACAGGACACCTCCGGGCGGCCAGGCACACAGGCGGAGCCATGAAGCGCGACTACGACGTGCCGGAATTGTGTCTGGACTGGGTCATACCGGGACAGGTGGCGGCACTGGCCTGCCCGGGACCGGACCAACTGCCTCTGCTGGCGCGGCTGGGGTTCCATGTGCTGGTATCGCTCAACGAAGACCCACCCGAGACCGCGGCCGTGCTACGCGAGGGGCTGGAGCACGTGCGGATCCCCTTCGCCGACTACACGGCGCCCACGCAGCAGCAGATCGGCGAATTCGTGGCGGCGCTGGCCGAGCGGCTGCGGCGGGGCCAGACCGTGGCCGTGCACTGCCAGGCGGGCGTCGGCCGGACGGGCACCATGCTGGCCTGCTACTTCGTGAGCCTCGGGATGAGCCCGACCGAGGCCATCGAGCACATGCGCCGGCGACGGCCCGGCGCCGTGGAGAGCGACGAGCAGGAACGGGCGATCCGGGACTACTGGGTTCGCATGCAGGGCGGACGCCATCGCCCTGGCGATCCGGCCCAGGCGTGAGCTGAAGCGGCGCGGGCCAAGGCCAACACGGCGGCCCCGTAGAAGACAGCGCGGCGGGTCATTGGCTTGCCACCTCCTGCAGCTCGGCGGCGCGGCTGTCAATCCTCGTTCTGCCACACTCCGCGCACGCCCGCCGTCCGCGCGCCGGCAAGGGGACCCGTCGCTCGCGCGGAACCTCATGCCGTCGCCCCGCGTGTCGGCGGCGGGCGCCTCGGAAGGAGAGATGAGCCATGCAGTACAGTGAGGGCAAGCTGGGCCGCGTTTTCGCCCTTCGCCTGGAGCACGGTGACCCCATGCCCCAGTCGCTGGAGGACTTCGCCGCGGAGCAGGGCGTGCTGGCCGGGATCGCGGTGATGGTGGGAGGCGCCGAGGACGGGAGCAGGTTCGTCGTGGGGCCCGAGGACGGCGAGGTGCTGCCGCCGGTGCCCGTGGTCACGGCGCTCGGCGGGGTACACGAGGTCGCGGCGGTGGGGACGATCTTCCCCGACGAGGCGGGCAGGCCGTCGCTGCACATGCACGCGGCCTTCGGGCGCGGTGAGGAGGCGCGGGCCGGGTGCATACGCGCGGGGATTGTGACCTGGCACGTGCTGGAGGTGGTGCTAATCGAGGTGGTAGGGCTGGACGCGGTGCGCGTCGCCGATGCGGAGACTGGGTTTGCGCTGCTGCAGTGCGGACGCCGGGACGCCTAGCCGCGCTGGGGCAGGGTTGCTCGTCTTACGGTCACGGGAGAACCCCCTGGGGGTACGGGCCGGGCTATGACGTTGCGGTGGCGCGACCGCACGCAGGGCCCTTCGCGGGGGAGCCCTAGCTTGCGGCTGGCGCGGAGGCGCGGCACCAAGGGGTACCACCGCCGGACCATGGGCAGGTCCATACGGGGGCGCTGGGCGCTGCGCCTCGGGCCCTTGGGTATGGGAGCCCTCGCCCCCGTCTCGTCCCTCGCTCGTCTGGCCTCAGCAATGCCGCGCCCGATGGCTGAAGAGCATCCAGTGTGTTACCATGCATGTCGTCCTGTCCGAGTTGTCCCATTTCCCGCGTTATGTGGGCTTGGGAGGGACGAACCGCCCAGCCCAAGTTCGGCGTGAGACGCGGTATTCTCCCGGGGGTGGTGGTACATGGGCATCGTGAGCGGTCTTCTGACTGAGTTCCGCGATCTGGTCAGCGATCCGTTCCACAAGGGGCTCGTCGAGGCCTACCTGGAGAGTCCTGGTTACGAGGCGTTGCTCAACGAGTGCAAACGGACGATGGAGGCCAGGATCGATGAGATTGAGACAACTCACCGTACAGGGAATGCGGGGCTTCCGGGACAGGCAGACGGTTAGCTTCGGGCAGGTCCTGACCCTCGTCCTCGGCGCCAACGGCACCGGGAAGACGAGCCTGGTCGAGGCCTTGGAGTGGCTGCTCTACGGCAGGACGGCGAGACGGGAGAGGGGGGAAGGGCTGTCGAAGCAGGAATACAAGGGATCGTACGCGAACGTACACTGGGACTGGCACGAGCGTCCGTTTGTCGAGGCGGTCGTCGACGCTGCCGACGGCACGGAGCACACCGTGCGCCGGGAACTCAGCAAGGACGAATCCTCGGACCTGTACGTGGATGGCGAGCCGCGGCCCGACCTGTCTGTCCTCGGTGTGCTGTCTGAGTTCGCGAAGCCCTTGGTGATGCAGCACGCTCTGCAGGATTTCATACACAGCCAGCCGAAGCAGCGTTATCGCGCCCTGTCCTCCATGCTCGGCCTGGAAGGCCTGATCCGCTTCCGGGACGATGTCGACAAGTTGCAGGGCACGGCCGGATACGCCACGAGCAAGCCCAACAGGGCAACCGAGGCGCGAGCCTTTCTCGCGCACCTTCTCGCTGAGGCCAGGACCTACGCAGCAGCCGGGCGCCTCGTGGAGAGCCTCCAGCAGAGGCCCCTATCCGCGCAGGACGCGTCCCGGGTGCTGAGGGGGCTTGTGGTCGCCGCGATAGGTGCGGACCTCCCGGATGAGGCGGTGCCGGAAGCCCTGAGAGACGCACAGGCTGCCCGCGCTAGAGAGGTAGTCGACTGGGACGCCTATCGCCCCCATGCGCTCACAGATCCCGTGCTGCAGATGGCCTGCCCCGATTCCCGCTCAGAAGCCGATCTCGCTCACCAACTGGTCGAGTATCTGCAAGGCGCGGGCGACGAGGTCGGCAGGGTCCTTGCCGAGTTCTACAGGATGGGCCTTCAGCTGCGGGAGGGGCCGGACTCGGACAGGTGCCCTTTCTGCCACGCGCGCACACTCACAGCGGAGCGGACCGCCGAAATCGAGGCCGCAGCCGACGCCGCGACGGGCGGTGGACAAGCGCAGGAAGCAGCTGCGACTCGGCTCGGTGAGCTCAGGAAACGGCTATCGGCAGCCGATCCTGACTCCTGGCCAGCCGTTGAGTGTCCGTCGGACGAAGCATGGGAGAGGCTGACGGCCCTCCTGCCGCCCGAGGCCCCCTTGCCGCAGTTCCGCTCTGCTGCGACGGCCCTCCAGCGTCAGAGGGACGAGTGCCAGAAGGCCTACGGCCAGGTGACGGCGGCTCTCACCCACGTGGAGCAGCGAGTGGCGGGCCTCGCACCGGCGGAAGACGTGTCGAACGAACTGCCTACCCGTATCGAGGCCCTGGCCTCGGCCGTGAGAGCGTACGTGGCAGCTCTCGACACGTACAGGTCTGCCTTCAACGGTCTGTCGCCGGGGGTGAGCGAGACGCTGTCTTCCCAGGGCGAGGTGCGCTACCTAGGGTTCCTGCTTGAGGCGTGGGAGCGCTGGAGCGATGTCGAGATCGCCGCGCAGGACATCGCACTGGAGGAGTCACTGGGGCGCTTCCGAGCCGAAGTAAGGGAGTTCATCGAGGAGAAGCAGAAGGAGATGCTGGCTACTCGGGGGAGCGAGATCAAGGGCTGGTACGACCTCCTCAACCCGGACGAGCTGGTCGCGTTCTCACGGATTCAGCCAGCGACGGACGCGCTGCAGATACTGGCAGCGTCCTATGGGGAGGAAATGCAGGCGGCGCCCAACCTCAGCGCGTCGCATCTGAACTGCCTGGGTTTGGCGGTGCACTTGGGTTGTGCGGTGGGGGGGCACACCCCCTTCAGGTTCGTGCTGATAGACGACCCGGTGCAGTCCATGGACGACCACCACGCTCAGCGGTTCATTCAGGGCGTGCTGGGGAAGCTCCTCGGCGACGGCCACCAAGTGATCGTCATGACCCACCTGGAGCGGGTGCACGACCACATCGATGCGCGCTACCGCAGGGCTCACAACGTCTACCGTCTCCGCTTCGAGGCACACCACCCCGAGGGGCCTACCATCACGGAAGCGGGCCCCAGGCTCGTGGAGCTTCTACAGCAAGCGCAGAAGTGCTCGGAGGCCACGAACGAATCATACCGTCACGAGGCCGTGCTATCGCTGAGGCAGTTCGTCGAGCGCTTCGTCAAGGACCTGTTCCAGGTCACGACCGGACAGCTGATACCTCGTGCGTACGAGAGCGAAAGCTGGCCCAGGCTTCACAGCCTCTTGCTCCGTTGCCCAGGATTCGACGTGGCGGATGAGGGACCCCTGGAGCACGCGCACAAGTTCACGAGCTCACACCTGCACGAGGACGACGCGGCAGCAGCCCGGGTCCCCGGGCCACACGAGATCCGGCCTCATGTCGAGAGCATGCAGAAGCTCATCGCCAAGTACGCCGACCAGTTGGGGCTGGACGCAGACGAGGTGCAATAGGGGCGTGACTACCACGCGGGGACAGCGAGGACGACACGTCCGCGAAGCCAATGGGCACCTAGACAGGGGAGATCACCATATGCGAACGCTCCGCTTGCTGCAACTCAGCAGGTCCATACCGCTTCCCGCCGTGCTGGGTGTGGCGTTGGCTTCGGTGGCAGGAGTGGCTGCCGGCGACCTCGGCTTGCCTGCGGTGGCGAGGGTGGCGAGGTGTGCGGGGGAGGTGGTGGTGGATGGGAGGATCGGTGAGGAGTGTTGGCAGAGGGCTGTCAGGCTCGGGCCCTTTGTGGATATCCGCGACCATGCCCTCGCCCAAGAGCAGACCACCGGCCGTATCCTCTGGGACGATACCTCCCTCTATATCGCCCTCGATTGCCGTGAGTCGCAGATGGAGAACCTGCTGCTCCAACGCACCGAGCGCGATGCCGATGGCCTCTGGATGGACGATTCCGTCGAGATCTTCGTCCAGCCGCCCCTCTCGGAGCAGTTCTTCCACTTCATAGTCAACGCCGCCGGCGTCCTGCTCGACGAGCTCTGTCCCACGCCCGGCCAGTTCGACCCCACCTGGAATACCCGCGCCATCGCCGCTACCCTCCGCGGCGACAAGGGCTGGCAGTGCGAAATCGTCATCCCCTGGGCCGACATCGGTGGCCCGCCCAAGCTCGGCCAGGCCTGGCGGATCAACCTCAACCGCGAGGAGAAACGCCTGGACGAGTGGAGCGGCTGGTCGCCCACGCTCAACGGCTTCCATGAGCCCGAGAACTTCGGCGTCGTCATCTTCGACGAGAGCCCCCCGGCCGTGGGCCTGTGCCGCCTCGATGAGCCCTTCCTGGGCGTGAACGAGGCGCGTTTCCAGCCGCTGGGGCCCTTCTCGGCGGGCCTGACGGTGGCCCTGGTGGGCGCGGGCGAGATCCTGGGCACCGAGCCCATGCCCCACGCCGACTGTCTCAGCGTGCGCTATCGCGTGGCGCAGACCGGCGCCGGGAGCGTGGCCTTCGAGGTGCGCGAGGGCAACCGCCTCATCCTGCGCACCGGCGCGCTGCCCTACTACATCGAGCCCGTGGACGCGCGACTGGCGGAGCTGGACGCCGCGTCGGCATGGTGGCGCGGGCAGGCGTCGCGGCCCGTGCCGAAGAACGCGCCCGAGGCCCTCACCGCGGCCGCGGCGGTCTTGGACGCCGACCTCAAGGCCCTCACGGCCCGGTGCAACCGCGCGATGGCGCAAGACGCCGCGGCGGTCGTGCAGGGCACGGCGCGTGAGGCGTGGGCCCAGCTCGCGCGGGAAGTCGAGGACCTGGCGGTGCGGATCGGCCAGCTCGACACGCGCTGGCGGACCTGGGAAGCCATGGGCGGCGGTGATCTGCCCGACTACGGCATAGGCGTGGCGCCCTCCACGGTGAAGGTGCTGAGGGACGTGCCCTTCGCGGGGAAGCTGGGGCTGGTGGGCAGGCTGCGTCTGTGCCGGAATGAGTACGAAGCGATCCAGTTCGTGATAATACCGGTGGCGAAGGACCTGGAGGACGTGGAGGTGACGTGGACGCCGCTGGTCGGGCCGCAGGGCTTCACGATCGGGCGGGACAGGATCGAGGTGTACCGGGTAGGGTACGTGCAGACGCGCAAGCCGCGCTACCCCGTGGAGTACGTGGGCTGGTACCCCGATCCGCTGATGCCGCTGGACCGATTCGACGGGGCGCAGGGGCAGAATCAGCCGATATGGGTGGGCGTGAAGGCCCCGAAGGACGTGCCGGCGGGCGTGTACGTGGGCGGCCTGACGGTGAGCCCGGCCAACGCGCGGCCCGTGAACCTGAAGCTCGAAGTCGAGGTCTGGGACGTCACGCTGCCCGACACGACCACGCTGAAGACCGCGATCTCGTCGTGGCACACGGGCCTGGCGGCCTGGTACGGCCTCAAGGAGACGCCGCCGGAGCTGAAGCGACGGTACTTCCAGTTCCTGCTGGACCGTAGGATCAACCCCGGGACGATCTACTCGGGCAACCCGTACTGGGACGAGGACGACATCCGGTGGTGCGTGGACCACGGGATGAACGCCTTCTGCGTGAAGTACCAGGGCGGCCTGGGGGGCGGCACGCCGGAGGAACGGGCGGCAAGGGACGCGGAGTTGGCGAAGTGGGCCCGCGAGTACGCGGAGTTCCTGCGGCGGAACGGCTGGATAGACAAGGGGTACGTGTATGGGTTCGATGAGGTGCGGCCGGAGGGGTATGACGAGGTGGTGCGGGCGTACTCGGTCATCAAGAAGGCCGCGCCGGACCTGCGGACGGCGTGTACGGTGGTGCCGAACGAGGTGCTGAACCCCGTGATGGACACCTGGGTACCGCTGACGCCGCATCTGGAGAACCCGCGGATATGGCGGAATGTGGATAAGACGGACGAGATGTGGTGGTATGTGTGCTGTGGGCCAACGCATCCCTACGCGAACTGGTTCACGGACTACTCGGCCCTGGAGCACCGGATCCTGTTCTGGCAGACATACAGGTACCGCGTGACGGGGTTCCTGTACTACCACATGCAGATGTGGCAGAGCAATGAGGTGACGAAGCCCGGGCCGGACTACATCGTGCCGATGGAGGACCCGGAGGTGCTGGCGCAGATCGCGGCGGGGAAGCGCTGGCCGGAAGTGCCGTGGAACACCTTCACCTATGACCACGTGAACGGGGACGGGCACCTCTTCTACCCCGGGCCGGACCAGACGCTGATCTCGTGCCAGAGGCTGGAGAACATCCGGGACGGGATCGAGGACTACGAGCTGCTGCACGAGCTGGAGCTGGCGACGGACCGGCTGGCGGACGCGCTGCGCGAGCGCGGGATACGGCCCGATGCGCCGCAGGGCGTCCGGGCAGGCGGCGAGCGGACCGACGAGCACCCAGTCGGCGGCGAGAGCGCGTCGCCGCAGTGGCGGCTGGTGAGCGAGGCGCGGCAACTGCTGGGCTGGCGGCCGGAGCTGTTCCGGGATCTGACGCACTGGACGGACGATCCCGAGGTGCTGGAGGCCGAGCGGGCGCGGGTCGCGTCGCAGCTCGCGCGGGTGAGGAGGGCGTTGGCGAGGATCGAGGGGCGGGAGTAGGCAGGGGATGGGGGGGGGTGTGCCGTCGCCGAGGGGGCAGAAAGCGCCCCCTCGCCTCCCACAACGGGTGCGGGAGAGAGGGAGGCGGAGCTGAAGCCCCGCCCTACGGAGCCCCGTGGCGGATCCTCCACGAGGGGCCACCCCGCCGCCACCACCGCAGGCGCGGACCTCAGCCTGCAGGGGCAGGCTAAGGTCCGACCTGCGACTACAACAGACGGGGGGCGGCAGACCCTCGGGCTATCGTGCCCAGCGGCCGTGGATGTCGGGCAGCTGGGGGAAGGCTGCGTGCGGCTCGGACTGGTACCAGTAGCCCACCGACGAGATGTCGTCCGTCAGCGGCTCGAACTTGCCGTTCGGCCACCAGCCCAGGGCCTGCATCGTCACCTTCAGCTCCTCGCGGAACCGGATGGGGTCCAGCACGTGCCAGCGGTATAGGCCGTGCTTGGGCACCTGGCCCGGCTCGCGCTGGCAGAAGGGGTACCCCAGGAAGGCCGTGGAGTAGGTCTCGCCGCCGAAGCCCCAGGCGCCGCCGAAGTAGTCCTCCGTGCCCGTGCCGCAGATGGTGGGGAAGCCGGTGTCGCCGTC
>CAZSOQ010000079.1:0-21712 GCA_964608495.1 uncultured Armatimonadia bacterium | reverse complement strand
CGTTTGCTGCGATCGCTGTTGCACAACCAATGACCGTCCGGCACGGTGGCCCAACCGCCGGGCGGTGGGCCACCGTGCCGGACGGTCATTGGTTGTGCAACAGCGATCGCAGCAAACGCGGGAGGCAAAAGCGGCTATGAGAACCCTGGGGCGGTGTCTCGGCCGGGTCACTTTCTGGTGGGTAGTGACAAGCTTCCTGTTTACTGCTCTCATCCCCTATCCGGCGTGGGCGAGTCCCATGGTGGCGATCACCCAGCCCCCGAACGGAGCTACCGTCGCCGCGGAGATCTGGATTGACGCGGTCTACCAGTCCTCCTCGGATGTGCCCATCGTTCGGCTGGAGTTGCTGGTGGATGACGCCGTGGTCCACAAGTATGTCCTACCCACGCCGCGCACGCAGGGCCAGCAGTCGTTCTCGTACAAGTTCGACGCCGAAGCCGGCCAGCTCCACAAGGTGGCCGTGAGGGCCCTGGACAGCACGGGAGCCATCGGCGAGGCCAGCATCCAGGTCACGGTCAAGAAGGCCGCCGCCCCACCCGGTCAGGACCGTACTCCTCCCCTGGTGAACATCTACTACCCCCATAACGGGCAGCAGTTGCAGGGAACCTGTGAGATCAAGGTTGACGCCCGGGACAACACGGGCGTGGAGTGGGTGTTCGTCTACCTCGACGGCAACATCAAGGCGATGATCAAGGGCAACCCGCCCTATGTGGATCGCTGGGACACCACGCGGGCCGACGACGGCACCCACACCATCCAGGCCAAGGCCTGGGACGCCCAGGAGAACGAGGGCCAGTCCTCGGCAACCGAGGTGACCGTGGCCAATCGCCAGCGCACGGCGATGCAGCCGGCCACGGCGGCTCAGGCCAGCGCCCTGCCCGCGATGCCCCCGACGCCGGTCGTGCCTGGGACGCCCGCTCCGCAGCCGGCCCAGCAGGACGATGTGCTGCTGCCGGCGCCCGCGCCCCTTGCGCCGCCCAGCCAGCCGGCGCCGGTTCAGCCGCCGGCACCCGCTCCGGTTCCGACACCGGCTCAGCCGCCGACGGTGGCTCCGCAGCCACAGCCCGTGGCGGCGCCATCGGCCGAGCGTGTGGTCGTGGCGCGCCCGTCGCCCGCGGCGAGGGCTCTGATGAACCTTCCGCCAAGCATGGGGCGAGCCCAGGCGTGGGCCGCGATGGAGGCCGGGGCCGAGGTGGCCGCCAGCCTCCCGGCCGGGGGCTTCGCCGCTGCCCTGAACGGCCAGCCGCAGAGGATGCTCGTGCTGAGGGAGCAGTTCATCGGGGAGCCCGCGGTCGTTGCCCGGGCCCCGGTGGGTAGCCTGCAGCCGTCGGGCGAGTCCCGCGAAGTCGCGCCGGCGCCGGGCTCGATCCGGATTACCTACCGCATCGCTCAGCCCACGGCCGGGCTCGTGCGGACGTTGACGACCCCGGTTCTGCAGGCCGCGCCGCCCGACGCTCGCGCAGTGCCCGGCGCCGCGGCGCCCAGCCTTGACCTGAGACTCCAGGCGGGAGCTCGGCCGAGCTTGCCGACCAGCCCGCCGGCGCTAAGCGACAGCCGACCGGTGCTGTCGCCCGGCGCGACCCGGAAGGCGCAGACGCCGCCCGGCTCCCTGACGATGCAGGCGCCAGCGGCGACGACCACGCCCGACGCGAGGGTCCGCACGGCCGTGGTGCCGCGCGGGCCGTCGGTGCGCCCGATGGGTCCCAGCGCTCTCGGACAGGCCGAGGTGGCCCTGGCCGCGGGCGCCAGCGAGGTGTACGTGCTGGCGATGCTTCCCGGCGCCTCGCCCGCCCCGACCAGCGGGGCTCGCGCGTCGCGGCCCGAGGCCGCGGGCGCGACCGACACGGTGGCCCTGGCGCCCTCGGCGCTGGCCCGTTTCGCCCAGGTGCAGGTGCTGTACGACGGGAAGCTGGTGCCGCTGAGGGCCTGCCCGGAGGTCGCCAAAGGGATCTCGGTCGGGCCGCTGCGGGAGATCTTCGAGCAGACCGACGGCGTGCTCTACTGGTTCCCCGTTCAGAAGCGCGTGAAGGCGGTCAGCCCCGACACGCAGATGGAACTGAGGATAGGCGTGCCGACGGTCCGGGTGAACGGCCAGGCGACGGAGCTGGAGCTGGCGCCGTACATCAAGCAGGGGCGGACGATGGTGCCCCTGGGCTTCCTGGCCGCTACCCTCAACCTGACGATTTCCTTCGACAGCCAGCGGGGGCAGTTGATCATCAGCCGCAACGACATGTAAGATTGTCCCCGACTTGCAGTGGGTAGTTACGCCCGCCCCAGGGCCTAGGCTCTGGGGCTGTTTTGTATCTCCCGACGCCGGGGAGGTCGGTCTATGCTACTGGGTACTCAGAGCATCAATGCCGACGGTCATCTGACCATTGGCGGCTGCGACTGCGTGGAGCTCGCCCAGCGCTTCGGCACGCCTCTGTACGTTCTCGACGAGGACCTGCTGAGGCGCAACTGCCGGGCGTACAAGCAGGCCTTCGCGTCGCGGGTCGACTCGGTGGAGGTCTGCTACGCCGGCAAGGCGCTGCTGGTGACGGCCGTCTGCCGGATCGTGGAGGAGGAGGACCTGGGGCTGGATGTCGCCAGCGCCGGCGAGCTGTACACGGCTCTGAAGGCCGAGTTCCCACCGGCCCGCGTGAAGCTGCACGGCAACTTCAAGACGGATCTGGAGATGGAGATGGCACTCGATGCGGGGGTCGGGCGCATCGTGGTGGACAGCCTGTCCGAGATAGGCCGGCTGGACGCCGCGGCCCGGCGCCTGGGGCGGAAGGCGGATGTGCTTATCCGCGTCACCCCGGGCATCCGCGTGCACACGCACGACTTCGTGGCGACGGGTCACGTGGACTCGAAGTTCGGCCTATCGCTGGCCTCGAGCGCGGCCGAGGAGGCGGTGAGGCGAGCCCTGGCCGCCGGGAACCTGGTGCTGCACGGCTTTCACTGCCACATCGGGTCGCAGATCTTCGCCCTCGAGTCCTTTGCGCGGGCTACCGAGCTGATGACGAAGTTCATGGCCGGCATGCGCGACAGGCACGGGTTGACCACGAGTGAGCTGGACCTGGGCGGCGGTCTGGGGATCGCCTACACCGACGAGGACGTACCTCCCTCCGTGGACGAGCTGGGCGGCGTGATATGCGATGCGCTGAGCCGCTGCATGGCGCGGCACGACCTGCCGATGCCCAAGCTCATCCTGGAGCCGGGGCGCTCGATAGTGGGGCCGGCCGGTACGACGCTCTACCGCGTCGGACCCGTGAAGGAGATCCCGGGGGTGCGCACCTACGTCAATGTGGACGGCGGCCTGTCGGACAATCCGCGGCCAGGGCTGTACGACGCCCAGTACGAGGCGACGGTGGCCAACAGGGCCTGGGAGGCCCGGACGCAGGCCGTGCGCGTCGCCGGCAGGCATTGCGAGACCGACACGCTCATCCCGGAGATCGCCCTGCAGCCCGTGGAAGAGGGCGATCTGCTGGCCGTCTTCTGCACGGGTGCGTACAACTACGCCATGGCCTCGAACTACAACCGCTTCCCGCGCCCCGCGATGGTCCTGGTCAGGGACGGCCAGGCGGATGTGATCGTGGAGCGGGAAAGCCTGGAGGACCTGGTGCGGCAGGACCGGATCCCGCCGCGACTTGCGAGATGAGCCCACAGACCGATTCGTCGCGCGACGTGCTGTCGCCGCGCCTGCGGCCGGAGGCGCTGGACCTGCTGAGGGTGGTCGGGCGCGAGGCGGAGGCCCTGAGCCTGCGCGCCTACCTGGTGGGCGGCCCGGTGCGCGACGCGCTTCTCGGGCGGCCGGTGGTGGACCTGGATGTGGTCGTCGAGGGCAGCGCCCGAGACCTGGCGGAGGCCCTGGCCGCAGCCCTGGGGGCCAGGGCGGTCCACCACGAGGCCTTCGGCACGGCGCAGCTCCGGCTCGGCGACGGTGGGCATGTGGACCTGGCCACGGCGCGCACGGAGGTGTACGGGACGCCCGGAGCCCTGCCCACCGTGACGGCCGCGGAGCTTAAGGCCGATCTGGCGCGGCGCGACTTCTCGATCAACGCCTTGGCGGCCCGCCTGAGCCCCGAGGGCTTCGGGACGCTGCTGGACCCGTGGGGCGGCTATGCCGATCTGCGGCACGGGCTTCTCCGGGCCCTGCACGAGACCAGCTTCAGGGACGATCCCACACGGATCGTGCGGGCCGCGTCCTACCTAGAACGGCTGGACCTGCGGCTCGAGCGCCTCACGGCGGACTGGCTGCGGGAGGCGGTGGAGGGCGAGGACCTGGCGGCAGTGACCGGCGCCCGGCTGGGCGAACAGCTTCGCAGGGCCCTGCTGACGCCCGTGGGGCCCCAGGTGCTCCTGCGGCTGGCGGCGTGGGGCGCGGCGACGGCGCTGGGGTTCCCGGCCGGGCTGGAGTGGCCGGAAGCGCTGCCCGAGCTGCGCTGGGCAGGGCGCGTGCTGCAGGCGTCGAGCGAGGACCTGGCGGAAGCGACCTTCGCCCTGGGGACCGGGTCGCAGGGCCCCGCATCCGCCGATTTCCTGCACCTCGGCAAGAGCTATGCCCAGGCGGCAAGCCAGCTAGACGCGGCCCTCGAAGGCGGCGTGCTGGACGCGCTGGGCCGGGCGCCCGGGGCAGGCGCGGCGGACGAGCACCTAGCGCGCCTGCGGAGCGGTGTCGTGCTGGCGCTGTGGACGCTGAGTGGCGGGCCGGCGCGGCGCACCATCGAGCGCTGGCGGGAAGCGGCGAGAGGTCTGGCCCTGGCCGTCACGGGAGAGGATCTTAAGCGGGCCGGCATAGCCCCGGGGCCGGCGATAGCCGTGGGGCTGGCCGCGGCGCGGCGCGCGGCCCTGGACGCTTCGGCCACGAGCGCCGGTGAGCAAAGAACGATCGCCCTGAGGGCCGCCCGCGAGGCCCAGGAGAGGAACGGCATGGCGTCGGACCTGGAGGCCGGGATCTAGGATGCTGCGAGACCTGACCACAAACCCCCTGGGCGTCCTCATGCGTGTCATCGCCGTTGTCATAGCGATAACGGTGCACGAGTATGCTCACGCCAAGAGGGCGTACATGGCCGGCGACCCCACGCCCAAGGAGCAGGGGCGGGTCACCCTGAACCCGATCGCGCACCTGGACCCCATAGGCACGCTGTTGCTGCTGATCTTCGGGCTGGGCTGGGGGCGCCCGGTAGAGGTGAACCCCCTGAACTTCCGCAAGCAACGCTGGGATGACATGATGGTGGCCGCGTGGGGGCCGATGAGCAACATCCTGGTGGCCGTGCTCTTCGCTCTCCCCTTTCGGTTCAACCTGGCCTCGGGGCGCGAGGACCTGTTCATCACCATAATCCTGATCAACCTGCTACTGGCCTTCTTCAACCTGCTGCCGGTGTTTCCGCTCGACGGGTCGCACGTGGTGGAAAACCTGCTGCCGCCGCGCTCGGCGATGCGGTTCGAGCAATTCTCGCGCCGCTATGGTATCATCCTGCTTTTGGTGATCATCGCGACCCCCGTCGGGGACCGCCTGTTCGTCAGCCCCGCCATCTATGTGCTGCGGTTGCTGCTGGGCAGGTGATGTCGTTTGGACAGGAGGCAGTGTCACAAATGGCAGGAGCCAGACCCAGACTGCTGAGCGGGCACCGTCCAACCGGACGCCTGCATATCGGCCACCTGGAGGGCACTTTGCGCAGCTGGGTGGCCCTGCAGGACGACCACGACTGCTTCTACGTGATCGCCGACTGGCACGCTCTCACCGACAGCTTCGATGACACGTCGCACCTGGCGGAGTACACGCAGGAGATAGCCCTGGACTGGCTGGCCGTGGGCCTGGACCCCGCGCGCTCGGTGCTCTTCGTGCAGTCTCACGTCCTGCAGCACGCGGAGCTGAACCTGCTGCTGTCCATGGTGACGCCGCTGTCGTGGCTGGAGCGGTGCCCGACGTGGAAGGACGTGCTGGCGCAGGAGAACCTGCGGGACGAGATGAAGAGCCACGGCAGGCTGGGCTATCCGGTGCTGCAGGCGGCGGACATCCTGGCCTATCGCGCCGACCTGGTGCCGGTGGGGAGGGACCAGCTTCCGCACCTGGAGGTAACGCGCGAGCTGGCGCG
Organism: uncultured Armatimonadia bacterium; assembly: GCA_964608495.1. Lineage (GTDB taxonomy): Bacteria > Armatimonadota > Zipacnadia > Zipacnadales > FEN-943 > JAKORR01. Next base: position 15,632 of record CAZSOQ010000079.1, on the reverse strand, counting down.
GCGCTTCAACCACCTGTACGGGCCGGTGCTGCCCGAGCCGCAGGACAAGCTGAGCGAGTTCCCGGCCGTGCCGGGCCTGGACGGCCGCAAGATGAGCAAGTCCTACAACAACGCGATAGAGATCGCGGACGCGCCGGACACGATCCGGCAGAAGCTGCGGGGTATGTTCACGGACCCGGAGAAGCTGCGCAAGGGCGACCCGGGACACCCCGAGGAGTGCCCGGTCTTCGCGCTGCACCGCATCTACACGCCCGCGGAGAGGCAGGCGGAAATCGAGGCCGAGTGCAAGTCCGGGGCCCTGGGCTGCGTGCAGTGCAAGCAGGAGCTGGCCGAGGCCCTGGTGACGGCGCTGGCCCCGATCCACGAGCGTCGGGCGGCCCTGGAGGCCGACCGGGATTCCGTCCGCGACGTGTTGCGCGACGGAGCCCGTCGGGCCACCGAAGTGGCGGAGGACACGCTGGAACGCGTCCGCCACGCCATGCACTTACCCCCCCGCTGAGGAGAGGCGCCAACATGGAGATCCGCACCGCCGTCGTGCTCTGCGCGGGCCGGGCCACGAGGCTGTGGCCGGTTACGCTCACTCGCCCCAAGGCCCTGGTGAGGGTCGCCAACAAGCCCATCATCCATCGCATCCTGGAGAGCTTGGTCGCCGCGGGGATCGAGCGAGCCGTGCTGGTGATCTCGCCCAACGATCCCTCCCTGCCGGACTACCTGGCAGGCAACCCGGTGGACGGGATAAGCCTGGACTTCGTGTCCCAGGACGCTCCCCGAGGCCTGGCTGACGCGACGGCCCGGGCCGCGGCCGCCGTGGGGGACGAGCCCTTCCTTCTGCACCTCGGCGACGAGCTCCTCGAGGGCGGCCCGACGGACTTCGTGCGAGACGCGGCCGAGGCGAACGCGACGGCGACGGTGCTCCTGCGGGAGGTGGACGAGCCCCGCCACTTCGGCGTGGCGGTGGTCGAGGGCGACCGCATCGTCCAGGCGACCGAGAAGCCGGCGGAGCCTCCCTCGCCTTACGCCCTCGTGGGGCTGTATGTCTTCACGCCGACGGTGTTCGAGGCCATCGCGGCCACCCCCGAGTCTTCCGACACGGGCGAGGTCGAGATAACGGACACGATCCAGTGGCTGGTCGAGCAGGGCGAGTACGTGCGCCCCTACATCTTCGAGCGCACCTGGTTCGACATCGGGCGGTTCGAGACGCTGCTGGCGGCCAACCGGTTCTACCTGGCCGAGGAGATCACCGAGCCGCCGCCTCCGGTGGGGGAGCACTGCTCGGTGGTGGGCTATGCCGAGGTGTCGCGAACCTGCAGCCTGGTCAACTGCCGGATCATCGGCCCGTGTGTCATCGCGAGCGGATGCACTATCCACGACGCCACGGTGGGCCCGTACCTGTCTATGGGGAAGGGCTGCACGATCTCCGACGCGCACGTGGAGAACAGCATCCTGGGCGAAGGGTGCGAGGTCCGCGACCTGGCGGGCAAGCTGACCGAGTCGGTGTTGGGCGACGACGTCAAGGTCCACGGTGGCGGGGCCCACCAGTCGGTGCGGCTGCACGCCGCCGATCGGACCTTCCTGGAGCTGGCGACGCCGGAGGAGCAATGACCGCCCCCGCTCCCGAGCCAGAGATCGAGTTCGCCGGCCCCCCGGTGTCCATCGCTGTCTTCCAGGGGCCCATAGATCTGCTGGCCTACCTGATCCGCAGCCAGGAGCTGGACATCCAGGACATAGCGGTCAGCGAGATCGCGGCCCAGTACGTGCAGTTCGTGCGGACCATGCAGGTCCTCAACGTGGAGGAAGCGGCGGAGTTCCTGCCCGTGGCCGCCACGCTCGTGCTGTGGAAGGTGCGTAGCCTGCTCCCCCGAGAGGAAGAGGAGCCGGCCGAGGTGGACGCGCAGGCCGAGCTGCAGGACTTGCTGCGGGTCGCGGACGAGCGAGCCGCCGAGTACCGTGCTTTCCGCGAGGTGGCCGACCATCTTCGCGAGGCACACGAGCTCCGGCAACAGATCTTCCTGCGGAGCTACGACGAGGAAGAGGTCGGCACGGGCTGGGTCAACCTGGAGGGCGTGCACGTCTTCGACATGGTCGCTGCCCTGCAGGGCGTGCTGGAGCGCACGGAACGCGATCAGAGCCCGGTGCTGCTGCGCCCGCGCTGGTCCGTGCGAAGCCAGATGCAGCGTCTGGTGGAGATGCTGCAGGCGGCGGCCGACGGGCAGCTCATCTTCGAGGAGCTTTTTGCCGAGGCCGAGGACCGGCTGTGGGTGATCGTGACCTTTCTCGCTCTGCTGGAGCTCATCAGGCGCGGCCGAGTGCAGGTCCGGCCGCACGACGACCGAGGCATTCTCGTTCAACTCGCGCACCGATAGCGTGGCTGGAGGGACATGGACAAGCAGGACGACAGCGAGACCGGGTTCGACCTCGACCGACTGGCGGGGGCTCTGGAGTGCCTGCTCTTCGCGGCGCCCGATCCCCTGCCGATGGCTCGCCTGGCGGACCTGCTCGAATGCCCGCCGGACGTGGTGCGCCTCGCGCTGGAGGGCCTCGAAGGGCGCCTGGACGGCGGCGGGCTGCAGGTGATCAGGCTGGCCGGCGGCATCGCGCTGGGCACACGCCGGGAGTATGCCGAGTACGTCCAGCGCCTGCGCGAGCCGCCGCCGGAGCGACTGTCGGCGGCCGCGCTCGAGGTGCTCGCCATCGTGGGCTACCGCCAGCCCGTCACGAGGGCCGAGGTGGATGCCATCCGCGGCGTCGATTCGAGCGGGTCCCTGCGGACCCTGGTGGAGAAGGGTCTCGTGGCGGTCCAGGGCCGCAAGCAAGCTCCCGGTCGCCCGATGTTGTTCGTGACCACCGAGCAGTTCCTGCGCACCTTCGGGCTGCAGGACCTGTCTGACCTTCCCGACGTCCCCGGCGCCTTCTGCGAGCGCGCCCGGCAACTCACGCTGCAGGACGAAAGACAGGCGAGGTCCGACGCCCCGGCGCCGCCCGAGGACGAGGCGCCCGACGAGGCCGCTACCGGCGAGGAGTGAGGTGGTAGCGCGCGCGGCGCGAGCCCCACGTCCCCCGGCCCTGGGTCTACCCGTCCCGAGGAGGCCTGGAGGAACGAGGCAGCATGGCCCGACAGATTCTGCAGCGGGTCCTGGCCCGGGCCGGTGTCGCCTCGCGACGCAAGTCCGAGGCGCTGATCCGGGAGGGCCGCGTCGCCGTGGACGGTCGCACCGCCTCGGTGGGCGAGTCGGCCGACCCCGCCACCCAAGTCATCACGGTGGACGGCAAGCCGATACACCTGCCCACGGCCTTCCAGTACCTGGCCCTCAACAAGCCCCGCGGGTACCTCACCTCGCGATCGGACCCGCACCACGACAGGTTCGTGTATGACCTTCTGCCCCCCAAGCTGCGGGCCATCGTGTTCCCCGTGGGCCGCCTGGACCGCGACAGCGAGGGCCTGCTGATCATGACCAGCGACGGGGAGCTGGCGCACCGGCTCATGCACCCCCGCTACGAGGTGCCCAGGGTGTACCATGTGTTCGTGACCGGCCCCGGCGAGGCGGTGGGCATGCTCCGTCGCGGGGTGGACCTGGCCGAGGGGCCGGTGCGGCCGGACCGGGTCAGGGCCCGCAAGGCGCGGGGGGACGACCGGGAGCTCGAGGTGGTGCTGCGCGAGGGCCGCAAGCGCGAGGTGCGACGGATGTGCGCGGTGGTGGGCCTGACGGTCCGGCGACTGCGCAGAGAGGCCTACGGCCCGGTCCGGCTGGGGGGACTGGCGACGGGGCGCTGGCGCCGCCTGGAAGTGCATGAGGTGGACGCCCTGCGGCGATCCGTGGGCCTGACCGACCAGCGATGAGCGACCAGATGGCTCGGCATCACAGCCTTCGGGTGTACGTGGCCGCGGCCGCGGGCGTGGCGGCGACGGCTGCGGTGCTGTGGCTGCTGGCGCTGGGACTCCTGCCCCTCGGTCTGGCGGGGGAATGGGCCTGGCCCTGGAGGACCTTCCCGATCCCCCTGTCGGCCGGGGTCATCGTCACCGTCCTGGCCATGCTGCTGGCGGCGACCGTTGTGCTTGACGCGGCCCGCGGCCCGCGAGTGCGCCGCGGCCCGGTGTACGTCGCCTTGCCGGTGCTGGTGATTGCCGGCTCCCAGCTCCCGTTGCAGCTCCTGGGCGCCGAGACCGGCGGCTGGCAGCGGGCCATCGTGGCGACCTGCAGCGACCCGACCACCGGCTATCTGACCCAGGCGGTCCACATCACGGACCTGCGGGCCTGGCTACGGGACTTGCGGCAGCGCACCGACATGACCGTGACGCCCAGCCGAGTGGCCACGCATCCGCCCGGCCCCGTTCTCTTCTTCCGGTGGTGGATCGGCCTCGTCCGCGAGCACCCGAGCCTACAGCGCGTCGCCGGCGCTCTCTACTCGCCGGAGTGGGGGGCGAAGAGCCAGGTACTCCGGACGGCCCGGCGCGTCTGCACCGCTCCCATCACGGGCTACCACATGGACGCCGCCCTTCTTTCCGTCTACCTGCTGGCGCTGGCGGTGCCCTTCGTGGTGATGGGTGTGCTGGTCCTGGCCCGCGCCCAGGTGGGCGGGCGAGTTGCCCTGACGGCCACGGTCCTGGCCAGCGCTGTGCCGGCGCTGCACGTCTTCGTGCCCAGCATTGACCCCTGGGCCGCGGCTCTCGCCGTCTGGAGCCTGGCCTTCTGGGCTCTGGCCCTGCGCCGCGACAGCGTGCTCTGGGCCCTGCTCGCGGGCCTGGTCTGGGGCGCCGGGCTACAGTGGACCTACGGTCTGGCGGCCCTGGCCGTTTTCCTGGTCCTCGATGCGGCCCGGTGTCGCCCGAGGAAGCTGGCGGCGCTCGCGGGCGCCCTGGCCGGCGGCCTGATGCTGGCCCACCTGCCCCTGATGGCCCTGGGCTACAACCCCGCGGCAAGCTTCGTGGCGTCCATGGCCACACAGCGGCAGATCATGCAGGACCGCTCCTACCTGCCGTGGGTGGGCCTCGACGCCTGGGACTTGGCGCTCTTCGCCGGGCCCGCGCTCATCGCCCTGGCGTCGGTGGCCGTGGGCCAAGACGAGCGGCCCACGCTGCTGCCGGTTGTCGTGACGCTGGCGATCCTGCTGCTGGCCGGGTCCACCAGAGGCGAAGTGGGACGGATCTGGGGCTTCCTGATGCCTCTGGCCGCCGTGCCCGCCGGCCACGTCCTCTGCAGGACCCGCGAGAGCCTCTTCCTTCTGGCCGGAGGGCTGGTGCTGGGCGCGCAGATCGCGATGGTCGCGGGCCTCTCGTCGCGCCTGCTGCTGGTGAGCTACTAAGGCGGCAGGGCGCCGGCCCGCGGGGCCGAACGTCCACCTCTCGGCGAGAAGGCTGTACAATCATGCCCGGTATGGAGCTGCCTTCTCTGCTTGCGGATGTGCCGGGGCCGCTTCGGGCGGCGGCCCAGCAGGTGGGCGAGGAAGCCTACCTGGTGGGCGGAGCCGTGCGCGACCTGCTGCTGGGCCGGCCCGTGCGCGACTGGGACGTGGTGACCGCCGCGCCCGAGCCTCTGGCGCAGGCCCTCGCTCAGGCCCTGGGCTCGCGCCCCGTCCGCCTGCGCGCCGAGCCGCTGATGTTCCGCCTGCCCGGTGGCGATGCCGAGATTGACCTGGTGGGCATCGAGGGCCCCGGCCTGCGCGGCGACCTGGCACGGCGCGACTTCACCATCAACGCCCTGGCCCTCCCCCTGTTGCCCGGGCGGCCGATCCTGGACCCCTTCCGCGGCCTATGGGACCTGCGCGCCGGCCTGGTGCGGGCGGTCTCCGACGACGCCCTGGCCGCCGATCCCGTGCGTCTGCTACGCGCCTACCGGCTCGCGGGCGAGCTGGGCTTCCGCATCGCGCCCCACACGCGCCGCCTGGTCCGCGAGCACCGTGGCCTGCTTGCCGCCTCGCCGGCCCAGCGCCAGGGGACGGAGATACTCAAGCTGCTCGACGCGCGGGGCTTTGTGGGCCTCGCCGTGACCTGGATGGAGCGCGACGGCCTGCTCGACCTGGCCCTCCCCTGCGTCGCCGACATGCGGGGCATCGGGCAGGGCGGGTACCACCATCTGGACGTCCTCGGGCACACGCTCGAGGCGCTGTGCCGCGTTGATCGGCTGGTGACCGCCCCCCGCGCGGTGTTCCGGGCCTCGGGCGCCACCATCGAGGCGTACCTGAGCAGGCCCTACGCGCGAGCCCTGGTGCGGGCGGCCACGGCCCTGCACGACGTGGGCAAGCCCGCGAGCTACGCCAGCGACCCCGAGGAGGGGATGACCTTCTACGGCCACGACGACCTCGGCGCGGTGATGGCCCGGCGGATCTTGCAGCAATGGGGCTGGCCGAAGCCCCTGCGAGGCGCGGTGGCGCGGCTCGTGGACATCCACATGCGTCCGCTGCAGCTAGCCCGGGCGGTCCTGGACGAGGGCCAGCCCGTCACGGACCGGGCCATGCGGCACCTGGGCAAGGACGCCGGCGAGCACCTGCCGGGGCTGTTCCTGCTGTCCGCCGCGGACATGATGGCGGCGCGGGGCCGGGCGAGCAACGTCGAGGAGCAGCGGAGCATGCTCCGCCTGCTGGACGAGATGCTGAGCCGGGCGATGCACGCGGACGAGCACCGTCGGCAGCCTCGTCTTCTCACCGGGCACGACCTGATGCGCGAGCTTGGCCTGCGGCCCGGCCCCCACCTGGGCAGGTTGCTGGTGGCCGTGGAGGAAGCTCGCCAGGAGGGACAGATCGCCACGCCCGAGCAGGCCCTGGCTCTCGCGAGGAGGCTCGCGGCCCAGGGGCCGGAGGTCGAGACCGAGGGCGAAGCCGGACCAGAGGGAGAGTGACACCATCCATGTGCTGGCTAGCGGCCCTGTGGCTCTCGCTCGCCGTGCCCTCCCAGGTGGACGAGGCTCTCCTCGCCCCCAGGCTCAACCTGTTGTCCAACTGCTCCTTCGAGGCAGCGAGCGAGACCGGGCAGCCGGCGGATTGGGACCTGTACGCCCAGCCCCAGCACTTCACCGTGGACGACGACGCCCTCCACGGCAGCATGGCCCTCCGCGCCACAGCACCTGAGGGCACCACTAGCCACACCGCGGCTCGCCAGAGCGTCTCGGTGCGCGGGGAACAGGAGCTGGTGCTCTCGGCGTGGCTGAAGGTCCTGCGCACAGATGGCAAGCCCCTGCGCATCTTCCTGGAGTTCCAGGACGATGCGGGCCAGCGTCTCGCCATCCACGAGGCGGACTGGACGGGTGAACGCGGCGAGTGGACCCAGGTGCAGGTACGGGCCACGGCTCCCCTGCTGGCGACCCGGGCCGTGGCGCTCCTCCCCTATCTCTTCGGCAGCGCCGATGTGCTCGTGGACGCCGCGCGCCTGGCTCCCGCCGAGGGGGCCGTGCAGCGCCCAGAGCACCAGGTCTCGAACCTGCGCCTGCTGCTCGCCCGCCCCACCGATCTGCGCCTGGCATGGGACAGCAACGTCGCCCAACACGTGATCCAGTGGCGTCGGGTGGGGCTGCGGACCCAGCCGTGGCAGCACTCGCCGGTGGTACGCGACCGCAGGTACACGGTAGTCATGCTTGAGCCTGGTGCCCGCTACGAGCTGAGGGTCAGCAGCGTGGCCGAGGCCTTCATCAACGCGAAGGGCGAGAGCGTCGCCCTGACCAGGCCGGCCGTCTCGGACCTGCTGGAGGCGACCACCGAGCCCTGGGCACCGCGGACGTGGGCGGGGCTGAAGCTGTGGCCCCTCCTGCATCTGGACACCTTCCCGGAGGGCACCGTCTACCCCTGCATCGAGGTCTATGAGGACGGGTTCTATATCGTGGAGGTGCGCGACGGCGAGCTGTACCTGTCACGGCTTCAGCCGCCGCGCGGCAACGGGCCCTGGCAGCTCAAGCCGGAGTGGACGAAGCTGCTGGTCGAGCGCGCGCCCGACTGCTACCAGGGCATCCCCGACACCTGCTTGTCTCAGAGCAAGCTGTGGGTCACCTGGAACCGGCAGGCGACGGGCAAGCCGGACTACGACATCACGCAGTCGCGCCAACTGCTGACCTACTGGGACCTGGACAGGAACGAGCGAGGCCCGATCGTGACAATCGAGCCGCGCCAGGAGGGGCTGGGCACCTGGGAAGGGGGCGTGAACGTCCTCGGCAACCAGCTCTGGGTGCTGTGGATGGAGGTGGCGCTGGAGGAGGGTCGCAGGCGGACGCGCATCGTCTGCGCTCCCTATGACGAGGAGGAAGGCTTCGGGGAGGCGGTGGTCTGGCACGAGTGCCCCAGCGTGTACCCCTACGGGCCCTCGCTGGCGCCCATGGGGGGCGAGATGGCCGTGCTGTTCTCAGACCTGGCGGCGCTGGAGAAGGCGGCGCAGCAGGAGCCGCTGTTCTGGGCGCTCTTCGACGGCGAGGGCTTCCATGGTCTGCGTCTGCTCCGCGGACTGGGCCGGCACCGCTACGCCAAGGGAGTGCAGATGGGGCGGACCTTCCTCATGGCCTACAAGTCCAATAGCCGGTGGATGGAGTGGGGGTACAGGTTCCACGATATCGCGCTGACCAGGCTCGGGCCCGGGCCCGGCGACGCCACGACCGTGCCCTATGCCGACGACATGAAGTACAACTCCAGCCCCGACATCGCCCTGCACGACGGCAAGGCCTACGTGGTCCACACCAAGTACGAACATGCCTACGGGGACCCGACCGACCCGGCCAAGCTCTACGGCACCTTCCTCGGCGTCGTCGAGCCGGAGGTCAGCCGCGGTCGTTAGACCGCGCCGCCTCGGCGCGCCGGCCCCGGCTGCCCCTTCAGGCTACTGCCCGCCGCCCGCCGGCTGCCCACCTCCGCCGCCGGGAGCGGGCTGGTTACCACCCTCGGGCTTCTGCTGATCACCGCCCTCGGCGGGCGGCTTCTTCTCGGTGACCGCCTCGATGACCCCGCGCCGCTGCTGGTAGAGCATGCCGTCGCGGTAGCGCTTAAGGTCCTGCAGCAGGTTCTCCAGGCGGATGATGAGCTGATCCAGCTCGTCGCCGCCGATGATGGCCTCGTAGACCTCGAACTCCCCCATCTCGACGCACTTGTCCGAGCCGTGGTTCGACAGGAGGACGAGGCGCACGTAGCGGGCCTCGACGGGCGGGAATTCGAAGGTCTGCTTGATGGCCCGGTTGACGACGATAAAGCGGCCGACGGCCTTGAAGGGACCGTCGGCAGTCGTGGTGGAGACCTGTAGCTCCACATCCCTGACCCATCGGCCGATGATGGGTGGGTCGTCCGTGGTCGGGTCTATGACAATGCGGTTGACCAGCCGCGTCTCGTCGTTCTTGAAGGCGAAGGTTGCCCACTGCGGGGCTTCGGGCGTCGGCGGCACCTGCGAGGACCACCCGTAGGAGTCGGGCGGGACGAAGGTGCCCACCACGTACTTGCCGTCTATCAGGTTCCGGGCCGCCCAGGGCGCCAGCACCTGGCCGTTCTGGTCGCGCGCCTCGCTCGAGACGGCCACCACGCGGCCGTCGTTCTCCGCGGCCACGAGATTCACGGCTCCCGACACCGTCTTCGGAGCGGCCCAGGAGACGGCCGCGACGGCCAGCACTCCCACGCCCCACGCAATGCAGACAATGCACACTCGCTTCATGTTGACCACCATCACCCTAGGCTGACGCACTACCCTAGAGACCGGGGCTCCGCGTTCCCGTCGTGCCCATCCCGCCCTCGTCCATCGGCACGACGCGCTGGAACACCAGCCGGCCCTCGTGGTAGACCTCGATCGTCGAAAGACCCTTCAGATTCACCTTCACCAGCTTGGTGCTCTGCGGGTCCAGTTTCCCACGCATGACATCCAGTCGCTTGCCCTGAGCATCCTGGGCAAGCACCAGCACTTCCTGTTGGGGCTTGCGGCCGAGCACCGTGATACGGATCTCGTAGGTGTGCTCCTCGTCGGTGCCCTTGTCGGGAGTCTGATCGCGAACGTCCACGTCCGGGTACGCAGCCGCCGGGCCCTCGTTGCCCCCATCGCCGGGCTCTGTTCCGCCTCCGGGTTGGACCGTTGCGCCGGGCGGAGGTTCCGGCGGCGGCTGAGGGCCCTTGCTGACGATCAGGTCCACGGGCTGGCCCTTCTCGACGCCCGTGCCCGCCTCGATGGTCTGACTGATGACGCGGCCCTCGGGCAGGCTGTCGTCGTACCGCCGCTCCACCTCCCCCAGGGTGAGGCCGGCTCGCTGCAGCCGGTCTATGGCCTCATCCAGGGTCATGCCCGTGACGTCCACCATGGGCACGGTGGCCTTCCCCCGGTTGATCACCAGCGACACGGCTGTCCCCGCCTCGACGGTGCTGCCCATCTTGGGGCGCTGGTCAATGACCACGCCCTCATCGTACAGGCTGGATTCCTTGAAGGTTATCTGGCCGGTGCTCAGGCTGTGGGCGGCCAGCTTCGCCTTGGCCTCGTGGAGGGTGAGCGCCTTGACCGACGGGACCTGCACGAGATTCGGCACGCGCCCGGGGTAGAAGGCGTGCTTCGTCAACCAGGCGACGCCCACGATGACGAGGATGACGCCGGCCAGAGCCACGGCGATGGTGACCGGCGCGGGCCGTGGCGACGGCTCGGCGCGGTGAGGCTTGGCTTCCGGCGTCGTGGCTGTCGTCGGCGTGGGCCGAGGCTCGGGACGCACGCCGCCCGGCAGCACGCCCGTGCGATCCAGCTCTACCCCGGCAGCGACCTTCTGGAGGTCGCCCAGCATCTCGCTGGCCGTCCTGTAGCGCCGCGCCGGGTCCTTGGACATGGCCTTGTTGATGATGAACTCCAGCGAAGGCGACACCTGAGGGTTGAGGGAGCGCACCGGGGTCGGCCGGTCGTGCACGTGCCGCCGCATCAGCTCCTCGGGGTTGCGGCCCTCGAAGGGCGGCCGCCCGGTCACGGCCTCGTACAGCACACACCCCAGGGAGTACAGGTCGGACTGGGTCATCGCCGGCATGCCCTGGGCTTGCTCGGGAGCCATGTAGGCCGCCGTGCCCAGCACCGTCCCTCGCCCACTCAGCGTGGGCTGCCCCACGCTCGCCGCGATCCCGAAGTCCGCGAGCTTGGCCTGCCCGCTGGAGCCGAAGAGCACGTTGTGGGGCTTGACGTCCCTGTGGACCAATCCGCGGCGGTGGGCGTACTCCAGCGCGCGGCAGCAGTCAATGCCCATCTGGGCGACCTTGTCCTCGGGCAGGGGTGCGTAGCGGACGATGATCTCCTTCAGGTCGGGCTCAGGCAGGTACTCCATGACGACGTAGGGGCGGCCTCCCTGCTCGCCGACGTGCAGCACCTCGACGACGTTGGGGTGGGAGAGCTGAGCCGCGGCCTGAGCCTGCTGGAGGAAGGAAGCTCGGACGGCCTCATCGCGGGCCAGTTCGGCCCTTAGCACCTTGACGGCCACGTCCCGACCCATGGTCACGTCGTGGGCACGGTACACGACCGACAAGGCGCCCTCACCGATCTTGGGACCAAGGCGGTAGCGCCCGGCCAGCAACTCAGCGGCCATCTCTCCGCCTCCGTGCCTGCGTCAATGTACCCTCGACCCTCGTGCGTAGTTTAGCAGGGACAGGCCGGTTTCCACAGCTACCGAGGCGTCCGTGGCGCCCTCGACGACGCAGGCCACCAGGAGGTCCGGCCCGGGCCATGGCGCCATCGCCACAAGCCAGGCCTCCCCGTCCAGCCGGTTCCCCCCGGCCGGCACCCACCAGCTTACCGCAGCACTGTTCTCCCCGGCGAAGGTGTCTCCTCGCAGGGCCTCGGCCGCCTCCGCCATGCTGTCCCCGATTTCCTTCGCCACCCCCTCCGAAGAGCCCTCTCCGAGCGCCTTTGCTTCGCCCCGCAGGCAGACCCGGCCGTCCGGCCGCAGGATGCGCGAGACGAGATAGGGCTGGACCACCTGGCCGCCTCGCGCCACGCCCAGGAAGAATCGGGCAAGGGCGAGCGGCGTCACCTCGACCACCCCCTGCCCTACTGCTGTCTCGGCCAGGTTCTCGCCGGCTCGCCAGTCGAACAGGTCGGGCATCCTGCCGGCCTCCCCGGGCAGGTAGATGCTGGCCTGATCCAGCAGGTGGGTTCGCTTGATGAACCCCCGGTACCTCTCGGCTCCCACCCGGTCCGCGAGCTGCTGGATGGCGACGGTGCAGCCCTGGTGCAGCGCCTCCCGCAGGCTCAGGGCGCCATGGGCGGCCGTGCAGTGGTAGGTCTTGCGCCCGGCCTTCCAGCCGCCGCCGCAGGTCAGGCCCCGCAGCAGCCCTGCGTCCCCCGTGTCCAGCGCCGCTGCGGCAGTGACCCACGCCATGCCCCACCCGGGCCGATAGAGCTTCTGGATCGGCCGGAACCTCATCGGCTCGGCCGGGTCCGTCATGCTTATCTCGAGACTCGCCGGGTCGCTGGCCGCGGCGACGGGATCGTACCCCGGCAGGCTGGCGGCAGCGAGGAGGGCCCCGTCAGACACGCGGATCACGAGGGCGCACCCGGCGGATTTCCCCCAGAGCCTTGCCGCCTCCTCCTGCAGGCGGGTCTCGAGGCTCAGCTCGACGTCGCAGCCGCGCGGGCGCGCGTTGACCAGCCTATCGCGCCAGCTCGAGTATCCGCCCTCGGCCAGCAGCGCCTCCTGCAGAGTCGCCTGCAGGCCCGTGCTCTCGTTGTAGCCGGTGAGCTGGGAAAAGGCTTCGGGGTACTCGTAGCGGTACACCCACCCACCGTTGGGCTTGACGGGCGTGAGGACGGTCTCGCCGGCGGCGGCCCGGACGGCGCCGGGGCGAACGAGCTGGCGACGCAGGGCGGCGCGTTGGTCGTAGCGAACGCCCACGAAGGCGGGCGCCGCCACGATCTGCCAGTAGGCCTGCACCAGGGCGAGCAGGCCGAACATGGCCAGCAGGGCCGAAGCCAGAGCCGCCGTGCGCGCTCTCATCGGGGCCTGCTCCTCCCTTCGTCCCACTCCACGACGTCCCGGGAGACGCACAGCAGCAGCCCGACGGCGATGAAGCTGGTGACGACCGACGACCCGCCGTAGCTGAGCCAGGGAAGGGTGAGGCCGGTGAGCGGCAGGACCCGCAGAACGCCGCCGACGACGATGAGGCTCTGGAGGGATAGGAGCGTGGCGAGACCGCAGGCCAGCAGGCTCGAGAAGATGTCCTTGGCCGCCAGCGCAAGCTGGAACCCGCGCCAGCCGATCAGCGCGTAGGCCAGGAGCAGAGCCACGCTGCCCGCGTATCCCAGGTCCTCGCCCGCGACGGCGTAGATCATGTCACTCTCGGCCACGGGCAGCGAGCCGGGCAGGCCTGCGCCGAGGCCGGCGCCGAACAGCCCGCCGTGGGCGAAGCACAGCAGGCCCTGCAGGGCCTGCCAGCCGGCGCCGAGGGGGTCGGCCCAGGGGTTCACCCAGGCTTGGACCCGCCGCGAGACGATGGCGGCCGCGTGGTCACTGAGGGCGGGCACCAGCGCCAGCCCGGCCACGAGGCCGGCGGCGAAGAGGGCCATGGTGGTCAGCACGAGCAGGGACGCCCCCGTGGCGACGTAGGTCAGGACCAAGACCAGCCCCAGGACCAGCGCCGCGGCCCCGAAGTCCCGCTGCAGGACGAAGATGGCGACGGAAAGCAGACACATGACGATCAGGCCCACGGCCAGCCACCGCTCGGCCCGCCCCCGTTCGCGAGCGTCCCGGTAGGCCGCCAGAGCGCCCGCGAGGAAGAGGGCCAGCAGGATCTTGGCCAGCTCGCCGGGCTGGAACATGGCCAAGCCCGGTATGCCCAGCCAGAGCCGGGCGCCGTGTCGCTCCTCGCCCCACAGCATGGTGACGAGGAGCAGAAGGAAGGCGGCGACTCCCGCCAGACCCCACAGGCCGCGCAGGCTCCGCACGTCCTCGATGAGCAGGTAGGTGGCCGCCAGCACCAGCGCGCCCACACCCATCCACAACGTCTGCTTCGCGGCCAGGTAGCCATCCAGGCGCCAGAGCAGCACGATGCTCATGCTGCCCAGAAGCGCCACGGGGACCAGGAGCAGCCGGTCACGGCGGGGTTCGAGCAGGTCCATGAGCAGACAGACGGCGATGAGCACGGCGGCGGGCACGAAGGCGCGGGTCGCGTGGCCGAGGCCGAGCTCCGTGACGGCGCAGGCGTGAATCATGCCGGCGCCGCCCAGTATCCCTGCCGCCCCAAGTCCCAGCAGCTCCAGCCGAATCCCCCGGGCCCTAGCCACTCCTCCCACCCCTCGGGCACACGAAGACAAACTTGACGCTGCCCAGGGAGATGACGTCGCCGTGGCCCAGGAGCACCGGGCCGGTCACGCGCTCCCCATTGACGGCCGTGCCGTTGACGCTGCCCTTGTCCACCAGGACCCAGTTCGCGCCACGGCGTCCCAGGTAGGCGTGCTGGCGGGAGACATGGGTGTCGGGCACGACCACATCGCTGGACGCGGCCCGACCGATGTGCGCGCCGCTGTCCACGGGGAACTCCGCCCCCAGGGCCAGCTCACTGGCGCCCGGATCGGAGACCCGGAGCAGGGCGCCGGGCGTGGGAGCCTCGGCCCCGGGCCTGGAAGCGTCCTCGGCGGGCTCCTCGACCCGGGCGGCCAGGTCGTCTTCCTCGTCCGGCCAGGTCTGGCCGGCCCCAGCCTGGGGCTGGAGGGCAGGCTGCGGCTCCCCCTCGGAGGCCGGCGCCTCGACCGACGGGCCGCCCCCGGAGCGGACCTCGCCCACAGGGCGCTGGCGAAGGCCCGGGCGTCCCTGTCTCTCCGCAGCGGGAGCGGGCCCGCGACGCGGCGGAGGCACGGGGCCCTCGCGCACGTCCCGACGTTGCGACGCGCGGCGCGCGGGCCTGTCCGGCTCCTCCGCGGTGTACACCCTGGGAAGAGCTCGCATCATCTGCTGCAGGACGAAGGCGACGAAGGCCAGCAGCGCGCCCACTAGCGCGTACTTCAGCAGTATGAGAACCAAGCCTAGCGGCATCTCTCTTGGCCTCTTGGGACCCCGGCCCAGCGCGTGGAGACTCACACAGACCTTACCCGGGGTCTGGTGATTATACCATACGCCAACTAGGTCGTCCTTGCTGCTGGTTTTCCCCCGTGCTATCCTGCCGCAACCCTGGGGAGGTGACCTGTATGCCCTACACTTCCGTCCGTCGCGCCATGGGTCTGTCGGCCACGATGGCCGACAGGGCCGGACTGCTCGCCGAGACGCTCGAGTACCTGCGGGCCGCCGGAGTGAACATGATCCAGGCCACCGGAGCCGGTATCGCCGGCACGGCGCACCTCTACACCGTGCCCGATAACGTCGCGGCGGTGAAGGAGCTGGCGGCCTCGGCAGGCGTGAGCGCCCAGGAGCACCCGGCCCTGGTGTTCGAGGGAGACGACACGCCGGGCGCGCTTGTTGACATCGCCCGCAAGATCGCCGACGCGGGCATCAACGTGAAGTACTGCTCGGCCGCGGCCGTCGGCGGGCGATTCTGCGCCGTCTACTTCTTCTCGGCCGACAGCTTCGAGCGCGCCGCGGGCCTCTTCGGCGTCTGAAGCCGCCGGGCCGTCGGCCGTCTCCGAGCGGAGTCCACCCGGGGCCCCCGGCGTCGGGAGGGCGCAGTCTCACTCGCCACACCGGCCCGGGCCGGGCGGCGCGGATCTCTGTAGACACATCCCGTTCCCCGGGGGG
>CAZSOQ010000078.1:0-21795 GCA_964608495.1 uncultured Armatimonadia bacterium | reverse complement strand
GGCGCCGCAATGGGCGGCGGCATCGCCATGGCCATCGGCGCGGTCGAGGGAATCATGGGCGCGAATGTACGCCGGGCTCTGCAAGGCGCGGGTCTTGGCCTGCTCATCGGGCTCGTGGGCGGCGGCTTCGGCGGCGTCCTGGGCCAGATCCTCTACGGCAGCATGCGCGGGGGCAGCGGCTCCCTGCCCGTCATCGTCCAGATCGTCGTCCGCGCCATCGCCTGGGCCCTCATCGGCGCCTGCATCGGCCTGGCGCCGGGATTCCTCACCCGCTCGAGCCGCAAGGTCATCAACGGGCTGGTCGGCGGGCTCCTGGGCGGCGCGGCCGGCGGGCTGCTCTTTGATCCCATCGCGATCATGCTCGGCGGCGGTGAGTTGAGTCGCATGGTCGCCATATCGGTGCTCGGCGCCGCCGCGGGGGGAGCCATCGGCCTCATCGAGGAGATCCGCAAGGAGGCCTGGCTCATCATCACCGCGGGGCCGCTCTCCGGCAAGCAGTTCATTCTGTACAACCCGGTGACCACCATCGGGCGGTCGCCGAAGGCCGACATCATGCTCGCCAAGGAGACGGGGGCTGCGGATCTGCACTGCCGGATAAGCCGCTCGGGCAACCGGATGACCCTTGAGGACCTGTCCGGCGGACGCACGCTGGTCAACGGCCGGCCCGTCGGCAGCACGGTCCTGCGCAGTGGGGATGTCATCACCATCGGCGGGACGCAGCTCACCTTCCACGAGCGGGCGGCCGCCGATCGTCCCTGAGGGCCGCGGGGCCCGCCGCGCACGGGGCGGAGCCCGCGCGGGCCGCTGCTCCCGCCCGACGACGTGACTGCCATGGCGCACACAGGCCGGGACAACCCCCATCTTCTGGACGTGGAGCTGGACGGCGACGACCAGCCGGCGCCCGGGGCCGTGCCGCCGGGCCAGCCGCCACCGCCGGTGGGTCACGGCGGGGGCTTCTGGCGATGGCCGCTGCTGTCGCTGGTACTCGTGGCGCTCATCCTGGCGCCGGTCGTCTACCTGCTCGTGGGCTCGCCGAAGGCCCGGGCGAGGCGTCACTTCCTGCGCGGGATAGCGCTGCAGACGGCCTCGCGCTTCGAGGAGGCGGCGCGGGAGTTCGAGCAGGCCCTAGGGCTGGACGACCGACTGGCGGCGGCGGGGGTGCGGCTGGGACTGGCGCGGCTGCACCTGGGGAGCCCTGCGCCGGACGTGGGCTTCCTGAAGGACCTGCTGCAGCGGGCCATGCGGGGCGACACGGGCCCGCTCGACCAGGCCGACGCGGCCTTCGATCAGGCGATCGAGATGGCGGACCGGGCGCCTCCGGGTGGGCGCTTCCCCGACGCGGCGCAGCCGGGGATGGCACAGGTGCGGGCGAATGCCTACGCCGGGCGTGGTCTGACGCGGGTGCTGCGGGCCTCGGCGGCGCTGGGGGCAGGGAAGGCGGATCAAGCGCAGGCGTGGTGCCGGGACGCGCTGGAGCAGGCGCGACTGGCGCGGACGAGCGATCCGGGGAACCTGCTGGCGCCGATGGTGGACAGCCTGGCGCAACTGCTTCTCACCTACGCGAGCTTCGGGGACCTGGATATCTTCTGAAGACGGCCTGGGCGGTGCGGCCGCCGCGACCTCGCAGCTCATGGCGGCGCTGGCGCATGCGGGCATGGCCCATGATGAGACGCGTGGGGCGCCAGTGCCTGGGAGCGGGTGGATGCACAGGCTCGAGGAGGGCGATGGGTGTGCTACCTCGACGTGTGTTGCTCGTCGTCATCTTGGTGGCCGCATTGGCCTCTGGTGGGATTGTTGCCTGGCGCCTGATTCACCCAGGGACTTCCCGGAAGCTGGTCGTTGCTGCGTCGGGCGGAGCAGTGCAGTTCGGCACTCGGGCGCGGGTAGACATCGCTCCGGGCGGGTTGGACAGAGACACAGCCGTCACAATAGGACAGGTGACCGACCTGCCGCCGCGAAGCCACCAGAACATGTTCGTCCCCAGCCGGGGCTATGACGTAGACGCGGGCGACGCCAGGATCGTGAAGCCAATGAGGCTGACGATCGGCTATGACGAGTCTGAGATACCTGCCGGCATCCGCGAGGAAGACGTAGACGTGGCGGTTTGGGGCGAGGGGCAGTGGGGTGAGCTCCCGGGACAGGTTGACGCTGAGGCCAACACGGTCTCGGTCGAGATCCGCCACTTGACGCTATACGCCTGGGTGACAGCTGTCCTCGCACCCCAGCACCACCGAACCGAGCACTTCGACGTGATGTACTGGACTGACGGACCCTGGGCACTGAGACCTCACGTACGCGCAGCCGGAGGGTGCGTCCGTCAACACGGCGGCGAGGGTGGCACGGGCGGCGGAGGCGGTCCGCTCCAGACTGAAGGAGACTGGCTACAGATTCCCTGACCATATCGTGAGCATCAAGCTCTGCGCGGTGCCTGGCGACAACCCGGCCGAGGGGAAGACGCGATGGGCTGTACGGGACTACGTGAGGGTGAATCATGACATCGAGGGCTACAGGTCTGGGGACCCAAGCCTGACCGGCCGCTCCTACGACGCCGTAGTCGAGGCCCTAGTCGCCCATGAGCTATTCCACCTTTCGCAGGCTCAGTACCGCGAACATGAGGCGTGGACCCCGGGATGGGTGGCAGACCGTGACCTGTGGTGGCGGGAAGGGACAGCCACTTGGTTCATGATGCGCTTTGTCCCCGCCTACGGTCACCCCGCAATAGAGTCAAACTGCGTGAACCTGCTCTTCTCCCTCAACGACCTGGGGTGGAAGTACGCGAACGCCAGCTTTGTGTCTTACCTGGCCCACAAGGACGGCGCCGAGATCGTTAGGGAGGCCTGGGAGACGTACGGCGCCGATCCCTCGGACGAGACCTGCCTGAGCGCGATACACGCAACGCTGCGAGCTCGCGGAGCTTCGCTGTCTGCTGACTTCGTCGAGTATGCCGTGCACTACGCGGTGCTGCGGGACTGGGAAGACGCCCAGAAGTCGCAGCTCCAGGATCCCTACACCGGCGGTTCCGTACTGACGGTCGAGGCTTGCCAGGAGGGCACTGAAGAGGAAGCCGGGCGGAAGGTCTCGCTGCTTCCTCTTGCGGCTTGGCCCATCAAGCTGGTGCCTCGCGGGCGCGGCACGCTTCACCTGTCCCTGGCGGCGCAAGGAGAGCCGGAGACCCCAGAGTGGGAGGCCGTTGTGCTGACGCACGGACGGCGAGGCTGGAGCATCCACTCGAGGATGCTGCCGGGCGGCAAGCCGCTGGACATCGAGGACTTCGGCAGCCACGTCCGGGAGGTCGCCGTGGTCCCTGCTTCCACCCGCTGGACGGGGGAGACGCAGAAGGTTAGTGTCACAGCAACGTGCACGACGAAGCGAGAGCCGATCGCGGAAGCCAAACGGGCGCTGAGGAGAATGGTGGACGCGCTCGAGCGATGGCGCGACGATTGCGGCATGTACCCCCATGAGCTAACCGACCTGCTCAGGACGGACGAACCATCCTATCATCGCGAGTGGCGAGAGGACTGGGGGCGTGGCCGCTGGAACGGGCCCTACCTGCCGGGTGGGGTCCTGCCCGTGAACCCCTTCACTGGTGGACAGAAGAGCGGGAGGGACTGGCGGTACTTCGTGTGCAATAACGTAAGGGTGCTCCTCGACATGCCATACGAGCCCGATGGGCGGTTGTTCGCCCAGTGGTCGAGCTTCGGATGGGCACCGGCAGGGGAGGTAGCGGGCTACAAGTACTTCGACCGCAGTGGCCGCAGGATCAAGTAGCGGCGGGCCGAGTTCCTGGCCGCGGCTCTATGGCTCTATGCCATGCTGGCGCGCCACGCGTGCCGCTACCTTCGCCGGCAGCGCGAAGATGTCTATGAACCCCTTCGACAGGCTCTGGTCGAACCGGTCACCCTCGTCGTAGGTCGCCAGTGAGAAGTCGTACAGCGACCACTCCGACGTCCGCGCCACGGGCTCGCACCGGCCCTTGTATAGCCTCAGCGTCACCTCGCCGTTCACCCGCTCCTGCGTCTCGGCCATGAAGGCGTCAATCGCCTGGCGCAGGGGCGTGTACCACTGGCCGTAGTACACGAGCTCCGCGTACCGCAGCTCCAGGTAGGGCTTGAAGTGGTAGGTCTCGCGGTCGAGCACCAGGCTCTCGAGATCGCGGTGCGCGGCCAGGAGCACCGTGGCCGCCGGGGTCTCGTAGACCTCACGCGACTTGATGCCCACCAGCCGGTTCTCCATCATGTTCACGCGCCCCACGCCGTGCGAGCCCGCCAGTGCGTTGAGCCGCGACACGAGCTCGACGCCGCCGAGGGCCTCGCCGTCCAGGGCCACGGGCGTGCCCCGTGCGAAGGTGATGGTCAGGTAGGCCGGCCGGTCGGGCGCCTTGGCGGGGTCGGTGGTCCACAGCCAGGCGTCGTCGGGCACCTCGCGGGACGGGTCCTCGATGTCGCCGCACTCGACGGACCGACCCCACAGGTTGGTGTCTATCGAGTAAGGGCTCTTCTTGTCCACGGGCACGGGGATGCCGTGCTGCTGGGCGTAGTCTATCTCCTGGTCGCGGGTCATGCCCCATTCGCGCACGGGGGCGACGACCTTGAGGTGCGGGGCCAGGGCGGCATAGGTGGTCTCGAAGCGCACCTGGTCGTTGCCCTTGCCCGTGCAGCCGTGGGCGACGGAGTCGGCGCCGATCTCGAGGGCCACCTCGACCTGCTTGCGGGCGATTAGCGGCCGCGCCAGGGCCGTGAAGGCCGGGTACTTGTGCTCGTAGACCAGGTTGGCCCACAGGGCCCGCCGGATGAAATCGTTGAAGAATTCCTGCTTGGCGTCCACCACGCGAGCCTCGGTCGCGCCTAGGGTCAAGGCCTTCTGGCGAATACCCTCGTAGTTCCTCTCCTCGCCCACGTCCACGGCCACGGCCACGACGTCAAGGCCGTAGTTGTCCTGGATCCACTTGATAGCGACCGACGTGTCCAGTCCGCCCGAGTATGCCAGAACGCAGGTAGGCATAGCCTCTCCTCTCCTCCTGGTGGGGATTGGGTGATGCATGATAGACGACGTGCGGAGCGGCGACAAGCATTAGCGCTCGGGACCAGGTGAAGCCGGGGCGGCGATGCGTGGCTCGCAGGTTCTCGCGGCGGTCGGGCTGGGAGCGGTCAGGTGCGCAGCCCCGAAGCCTGCGGCTCCTCCTCCGGGTCCTGCTCCGGGCCGGATTCCGGCTCGATCTCGGGCTCGCCGGACCCGGGGCGCACCCCGGCCAGGATCTCGTCAACGTTGTGCAGGCCCGCGAGAACCCGCCTGGGACGGGAGCCCTCGTGGGGCCCGACGATGCCGCGCCGCTCCATCAGGTCTATGAGGCGGCCGGCCCGAGCGTAGCCGATCTTGAAGCGCCGCTGGAGCATGGACACCGAGGCTTCCTGCTCGGCGACCACGTAGCGGACGGCGGACTCGAAGAGCTCGTCGCCTACCTCCACTTCCTCGCCCATGTCGTCGGTCTCGCCGTCGTCCACCACGAAATCGGGAACGATGGCGAACTCGGGCTCGCCCTGGGCCTGGATGAACTGCGCGAGCTCCGCCAGGTCGGGGCGGTCCACGTAAGCCCCCTGGACGCGCAAGGGCTTGGACAGCTCGGAGGTGAGCAGCAGCATGTCGCCGCAGCCGAGCAGCTTGTCCGCGCCCACCGAATCGAGGATGGTGCGCGAGTCGTGCGAGGCCGGCAGGCGCATGGCGATACGGGCGGCGAAGTTGGCCTTGATGTGGCCCGTGATGACGTTGACCGACGGGCGCTGGGTAGCCGCGATGACGTAGATGCCCGTGGCGCGGGCCAGGCGCGCGAGCTGGCAGATGCTCTGCTCGAACTCGGCCCGCGCGCGGGTCATCAGGTCGGCCAGCTCGTCTATGATGACCACGATCCGCGGCAGCGGCTCCGGCGCCACGCCCGTCTCCTCTGCTTCCTCGATCGCCTGCAGGTTGTACTCGCGGATGTTCGACACTCCCGCCACCGCGAACCGGTCGTAGCGCCGCTGCATCTCGCGGATGCACTTGCGCAGGACGTCCGCGGCCTCGCGGAGGGTGTAGACCACGGGGCAGAAGAGGTGCGGGATGGAGTCGTAGATGGTCATCTCCACGCGCTTGGGGTCAATGATGACCAGGCGCACCTGCTCGGGCGTGGCCCGCATGAGCAGACTGACGATGATGGTGTGCAGGCACACGCTCTTGCCCGAGCCGGTCTGGCCCGCGACGAGCAGATGGGGCATGGGCTCGAGGTCAACGATGATGGGCTCACCCGCCACGTCCTTGCCCAGGGCCACGGCCAGGAGCGACCGATGGTCCTGGAACTCGTCCGAAGCGATCACCGAGCGCAGGCTGACGATGCGCCGGTCGCGGTTGGGCACCTCGATGCCGACAGCCCGCTTGCCCGGTATGGGCGCCTCGATGCGCAGGCTGCCGCCCACGGCCAGGGCCATGGCGAGCTCGCGCTGGAGCTGGATGACCTTCGACACGCGGATGCCGGGGTCGAGCTCGACTTCGTAGCGCGTGAGCGTCGGGCCGTGCTGGTAGGCGACGACGCGCGCGGGGATGCCGAAGTTCAGAAGCGTCTCCTCGATGGTCTCGATCTGCGTGTTGATGGTGGCCGTGTCCTCGGCCGTGGTGCGGTCGTCAGGGTGCGAAGGCAGAACGTCCACCGGCGGCAGGTCCCAGTGGTGCCGCGTGGCCGGCTCGTCGTCCAGGGTCGCCAGATGATCGGCGCTCGCCCCCTGCGCGCCCGGCGCGCGCCCGGCAGGCCTCTTGCCCTGAGCCGACGCGGGCGGACCGGCCGCGGGACCGGGGTCCTGGATCGGCAACCGCTCGTCGGGCCGGGCCTGACCCGTGGCGGCCCCCTCGCCTTCCTCGGCCGGGTCGAAGATGCCCTGGCTGGGCCGACGCCGGGGGGCTCTGGCCTCGCGCTCGGGCAGGACCTCCTCCTCCGAGGTGTCCTCGGCCTCGGCGCGGGGCCGTCGGCGACGGGCCCGCGGGCGTGCCGGCGGACGCGGGACGAGCGCGGCCAGGCCGTGGCCGACCAGCTCACCGGCGCGGATCAGCGTCTCGCCCAGGCCGCTGAGGAATTCCATCCAGCTCGACTGGGCGACCATGATCGTGCCCGCGAGGGCCGTGCCGACGAGGACGATGTAGGCGCCGAGGTCGCCGAAGGCACTGGACAGCAGCCAGGCGACGCCCGCGCCGAGGTAGCCGCCGGCCAAGCGCATGCCCGCAGGGGTCGCGGCGTCGGTGGAAAGGCTGGCAAGGTGGAGCATGGCGAGGAGCACGAGGTAGACGATTGTGGCGCCGATGAGGACACGACGGGGGAGGGCAGGCCGCTCCTCCATGCCCAGACACACGCCGGCCGCGAGGCACACCAGAGGCACCAGCCAAGCCCCCATTCCTAGCGACAACTGGAGCGCGTCGGCCAGGAAGTTGAGCAGGGGGCCGGAGTCCTTGTGGGCGTAGATCAGACTCGCAAGGAGCAGGAACGCCAGCGTCACCAAGGCGATGGCGGCAAGGTCCGGTGCCAAGGTGCCGTGTTGCTGCGATGGTCTGCCTTTGGCCATGGTTCTTCCCCTCGTGCTGTGACCTATGGCTCGATACCCCGGGACCTACATAAGTATAGCGTGCCGGGGGACGGGGGACAAGAGGACGCGGCCGACGACAGGGCCCCGGCCGCGCAGAGCAGGTGAGGGGGCCGCGCGGGCCCCGGGGCCTCACTCGGGCGCGTCGCCCCAATCCGGCACGTCCAGCCTCTCGCCGTCCACCAGCGCGGACTTGTGGGCCATGACCCCCATCGCCATGTAGCGCGCGGCCTCCCAGATGTTGATCGCGGGCTGGCGCGCGTGGGCCACGGCGTCCACGAACTCGTGCACCAGGTAGGGATGCGACCCGCCGTGGCCGCCGTACAGCTCGGCCTCCTTCTTGCCCTCGCGGAAGGCCTCCTCGACCTCGGGCGGCAGGGGATCGCGCATCTCCGCCACCGTGAGACGCGTCGCAGTCCCGTTGTCGCGCCACAGGCGGTCGCCGTAGCTGCCCCTGGTGCCGAACACGCGGAAGGTCTCGTCGCCCGGGTGCCCGATCTCGCGGTGCTCGCACAGCCGCACTACCGCCCCGTTGCTCATCTGGAAGAAGGCGGTCTCGTTGCTGAAGGCCGTGCCGCTGAAGTACGGGTCGCCCGTCTGGTTGGCGTAGCCGTAGGCCGTGACCTTGACAGCGTGGGCCCTCATCACGCACACCGGCCCGCTGGCCGAGTGGGTGGGGTAGTGCATGGGCCCGCCCATGATGCCGCGCTCGGCGTACCGCCTGGACTGCTCGATCCATTCCTGCCCGGCCTTGCTCGCCAGCCGGCTCTTCTGGACCTCGCGCAGATTGCAGGCCGAGTCCACGTCATGGAAGTACTCGCCCTCGGCATAGACGAAGCTGCCGAAGGCTCCCTCGGCGGCCCTGCGGCGGCAGAACATGGCCTCCGGGCGGAAGTACGTCGTCTCGCCGAGCATGTACAGCAGCCCCGTGCGGCTGCAGGCCTCCACCAGCCGGTCGCACCAGTCCAGGATCTCGTCGCCGTCGGGCACCGAGGAGATGGGCACGGCGCTGTACACGTGCTTGCCCGCCTCGAGGGCCGCGAGGGCCTGCGGCGCGTGCAGCCAGGGCTGCGTGATGATGGCCACGGCGTCCACGTCCGACCTCAGCACGTCCTCCAGCGACCCATAGGCGTCCCGGGGGTCGAACTTGCCCTGGAAGAAGGGGTCGTTGGCGAGGCGGGCCACCCGCTCCGGCTCGCGGTCGCACAGGGCGATGCGGTCCACCAGCGGGTGACGCTTGAAGAGGTCGGCGAAAGCGCTGCCGAAGCTGCCGAGGCCCACCAGGCCGAGACTGATGCCCATGGCCGCGATGCCTCCGTGATGGTCCGGGCTGCCGGCGCGAGTCCCTCGCACGGGCGGGGACGCCCCGACCGCGCGAGAGTCGCGGTGAGGGGGGCGGGGACGCATGGCCCGCTCCTGCGCGCCCCGGCGCCCGAGGGACAGAGCGAGGAGCGGAGCGCGCTGTCGGGCCGAGCTCAGCGCCCGCGGAGGTCAGGCCTCAACCAGCCGGTCTATCTTGGCCGCCAGGATGAAGTCGTTCCTCGTGAGCCCGCCGATCCTGTGGGACGAGAGCTCCAGTTGCACGCGATTGTAGTAGATGTGAATGTCGGGGTGATGGTTCTCGGCCTCAGCCAGTTCCGCCAGGCGCCGGACGAACTCGATGGCGCGGCGGAAGCTCGTGAACTGGAACTCCCGGGTGATGGACGCCTCGGCCAGGGCCCAGGCGGGCGTCTGCTGGGCCAGACCCGCAGCCTGCTCGGGGGTGAGAGGCGGTGTGCCGGCAGCCAGTGCTTCGCAGTGTTCCTCGATCAGACTCATCCGCGGCCCTCCTCTGATGCGCTGCGTCGCTTGCGGCCGGGTGCTGCTGCTCCCGGGCCCGAGGCCGTCCGGGCTATCGTCGGACCGTGTGCCTGCGTCCCACAGAAACGCATCGAGCACGTGGCCGGCGACGCCTCACCCCGCCCGGAAGAGCACCTCTCGGCCGGTCCTCTCGCCGACAGCGTCCCCTGTCGCAGCCACAGGCCGCAGACAGAGGCGCGATCGTTGGTCACGCCTCTAGGATTCGCGGCCGACGGCCGATCTCCTCTTGCTCGTGCGCGATGGGAGCCGGTCCGAGGAGGTGGAACGGTGCGTGGCGAAAGTTCCCCGCGAGTTCCTGGCGCGGCGAGTCCCGGGCATCGGGCCCATACCGCCGCCGGATGATGGAGGGCCAAGGCGCAGCATGGACCCGCGATCCGCGATGCTCATCCACGGCTTCGGCTGCGATTGCCGTTTCTGGGAGCCGCAGGCGACGGCACTGCGCGCCGCCGGCTGGGACGTGGCCACACCCGACCTGCCCTACCACGGCGGCCCGACCGAGGGCGTGGAGCAGTCCCTGCAGGGCCTGGCGGCGTGGGTCGTGGGCCGGCTCGGGGGGACGCCGGCGGTGCTGATCGGCCATTCGATGGGCGGGATGATGGCGCTGCAGATCGCGCATGACCGACCGGACCTGACCCGGGCGATCGTGCTCGTGGACGCCTTCCCGTCGCTGAGCGTGGTCGTGCCGCATCTGCCCGGCATGTTCGTCCCGGGTCTTCACAGGACGGTCAGGCGATGGATCGAGGACACGCGCGAGGAGGTCTTCCGGAACATGGGGCAGCGCGTGTACGGCAATCTGTGGCCGACCGTCGCGGACTTCGACGCCGTGGACTGGTTGCCGGCGATCACGTGCCCGGCCCTCATGGTGATCGGCGGGCGCCAGCTCTACCGGGCCGAGGACGCGGAGCGTCTGAAGGCGGACCTGCTACTGGACCGCTTGGGCGGGCCTTGCTCGGTCGTGGTGGTGCCGATGACTGGGCACTTCCTGAATCTGGAGGAGCCCGAGGCCGTGAACGGGACGATCTTGGACTGGCTGGGCGCGCTGTGATCGTGGCGACCGGGCCGCGCGTGGAGGCGCATCGAGGGTGCCCGAAGCCGTAAGCGGCGCGACGGCGGGCTCGCGGCGCGGCCCCCTGGACGTCGCCGCGGCGGTGGGACACCCGCCAGGCGGCATACGACGAGGAGTGTCAGGGATGACGACACCCGCTCCCGCGCTCGCGATCCTGCTGAGTGTCGCGATCCTGCCAGGCGGCGTGGTGACGCTGAGCGGCGCGGTCGCGCAGGCACAGCAACTGGCGGTTGACCGCGTCGAGCTGATGCCCAACCACCCCCGGCCATACAGGATGCGCGACTGGGCGAAGGTGGCGCGCGACTACGACGCCTTCGTCTTCGACACGGGCAAGACGGGCCAGTATCTACCGCTGATCTGGTGGGACGAGACCGAGCACAACTACCGGCCGCCGGGCTTCGGCCTGCCCTCCTACGTCGGGATGTCCTACCAGAGGCGCGACGACCAGCACGAGGCCATCAACTGCATCGCGGCGGTGGTAGGCGCCTCGCTGGTCGGCGTGGACAAGAGCAGCCAGGGCGGGCGCGATTTCGTCCTCATGTGCCAGAGGTACTTCTCGAAGGACCGCGGCTGGGGGCTGTACCTCAACAACCTGCGTGGCAGCACGGGCGGGTCCTTCTGGTACGACACCTATCCCAGCCTGCTCTTCGCCCACCTGCTGTGGCTCTACCCAGGCAAGGGCGAGATGGAGCAGCACCTGCGCACTTCGGCCGACCGGATGCTCGCGGCGATCCTGGCGATGGGCGGGGACAAGGGCGTGCCGGACTTCGATCACACGGCCTTCGACTACGGCACGATGCAGCCCGCCGACAACGGGCTCTGGACCGAGCCCGACGCCGCGGCCGGGTACGCCTGGTTCGAGTACATGGCCTACGTGAGGACCGGCGACGAGAGGTACCTGCGCGGGGCGGACCTGTGCATGCGGTTCCTCGAGCGCTACGAGCACAATCCGCTCTACGAGCTGCTGCTGCCCTACGGTGCCTGCCTCGCCGCCAGGATGAGGGCCGAGCTGGGGCGACGGTACGACGTGCACAAGCTGGTGGACTGGAGCTTCGGGCCGACGAAAGTGATCCGGCCGGGCTGGGGCGTGATCGTGGACCGCTGGGGGGACGTGGACGTGGCGGGCCTGAGCGGCAGCACGGTGGACGGCGGCGGCTATGCCTTCGCGATGGGCACCTACGACCAGGCGAGCGTGGTGGCGCCGCTGGCGCGTTACGACGACCGCTACGCGCGGGCGATCGGGAAGTACCTGCTGAACCTGGCCAACTCGGCGCGGCTGTTCTTCGCCGACGCCCACGCGGACGACCACCAGACCTCGGCGGCCTGGGCCAACAGGCACGATCCCGACCACTGCATCGGCTACGAGGGCTGCCGCGAGCGCGCCCGGCTCAACGTCACGCCGAGCGCCGACTACCACACGGCCCCGGGCTCGGTCGTGGCCGGCGACTACCAGGCCACGTGCGTGTTGCAGGAGGCTGCGGGGCGGGCCTACGAGGTGCTGCAGGAGCAAGTGGTCGGCGATCACGACCGCCTCGAGCACTTGTGGGCGCTGCCGCTGCCGCCGGCGGTGTCGCGGTGGCTGACGGTGAGCGCGCACAGCGAGGACGCCGGGGACGGCGACGCCGGGTTCAGGTTCTCCTACGCGGCCGGACCCGACGGGCCCTTCACGGAGATGTTCACCGTTGCCGGCGACGGCGATCGGTCCTACGTGTACAACCTGCCTACCGACCGCGACGGCACGCTGTACGTGAAGGTCGAGGACACGAACCGGACGGAGGGCCAGACGGCCCCAGACAGGCTGTACGTGGACGCGCTCTTCGTGCGGTACGAATTCGACGGCAAGAGCCCCTTCGCCATGGGCGATATCGTCGGCGGATCGCCCCTCGACTGCGCCACGGACCTGGGGCTGTATGGCTCCTCGCACGTGGGCTACCTGGGCGGCATCGTGCAGACCACCGACGTCGAGGAGATCCTGCGGCTGGACCTCCTGAAGACCGACTGGTACCACGGCCCGGCCTACCCGACCTACCTGTACTTCAACCCTCACGAGGAGTCGAAGACGGTGACGCTGGACGCGGGCCCCGAGCCGCGCGACCTGTACGAGACCGTAGCGGGGGTCTTCATCGCGAAGGGCGCCACGGGGCCAATGCCCGTGACGATCCCGCCCGACGCTGCCGTGGTCGTCGTCCTGTGCCCTGCCGGCGGCGCGCTGACCCGCGAGGGCAACCGCACGCTCGTGGATGGGGTCGTAGTGGACTACAGCTATCCCACGGTGCGCCTGACGTCGCCACGCCCCGGGGAGTGCCTGGGCGGGGAAGTGGCCCTGGAGGTCGCGGTGAGCGCGCCGGAGGGGGATAGGCTCACGCGCGTGGTGGTGGACGTGGATGGGCGGCAGGTCTGGGCTGGCGAGGTGCTGCCCCGGCCGCTGAAGTTCGACACGACGCGGCTCGCCGACGGCAGGCACAAGCTGACGGTGACCGCCGAGGCCGCGTCCGGCGCGGCGGACCGCCGCACGGTGGACGTCCTCTTCGCCAACGGCGTGGGGACGGCCTTCGTCGCGGACGGGCCGGCCATCGCGTCGTGGGAGGCCTTTCCGGGCGCCGGCGCCCGCGCGGAGGCGCGTGAGGGAGTGGCCCTCTTGACCGTGGCGCAGGGCGCCTGGGGCGCTGTTCAGAGCCCCCTGTTCGAGCTGGACGCGGACCGGCGGCCGGCGGTCATGCTCGACGTCGCGGCGGCCGACCCGGCCTGGTGGTTCAAGGTCCAGGCCGAGGGCGGCGAGCCCCAGTACCTGCAGGGGGACACGGGCGCCACGGGAGTGCAGTTCCTGGACGTGCTCAAGACCGTTCGGCGGCACGATGCCGCGGCCGGCGGCGAGCTGAGCGGCAGGAGGAAGGTTAGGCTGATCCTGGGCCCGGCGGGCCGACAGGGGGCCACCGCGACGGTCAGGAGCGTCCGGGTCCTGTACCAGGAGCAGGGCGAGTAGGCGCAGCGCCCGAGGCCTTCAGGGCCCCGCGCTAGGGCAGGGGCATGGGCCTGCCCTCGTCGCAGGACTGGTACAGGGCCTGGAAGACGGCCACCGACTTGCGGCCCTCGTGGCCGTCCACCTGCACGGGCTTTCCCTGGGTGATCGCGCCCACCATGTCGGCGATGATGTGGGGGGGCAGGTCGTCGGGCACGGGGAAGTCGTCGAGGCTCACGTCGGCGGCCGCCGGCGACTCCCATTCGCCCGGCGCCCCGGCGTCGCCCGCCACGGCCTTGAAGAGCACCAGGTCCTGGTCGTGCCAGGCGATGGTCCCGCGGTCGCCACCGATCTCGAGGGTCGTGCCCAGGTCGGGGAAGCTCGTGGTCGTGGTGACGATGACGCCGAGGGCGCCGGACTCGAACTCCACCACGCCGGCGGCCACGTCCTCGGACTCGATGTGGTGGGCGAAGGTGCCGTATCTGCCCAGGACGCTGTTCACCGGCCCCAGCCACCACTGGAGCAGGTCCACGTAGTGTACGCCCTGGTTGGCGATGGAGCCGCGCTCGGTCTCCAGGCGGCTGCGCCAGCCCGCGGGCGAGCCCGAGGCGTAGTAGGACTGGCTGCGGAACCACTTCATTCGCAGATCGCCGAGGATGATGCGGCCGATGGCGCCGGACTGGAGAGCGGCACGGAGCTGGTGGTTTACGGGCCGGTAGCGGCTGTCGAAGTCCACGGCAAGCACCAGGCCGCGGGCCTCGGCCTCGGCGATGGCCGCATCGCACTTGGCCACGTCCAAGTCCATGGGCTTGGTCGTGCAGGCGTGCTTGCCCGCCTGCAACGCGCGGAGGGCGAAGTCGCAGTGCCAGCCGCTGGGCGTGAAGACGCCGATGGCGTCCACGTCGTCGCGCTCGAGCAGGCGGTCGTACTCCGGGATCCACTCGACGCCGAGCTCCTCGGCGGCCCTGGCGCCGCGTTCCTCGAGGATGTCGCACACGGCGACGAGCCTGGCGCCCGGGGTCTTCGCGGCCTTGTTGGCGCGGTCTCGGCCCATGCCGAGCCCGACGATCCCGAATCGGACTTCACCAGCCATGTTGATTGCCTCCCTTGGGTGGGGCTTTGATCAGCGGCGCCCTGCGATACGGTGGGGCGGGGGCGCCCTCACTCACCCTTCTTGACCGAGGCGCGCGAGACGGACAGCTCGCCGGGGCCCTGGACGCTCAGGCGGAAGTCCGAGCCGTTGCAGCGATTGGCGAAGCGCGCGTCGCGGAGGGTGAAGGTCACGGTCTTCCACTGGTTCGTGTCGCCGACGGCGACGGTCTCGTGCAGCTTGAAGGCGCCCGCCCGGACCGAGGACGTGGGGTCCAGGGAGTCGTACTCCAGCGCGAAGCCCTTGCAGCCGCCGCCGTCGTAGTGCTCGATGGTGATCGTGAAGGCCTGCGGGTCGGCGTCGAAGACGAAGCTGTCGTCCAGGGCGAAGTAGATGTACCTGGCGGGCCACTCGCTCTTGGCGCTCCGGACGCAGGGCCTGCCTGCGACCTCGGCGAGCTCGGTCACGCCGTCCCCGCTGGACGGAACCGTGATGCCGCCGTTCGTGCCGCCCTCGCCGAAGACACTCGCGAGGGACTGGGCCTCGCTGTACGGCCCCGCGACGGCCGTGACCTGGCTGTCGCCGTGGAAGAGGTCGGCGTACTTGCGCGTCAGCTCAATGTACTGGCGTCCGTATTCACGGGAGTGGGCGACGTCCGTGCCTTCGTGGAACTCGTTCCACGTCTCGACCATCACGAGCCTGGGGCGCCGCTTGGGGTTGAGGCGCAGGAGCGTCTCCCAACTGCGCGAGTAGAAGGCGCCGCCCTCGCGCTCGCGGACCAGCGGCGACCGGCCGCGGACGGCGGAGTGATCGTAGCCCGGCCCGAGGGCTGCAGAGTCCGTAAGGCTGAGGCCCAGAGCGCCGCCCCAGTTGCAGGTGCTGTCGGCTTCGCCCTCCCAGGAGGTCTGCTTGATGAGGTAGGGATTCACGCTGAAGTCCTTCTGGAACCGCTCGCGCACGTAGGGGAAGAGGGCCGGGTCCTGCTTGGCGGCGAAGCCCGACGCGTACAGCAGGACGATGGGGCGTCCCTCGATGGCGGCCCAGTGATGGGGCGGGATGAAGCTGAAGAAGTCGCGTATCGTGCAGTAGAACCAGGCCTTGCCGTCGTCGGTGGAAAGGTCTATGTGCTGGCCGGGGCCGTTGTGCTGGAGGGTGCTGGTGTCGTAGAACAACCCGATCTTGGGCGGGCGCTCACCGGTGCGGACCATGTAGTCGCAGGCGCGGACGAGGTTGGGCAGGCCCTGGAACGACCACGCGTCGTAGCCGCCGGGGTAGCCCCAGTAGACCGGCGCGGCGAAGTCTACACCCGCCGATGCGATGTCGCGCAACTGCTCGAGCCACCAGCGCGTCGAGTGGAAGCTGTAGTCGTCCCAGGTCGGCGGATGCGTGGTGCAGGCGTCGCCGCCGTCCTCATAGGTCACGTGGGCGCCGGAGTAGACGTCGTACCAGTAGAAGAGATAGGTGCCGACTAGGGGCTGATCGGCGTGGTAAGGCTCGACGGCCTGGAGGTCCTCGGCCGTCAGGCCGACGTGGGGCCCCGGTGCCGGCGGCTCCGCGAACCAACCTGTCTGGCTCAGGCCGCAGCCTGGGGTAAGGACCAGCAAGCTCAGTGACATGGTGAAGACGCCCCTCATAGCCTCGGCCCTCCGGGGACAGTGGCCGGGGATGCGCCATGCGCGCACCGCGGCAGAAGTTGTGATAGGATTGCGTTGACGCGAGAGTATACGCCGGCCGGCGGCCGACACCTTCGACCCGAAGGACGAGAGGTCGTGGGCGCGCGAGCCGGTGCCTGTAACCGGAACCGTCGCGCACCGCGGCCGGGAGACCAGTCCCCCAGCGCCGGGCGGGGCGGACCGCGACAGGAGGATGAGCCATGGACGTCTTCGATGCGATCCAGCAGCGGTTCAGCGTGCGCAGCTACCTCGACAGGCCCGTCGAGGAGGAGAAGCTGCAGAGGGTGCTCGAGGCGGCGCGCCTCGCTCCCTCGGGCGGCAACAGGCAGCCCTGGGTCTTCCTCGTCGTCAGGGACGCGGGGCTGCGCCAGCAACTGGTCGCGGCGGCGCGGGGCCAGGCCTTTGTGGGCCAGGCCCCGGTCGTGCTCGTGGCCTGCGGCACGGACCCCGACAGCGTGATGAGCTGCCAGGTCGAGGCCTATGCGGTGAACGTGACGATCGCCGTGGACCACATGACGCTGCAGGCGGTCGAGGAGGGCCTGGGGACCTGCTGGATTGGGGCCTTCGACCAGCAGGCGGTGAAGGACCTCCTGGGCATCCCCGAGGGCGTGAAGGTGGTGGCGCTGCTGCCGCTGGGGTACCCGGCCGTGAGCCCACCGGCCGAGAAGAGCCGGCGCGCGCTGGACGAGATCGTGATGTACGACCGGTGGCGAGTGTAAGCGCGGCGGGGAGCGGGCCCGATCGGGGACGGGCTGGATTGGGCCCTCGGGAACCCTCACTGACCTTCGGGTTCTCGGGCCCCATGCCGCCCCTCCTTACAGACGGAAGGCCTCGGCAAAGCGCGCTCGGCGGCCTGGGAGCCGCGGGCGCGCAGGCCATTCCCGACCGTAGTCAGGGGAGTTAATCTGTTGAGTCAGTTCCGGCCGCAGGAGCGTACGACGGACCTGGGTACCGCCCCGCTGGGCGCCCTTCTGGTGCGCCTGAGCATGCCGGGCATCGTCGGGATGCTCGTGATGTCGCTGTACAACGTAGTGGATACCTTCTGGGTGTCCGGCCTGCCCGAGGGCAAGGAGGCCATTGCGGCCCTCACGGTCATGTTCCCCTTGCAGCTCATCGCCGGGGCCTTCGGGGTCGGCACGGGCATCGGTGTGGCCTCGCTGGTGGCGCGGCGGTTCGGCGAGGGACGGCTGGATGAGGTGAACGACGTCGGCGGGAACGCCGTGACGCTCCCGTTGGTGGTCGGCATCCTCCTGACTGGCACCTGCCTGACCTTCCCCGAGCAGATGCTGTACCTGTTCGGGGCCCAGGCGGACATCATGGGCCTGGCGATGACCTACCTGACCACGGTCCTCCTGGGCATGCCCTTCCTGCTCTTCTCGATGACCGTGGCCGGGCTATACCGCGGGTCCGGGAACGCCGTCATGCCCATGATCACCATGGGTGCGTCGGCGGGCGTGAACCTGGTGCTCGACCCCTTCCTGATCTATGGTTGGGGGCCCTTCCCTCACCTGGGAGTGCAGGGCGCGGCCCTGGCCACGGTCATCGCCCAGGTCTGCTCCTTCGCTCTCTCGGCCGGCTACCTGGCCAGCAGCATGAGTGGCTACCGCATCGCCCCGCGGCATCTGATGCCCAGGCTGCGAATCCTGCGCGACATCGCCCAAGTGGGCGCCCCGGCCTTCGCCACCCAGTTCACCAACAGCCTCATAGCCACCGTGTTCAACCGGGTGTTGGGGTCCTACGGCTCCGTGGCCATCGCGGCCTACGGGCTCACCTTCCGCGTCATGATGCTCATCTTCCCCCTGATGATGGGCGTCACGCAGGGACTGCTGCCCATCGTGGGCTACAGCTTCGGGGCCAAGCAGTACCGCCGGCTGTGGGGCGCCTTCAGAACCGCCACAGCCTGGACCAGCGGGCTGGCCCTGGCGCTGAGCGCCGCGCTGTGGATCGGGTCTCCCGCGGCCGTGGGCCTCTTCGCCCGCGACCCCGAGCTGTCCCGGCTCACCGTGCTGAGCCTGAGGATCCATCTGCTTACGCTGTGCCTCGTCCAGCCGACCGTGATGGCCGTGGCGACGCTGCAGGGGATGGGCATGGGACCGCAGGCCATGCTGCTCACCCTGACGCGGGACGTGATCTTCGTCGTCCCCGGCCTGCTGCTCCTGTCGGCTCAGTTCGGCATCGCGGGGGCCTTCGCGGCGCGGCCCGTGGCGGACGTGCTGGCGCTCGCGGTCACGGCCTTCTACCTGTCCTCCGTGTATGCCAGATACCACGGGCGGGCGGAGGAGCCCGCCTTGGCCCAGCCCTGTGAGGCTACCGTACCCGACGTGGAGGCCGGCGGCGGGGACTAGGGTGGGTGTCAGCCGCGGAGTTGCTGAAGGAGCTCGACGGCCGCGTCAGCCATGACCTCCCCGACGCCGGGCAGGAAGCCCCGGGCCAGCGCCGAGCGTACCTCGTAGCCCAGGTGGTCGAAGCTCTGCATCTTCTGTGCGGACACGTGGGGCATGTTCTCCTCGAAGGCCTTGCGCGTGGGCGCATAGCCGATCCAGCCGTTGGCGAGCTCGGCGACGAGCGTGCGGCCGAAGGGTGACCGACGCTTGATGTCGAGCTGGAACTCGACGAAGTACTCGGCCGGGATGCCCACGATGCCGAGGTCGCCGATCCTGAGAGCCTGGATCTCGGCGCGGTCGAAGCAGCCGTAGTCCTCGGCGACCTGGTCGCTGCGAGGGAGATCGAGGATGCGGCCGGCCACGGCGAGGCCCTCGGCTGGCAGGGGCTCCAGGTCCCCAAGCGCCTGGCAGACGTCGCCGGCCAGCGTCTCGCCCATCCAGCGCGAGTGCTCGTGGCCCTGGCGACGGTAGGGGCTGTGGACGTTGACGTGGTTGATGTCGCCGCACGCGCCCTGCAGGTAGAGGACGAAGGGCCTATCGTCCAGACGCTCGTCCAGGCGACGAGCCAGGTAGCCGGGGTAGTCGGCGGAGATCTCTGTGCCGCCGACGTTGTCCAGATGGCAGGCGTAGTGGACCAGCACGGCCTTGCGGGAGCCGTCGGGCCGCGCAAGGCAGATGACGCTCACCTCCGGGTCAATGGGGCCGGCCGGCCCGAGGATGTCCGGAATCATCTGGCCGGGGATGCTGCGCACGGTGCCGTCCCTCATGCGGTAGCGGCGGTTGAAGGCGATCCTGTCCTCGAAGGCGACGGCGTGGGAGAGCGTGCAGGGCTCCAGGTCGGACAGGGCGTCGGCGACGCCTTGCGCCGCTTGGTCGGGGAAGCCGGCCAACCAGTCGAGCGTGGGGCCCGAGCCGTCCTCCTGGATAAGGAAGGTGCGGACGCGGGGGCCGGTGTGGGTGTGCGTGCCGGTGACCATGACGTTCGCGGCCGGGATGCCGGTGAGCCGGGCAACGGCCTCGCGCACAAGCGCGGTCTGGTCGGCGGGGACGCAGGCAAGGTCGCAGGAGATCAGGGCGAGGGTCGTGACCCCATCGTCGAAGACCAGGCACCTGGCGAAGAGGTTGTCGTGGATGGCGGTCGCGTTGCGCTCGTGGAAGTACCCGGCCATGAAGACGCCGAGGCCCGGGGTGATGTCAGCGGCGGCACAGCCGATTCGTAGGGTGGACATGGGTCGTTCCCCCTGAGCGTATTGTGCGCCGCGGCCGGAAGGCCGAGGCGCTGCGGGCGAGCCGAAGGCGGCCGGGCCACGGAGCATGGTGGCGACCGGGATGTGCGCGGCCGGGCCGGACCCTTCCACCCCCGCAGGCCAAAGCCTGCGCCTGCGGGAGCCTTTGAGAGCTGGGGTGTGCGGGTTCGATGGAGCACCGCTCCTCGGCCCCCGCGGGTCCCTGTGAGACGCGACCAGTCGCCCCAGGCCAGAGTCTGTGAGCCTCCGCGAGGGCCGTCAGGGGCCGAGGAGACGCGTCATGTTGCCGCCCAGGATCGCCTCGACCTCGTCCTGGCTCAGGCCGAGCTGCGTGATCGGGCTCCAGTCCATCGCGGCCCAGGGGAAGTCGCTGCCCCACACGATGCGGTCACAACCGTGCTTCTCGATGATCCTCAGCGCCAGGTCGCGAGGGCACTTGTGGAGGGTGAAGGAGATGTCGAAGTAGACGTCGCGGCCGGCGAGATGCTCGAGCGCGTCTTCCCAGAGGAGGTAGCCACCGAGGTGGCCGACGATGAGCCGGACCTCGGGCACGGCCTCGTGCAGACGGATCAGGGCCTGAGGCGTCGTCCACAGGGGCCGAACAGGGATCATCTCTTCGCCGCCGTGGATGAGCACGACCATGCGGTCGCCGACGCGGCGCAGGAGCGCCAGGCCCTCTGGGGTGAGAGGATCGAATCGCTGGAAGTAGGGCTGAAGCTTGATGCCACGGATCCCGCCGGCCAGAAGGCGCTCGACCTCGGCGTCGAGATCGTCGGGCGACTGGGCCGCGTGGAGAGCGCCGAAGGGGGCGAGACGCGGATCGCCGGCAAGTTCGAGGGCCCAGGTGTTGATGGGTCCCACCTGCTCGGGCTTGGTGGCGACCTGAAGAACGGCGGCACGGGCGATGCCGTGAGCCTGCATCTCGGCCAGCACGCCCGACAGAGTGGGCAGGCGCACGGGCTCGACACCGTACATGGCGCCGAGTTGGGCCATGGCCCGCTCGGCCAGAGCGTCCGGAAACAGATGCGCGTGCGCGTCAATGACCATCATCGCGGGTGCCTCCTGACCTGGGCCGGCACCGACGCCAAGGCCGCGGCCGGGCGAGTCCTGAGTCGCCGGAAGCCGCCCGGCAGGGCGCCGCGAGGGGGGCTGGTGCCCGTCCGAGCGCCTGCCGCAACTATGGGACCGCGGGCGGATTCGCGCAACATGCGGGCGTGCGGACTGGAGCCAGTGCAGGGAGCCGCGCACGGTGGAGCCTGTGGGTAACAGGACATCACAGGTGCCACGATGAGCCACCTGCGTGGGAGGCGATGGGCCGGTGTCCGGCCGGGGGAGTAAGGAGCGGCTGACCAGCCGCCGGGGCTAGCCGGGTCAACCGCCGCAATCGAGATCGAAGCGCCAGGCCTGGATGCCGCCAAGGAGGTTGTGGACGCGCTGGAAGCCCCTCTGGGCCAGCGTGTCTCGCGCCGTGGCACTGCGCTGGCCCACGCCGCAGATCATCGCGTACTCGGCGTTGGGGTCCAGCGTCGGCGCCCAGGTGTCGAGATCGCCCAGGGGCTTGTTCACGCTGCCAGGGATGTGGGCCTCCACGAACTCCGCGGGCGTGCGGACGTCCACGAGCTCCATGGCGCGGTACTGATCCATCCACAGCTTGAGCTGGATGTCGTTCACGTCGAGGCCGTGGACCCAGTTGGTGAAGCCGCCCGCGAGGGCGCGCGCCTTGGCTCCCTGGTCAATCAGGTCGGCGACGACATAGGCAGCGTCGGCCTGGGTCTTCCCCACGACGATGATCTCGTCGGCGGCGCTGGGGCTGACCAAGCCCGCGGCCGCCACGCCAACACCCCCGGGCGCGTTCTCGCAATAGGGGAGCCGGGACTGCTCGAAGTCGGCGGCTGTCCGTATGTCCACGACCCTGGGC
>CAZSOQ010000077.1:0-22143 GCA_964608495.1 uncultured Armatimonadia bacterium | reverse complement strand
AACACGTTCTGTCCGTCCCACAACAGCCGCGTAGACACTATACCCGCCCTCTTCCCCCTCAGCAACCCATCGGCGTCATACGTGAAGAAGGCCGCCCCCCACTCCTCCGGCCCCAGGCGCACCAGCCGATCCTCGCCGTCCCAGGCGTAGGTAGTCAACGAACCCTCCGCGTCCACCAGCACCAGGTTCCCGTTGCTGTCGTAGCTGTAGGTCGTGACGCTGCTGTCACGAGCAGTCTCAGTGAGCAGCTCGTCAGCCGCGTCGTAGGTGTGGGTTGTGATCGCGCCGCCAGCCACCTCCGTCAGCCGGTTCCCGACAGCGTCGTAGGTGTACGTGATGTCATAGGCACTTGCGCCGCTGCGCTGCTCCCGCGTGAGCTGATAGAGCGCGTCATAGCTCCACGTTACCCGATCACCGTTGTTCTCCACTACTCCTATGCGATTCCCCACCGCGTCGTAGCTGTAGTCAAAGATGGAGATGACGCTCTGGTCCGACCTCACGTTCGCCACCCGCGCTGCATTCCCGGCCGCGTCGTACACGTAGGTCGCGCTCGTGCCGTTCGCCAGGGCCATCGTTGTTGCGCGGCCGAGGGCATCATACTGCCATGTGGTGCGCTGAGCGAAGGGGTTCACCAGAGTGGTCAGTCGGTTCGCCGCGTCGTGGTATGCACTGCCGCCGGGCACTGCCGCGCCGCGGCCTATTCGGCGGGTTGCCCCAGCGCCGCGCCCAGCACGCGCAGGATCTCCTCGCGCCGGTCCAGCAGCCTCTCCGGGTCGCGCGTGAAGTAGTGCATGTCCACGAAGAGCCCGGGCACCGGGTCCAGCAGCTCCCGCAGACGAGCCGCACGGTCGCCCGCCACCTTCCCCGACGCCAGTAGCTGCTCCGCCGCCTTCAGCAGCGCCAGGTCCTCCAGCGCGGCCCGCGTCACCTTCAGCCTCAGCGACGGCAGCACCGGCCCGTTCTCCTCCCGCGGCGGGTACACCCGGAAGTTGTTGCCGTTGTGGATGCCCGCGTAGGGGAAGGCGGAGGGCTGGTCGCTCAGGGCCAGCGTGTCCCAGAAGTCGGCCTTCAGGTCGTTCGCACAGAAGCCCGCCCAGATGAACACAGCCTTGGCGCCGTAGTAGCGCGACATCCACAGCGCGATGCGGTGCTCGATCGCCTCGTTGTCTATCTGCATGTTCGGGGCCATCGCCAGCGGCGCCCGCATCTGCCAGCGCACGGGCAGGTGGCAGTAGTAGTGCCACAGCGTGGGCGCCTGGAGGTCGCGGTGCCGCCCGGGATCGTAGCGGCTGGCCGACACGTCGGTCATCCACAGGTCGCAGCCCTGCTCCATGTTCTCGTGCCACTCGGAGGCCAGATAGACGGCCAGCCCCGGATACTTCTCGTGGACCATGCGGCAGAAGGGGATATTCTTCTCCACGAAGGTCGCGTCGTCCGGCTCGTCGGCGTTGCTGTACACGATGGCCCGGTCCAGCCAACCCGCCTGCTTGACGTGGGCATAAAGGGTCTCGAAGTCCTTGGCGTTGGCGGGACCGATGTCGAACAGCCTCTGGCCGCGCTCGGCCAGGAAGGCATGGAGGTCGTCGAAGGCGCCGGGATCGTCGGGCTTCCAGGTGCCGCGGAGGGCGTCAAGCGGCAGCAGGTGGTGCGCAAGGACCAGCTCGCACAGGCCCCGGAACTGATCCTCGCTGAGCGTCCCCCCGCCCCACTTGCGCTGGAACCACCCGACGAAGGGATAGGCCTTCGGGTCCAGAGCAAGCCCCGCGACCACCTGTATCGGCACGCTGACGCGGCACCGCTGGCGGCCGTTGGTCACGTTCACGCGGCACTCGATCCGTCCCGACGGCATCCCGGCGGGCAGGTGCACGTCCACCCAGAAGGGCGCACCTTCCAGGCCCTCGGCGATGTCCGCGGTCCGGCCCGGCACCAGCGGGTCCGGCCAGCGGTCGGTGTTGTAGCGCGGGTAGGCCGGCTCGGCCGTCGTCACGAAGACCTCTCGGTAGACCTCGGCGGAGGCCAGGCCGGAGAGTTCACCCACCTCGACCGCGACCTCATAGGTGTCGGCCGGGGCCCCCACGCGGGGCAGGACCGCGACCTGGAAGGCCTGGGTAGTGCCCGCCGCGGCCCAGAGCAGGTCCGCCCGGCCGGGCTCGGGCTGCGCCGCCGAGGGGAAGCTGGGGCCGCGGAACCAGTACTTGTTCGGCCAGATCTTCACCAGGTCGTGGGTGACGCCCAGGCAATAGTCGGCGTCGGGCGCGTCCGCGAACCTGCCGCGGAAGCGTTCGAGCTGGTCGCTGAAGGGAAGGCCCCAGGGGTCCACGGTGTCGGCGATGGCCTTCTCGGCCTCGGGCAGGTCCTCAGGGACGGCGGCCAGCGCGACGGCTGCCGCGAGGCCGAGCGCGAGCACTCCGGCACAGCCTGCAAGATGCTGCATGCCCGGCATAGCTGATTCACCTCTTGATCTGGCTGCCCCGGCGGCTCCCACCCGGGGCACTGGAGTCGGTTCCTCCCTTGGGGACGCGCACCTTGCGGAGGAGTGGCACGGGTAAGGCGAGAAGCAGCGCCGAGAGCGATGATCGGGGCGAAGCAAGGAGTGAGGCCCAATGGAATGGCAAGCCTGGGCTGGCAGGATGAGCGAGGTCCTGGGGCTGAAGAGGGCTCCCGTGGCGATCACTTACACCGATGAGGTGCCGGAGACGGCGAAGAGGCTGAAGTGCCGGGTCTGCACAGCGCTGCGCCTGGCCGCCGCGGGGTCGGTGATGGTGATGACCGCTGAGAACTCAGCGTGCCCGGGCGGGTCGCGGTACCTGGGACTGGCCGAACCGGCGCCCGAGGGGGCCCGTGCCTTGCGGGACTTCCTCATCAACGGCGAGAAGCTGCTGTCGTGCCCGGCGGCGATCCACCGGTCGGGCGCCCTGACCAAGGCCCAGCCTCCGCTGGGGGCCGCCGACTACGTGCTCTTCGCGCCGCTGGCGCAGGCGCCGCTGGCCCCGGACGTGGTGGTGTTCATCTGCAACCCCGCGCAGGGGGCGCGACTGGTGCACCTGGCGGACCACGAGACCGGCCTGCCGATGGAGTGCGACCCGACGGGGGCGCTGTGCCGGTCGGCGATCACCTACCCGCTCGTGACGGGCCAGGTGAATGTAACCTTCGGGGACATCACGGCGCGTCGCTTCGAGGGCTTCGCGGACGACGAGCTCTTCGTGACCCTGCCCCTCGCGCACCTGCGGTCGGCGGCCGCGAGCCTCGACCGGTGCAGCGCCGGCACGGCGCCCGTGGAGATCCCGCCGGAGTTCCGGCGCCTGCTGCAGGAGGGCGAGGCCGCCGAGGGCTAGGCGTCAAAGCGGCGCCCCCAGACGCTGAAGGGAGCCCGTACCCCGCTGGGAATAGGCGACTTCAGCCTGCCGGCCACGGCCGGCGCCGACAGGCAGACGCAGGGCAGGAGAAGGAGGACGCCATGAACATCCTGGAGACCGTTGCCATGCCCCTGGGCGCGGTGCTGCTGGCGCTGGCCGTGTGCGCCGCGGCCGAGACGGCCCCAGTCGAAGACGAGCCGGGGTTGCCGAGGGTTCTCATCATCGGGGACTCCATTTCCGCGGGCTACACGCCCGCCGTGCAGGCCCTGCTCAGGGGCGACGCCAACGTGCACCGGATCCCGCCGAACGGGGCCCATACGAGGGTGGGGCTCGCGAATCTCGACGCGTGGCTCGGGGACACGCCCTGGAACGTGATCCACTTCAACTGGGGCCTGCACGACCTCAAGATCATGGAGGACGGCAAGCAGCAGGTGCCGCTGGAGGAGTACGAGCGGAACCTGCGCACGCTGGTGGAGCGGATGCAGCAGACGGGCGCGACGCTCGTATGGTGCAGCACGACGCCGGTGCCCGAGGGCAAGGTCGGCCCGCCGCGCAACCCGCAGGACGTGATAGCCTACAACGCGGCGGCCCGGCGCGTGATGGACGAGCACGGAGTTGCCGTGGACGACCTGTACGCCTTCGCCCTGCCGCGCCTGGAGCAGTTGCAGCAGCCGATGAACGTGCACTTCACCGAGCAGGGATCGCGTGCCCTGGCCGAGCAGGTGGCGACGAGCATCCGCAGGGCGCTCGTGGCGCGGCGCGGGCAGGCGCAGCAGTAACGGGACCGGCCCGGCGGGCAGCTATGGCCCGCCTCGTGGAGGCCCAAGCGTGACACACCGCCACCGGGTGCTGACGGCCCTGGCCCACCAGAGGCCGGACCGCACGCCGTGGGACTACTGGGCCACGGACGAGGTGACGCGGCGGCTGATGGCGCGGCTCGGAGCCGCGAGCAAGGAGGAGCTGCTGCGGATTCTGGACGTGGACTTGCGCTACGTGGCGGGGCCGTCGCTGGTGGGGCAGGAGCTCAGGCGCTACCCCGACGGCAGCGTCGAGGACCTGTGGGGCGTGCGCAGGCTGGAGAAGACGGTAGGCGACGAGGGCTGGAGCTACAAGCACGTGGTGCAGTCGCCGCTGGCGACCGCCGAGACGCCGGCGGACGTGGAGGCCTACGCGCGGTGGCCCAGCGCGGACTGGTGGGACTACTCGGACCTGCGGGCGCAGTGCCTGGCGCACGAGGGGTACGCGGTGGTGAACGCCGGGGATCGGCTGGACCGCACGGCCCAGCTCAAGCCCATGATGTACCTGCGGGGCATGGAGCAGACCTACGTGGACCTGGCCGAGAGCCCCGTCCTCGCCCAGGCCATCATCGAGCGCATCGCGGCGTACTACCTCGACTACAACAGGCGGGTGTTCGAGGCCGCGGGCGACCTGGTGGACATCTTCATGATGGGGGATGATTTCGGCACCCAGCAGGGGCCGATGATGAGCCTGGCGATGTGGCGGAGGTACTTCAGACCCGGGTTCGCGAGCTTCATCGCGCTGGCGCACCAGTACGGGCTGAAGGTCATGCACCACACCTGCGGGAGTGTGGTGGACCTCATCGCGGACTTCATCGAATGCGGCCTGGACATCCTGCAGTCGCTGCAGCCGCGCGCCGCGGGCATGGACCTCGGCCGGCTTAGGCGGGAATACGGGCGCGACCTGTGCTTCCACGGTGGGATAGACATCCAGGGCGTGCT
The DNA here is from genome assembly GCA_964608495.1 of uncultured Armatimonadia bacterium. Classification (GTDB taxonomy): domain Bacteria; phylum Armatimonadota; class Zipacnadia; order Zipacnadales; family FEN-943; genus JAKORR01. The sequence continues at coordinate 17,048 of CAZSOQ010000077.1, read as the reverse complement.
GCCCCACGGCACGCCCGAGGACGTGCGCGAGCACGTCAGGCGGCAACGCGAGGCGGCCGGCCACGAGGGCGGCTATATCCTCTGCACGGCGCACAACATCCAGGCGGACACGCCCGTCGAGAACGTACTGGCGCTCTTCGAGGCCTACGCGGAGTCTGCGTGAGAGCCCGGGGGCGGCGGCAAGGCGAGTATCCGGGGCGCCGCGGGCGCCCGCCTCTTCCCTACCCCAACCACTCAGCGGCCCGCGCGCAGCCTTCGCGCACCACGGCATGAGGGCTGCCCTTGCCCGCTTCGAAGGCGGCGGTAAGGTCGAGCCCGAGAGGCGCCAGAGCCGCTGTGACCTCGGCGATCCCGTCGCGGGTCCACGCGTCGGGCTTCCCGGTCCACAGAGACTGCAGCAGCGCCACAGGCGTAACCGCGGCGCCGCGATACTCAGCCGCGGGCAGGCCCGCCCGTGCCCAGGCCTGGGAGCAGGCGCCCAGCAGATCGAGCGCGAGGCGCTGGTCGCCCAGGCCGAAGCAGTGGCCGGCCAGGCGCCACAGCGCCGCCCGGGCCTCCTCGGCGGGCCGCTCGGCGAAAGCCGCGGGCAGGGAACGGGCGGCCGCGGCGTCCAGGCCGCCCAGGGTCTCGACCGCCAGCGGCACCTGCGCGTCGGGCACGGCGCCCGCGGTCAGGGCCTGGCAGAGAAGGCGCGTCCAGGCCGGCGCCAGGCGTCGCAGATGTCGCCGCGCCAGCCACTCGGCGATCCCGTCGCCCGAGCCCAGCAGCGCAAGCACGACCTCGGCGGGCAGAGGCCGGCGCGCTTCCTCGGCCAGGGCCAGCTGCGCTCCCGGCAGCAGGGACTCCGGCGCGCCGTAGGTTGCGCCGATCTGCTTGTGACGCTCGATCAGGGCCACGGTGGCCACCCACTGCACGCCGACGGACGGGTGCCCCACCAGCGCGCGCAGGCCCTTCAGGTCCAGCCGCCCCCCCATCTCCCGCAGCAGCGACGCGCTCTCGCGCCGAGCGCGCAGCGGCGCCTCGCGGTCGGCGAGCAGGTCCACGAGCGGGTCGCGAGCCAGGTCGCCCAGCAGGCCGAGGGCCTCGGACACCGCCCGGCGCGTGCGGTAGTTGGCGTCCCGCAGGGCGTCCGCGAGGGCGCGGGCCGTGTCGGGTGTATGGGCTTCCGTGACGGCGCGGGCGAGGCGACGGGCCTCGTGGCGCCTGAGCTGCATGTCCTGGCCCTGGGCGGGCTGCAGAAGAGCCGGAAGCGGCTGGTCGTCGCCCTCGGCCGCGTCCGCCGCGCGCAGGCTGAGCAGGTACTCGTGGAACTGGTGGTTGCGGAAGACCACGCAGCGCGGCTCGAGGGCGCGAGCGTATTCCAGGCAGAGGGGTGCGGCGAAGGCGGCGGGGGCATTGCCGCCCACGTCCACGAGGAGCACATCAGCGGTGCGAGGCAGCGCCGGCAAGGCGCTCTCCACCGTGCCCTCCTCAGCGTGAACGATCTCGACGTTGCGGTGCGCTCGGGCAAGCTCCGTCAGGTGCACGACCCGCTCGGCGGACTTCTCGACGGCCACCACGCGGCCCGCGCGGTGCGCGAGCAGGATGGTGGTCTCGCCCGTGGAGGCGCCCACTTCGACCACGCAGTCGGTGGGCTGCACGAGCCTCTCGGCCAGGACCCGGTAGTCCTCCACGTCCGCGACCACGTACCAGGCCCGGCCCGCCAGCCGCCCCTCGACAACGCCAGGCGCGGGCCCTTCCCGATCGGGGCCCTCGTCAGGCTCGGCTGCACTGTGGCTCGTGTCCGACATGGGCGCGCCTCTCCGGCTCAGCCGGTCCTGTCGCAGCGGAACACGCGGTGCGTCGGCGACTGGGCCACCGTGGCGACCTTGCCGAAGATCGCCCCGGCGTCTCGGTCAACGGCCAGGTCCGCGCCGGTGACGGCCACCAGCGCCCCCCCGGGGCTCAGGTGGTCGTAGGCTCCGCGGACCAGGGACTGCATCCGGCCCTTCCCGATGTGGGTGGGCAGGTTGCTGAGGATCAGGTCGTAGCGGGCTCGGCCGAGCTGGTCAAAGCCGTCGCTCGCGCGCACCTCGGCCTCGGCGCAGCCGTTCGCGTCGGCGTTGAGGCGAGCCAGGTCCAGCGCGCGACGGTCCACGTCCGACATCGTCAGCGCGCAGCCCTCGTACACGCGGGCCGCGACCAGCCCGATGGGGCCGTAGCCACACCCCAGATCGAGCACCCTGGCCGGGCGCAGGTCGGGCAGGGCGTCGAGCAGCAGGCCCGTGCCGGGGTCCAGGCCGGCCCAGCCGAAGACGTTCAGCTTCGTGACGAAGCGCAAGGTGCTCCCGCTCAGGGTCAGCTCGAAGCCGTGGGTCTCCTCGGCCGCCAGCTCCTCGGCGAGGCGGGCCGCGGGCCCCGTGTCGGGATCCAGGGCTCGCGTGTAGCAGGCCAGCTCGCAGCCCTCGCGCCGGAAGGGACGCCTGCCCGCGCCGAAGAGCCCCTGCGCGAAGCCCTGGTAGGCCTGGCCGCCGAGGCGCTTGTGGGTGACCAGCCACAGACGGCCGCCCGGTCTGAGCCTCAGGAAGGCTTGGGCGATAAGCTTGCGGACGGTGGCGCCGGCGATGTGGGTCGGCGGGTAGAAGTACACGGCGTCGAAGGGCGCGTCGCCGAGGTGATCGAAGCCGTCGCTGTGCTCGACCGTCACGTTGGTCAGGCCGTTGCGCGAGGCATGGGCGGCGGTAAGGTTGCAGTGGCGCAGATTGGCGTCACAGGCCACCACACCGGCGGAGGGCGTGGCCTGCGCGGCCGCCAGCGCGCCCAGGCCCGTGCCGCAGAAGAGGTCCAGCACGCGGGCGCCCTCGGCGGGACGCGCGTAGGCCGCCAGACCGCGGCGCGCCGCGTCCGCCTGCGCGGACCTGGGCACACCCTCGGGCTCACTCAGCCACAGGGGCGCTCGGTCGGCGGACAGCCTGATGGGTATCTCGTTCATAGGGTGGGCTCGACAGGGCCAGCAGCGCCCGGCACCGGTGTCCGGGCCGCTCGCCAGGAGCAAGGGATGGCGGCATTGTAGCCCACTGGCGACCGTGGGCCAATCCAGCCGCCGGTGGGACGCAATGGGATACTGCGGCCGAGAGCGGCACGGACCGGGCCTCGACGGCACGGAACGGGAGGCACTGGGAGACAGTGGTGAGCACGCCCGACTCGAGCGAAGCCCCGGCGGATCAGGAGCCGTCCCAGCCGGCCAGCCGCGCCATGAGCCACCAGAAGGCCTTGCCCTTGTTGATGCAGTTCTCCGTGGACGTGTGTGCCCTCTCGTTCGTGTTGTAGTGGCTGTGCTCGCGCGGGAACGTCTGGCCGTTGTAGGTGGACGTGGCCCTCTCGCCGTTGTACCAGCAGTCAAGGTCGGCGAAGTCCAACAGCGCGCGGTTGTTGGCCCGGCAGTACTCACGGATCTGCTGGTTGCGCAGATAGCGGTTGTAGCCGCCCTGATCGTCGGAATAGGAGTGGTGGCCGCTGTAGGCCTGAGCATTCCCTGTCATGTAGACGAAGCAGACGGTCGGGTTGGCCTGCTGCAGGGACGCGACGGCGTCGAGGTAGCTCTGGGTCTCAGCCTGCGAGTTGTGGGTCTGCTGGCAGCACCAGGACCAGAGGGACACCTTGATGGTGGGGTTGTGGCTGAGAACGGCCTGGGTGGCCTGCAGCCCCTCGGCTGAAGCCCAGTAGAGTTCCGGGCTGATGTACTGCTCGCCCTCCTGGCCGTCGAAGATGCACAGGGCGTTGGGCTCAGTGGGCAGGGACTTCCCACCAATGGCCACGGCGTAGCGCGGGTCCGACTGCTGGATGAGCTGGAGACCCTCGATGATCTGTCCGCCGTGCGAAGTGTGGGCGTAGTGCACCCTGATGGATTTCGCCTTCTCTATCCATTCGTCGGGGATCCTGCTCAGGTCGCAGCAGGTGTGGTCCACGATCAGGCCGCCGCTCGCAGGGCCGGCAGCCGCGGGTTCGGCCGCTGCTTCACCGGCTGCGCCTGCGGCCGGAACGCCCTGCACCTCGTCCGCAAGGGCCACTCCCGTCGTCGTGGCCTCGCCCGATCCTCGCCCACAGCCCAGACACAGGACAACGGCAAGACATACCAGGGGAACCAAGCCTGAGGCTCTCATGCTGTCGCTCCTCCCTCCTGGCCCACCCACGCCGCATGCCTGGGCGCGCCGATGGTCCCTCGCAACCCTACGGTCAGACCGAGTCTACCACCATGGTCGCGTCGCGCAAACACCGCCCCCGTGTCGAGCGGCGCACCCCGAAGGCGCGGACCACACGCTGCGAGGAGGCCCGCCACAGGCGTCCACGCCCCAACCAGGGAGCGTGAGAAGGGCAACCGACGGGTAGCCGGAACCGACGTGGACGACGCCCGACGTTGGGTCGCCCGGCCGAGGAGGGACGACCATGGCCTACCAGCCCGGTGGAGTCCGTCGCATCGGTGCGGCGCCGCCTGCGCAGCGCCTGGTGGGAACCGTGGTCCTGCTGGCCCTGGGATGCGCTCCCTGCCTTGCCGGCCCCGTCAGGCTCGGCGAGCAGCGGGGCCGGGTGCTGCTGGGCAACGGCCTGGTGACCTACGAGCTCGATCCCCAGGACGGCTATGACCTGAAGGCCGTGCGCCTCGGGGCCGATGGCGATCCGCTGCTGCTCACGTCGGCCCAGTTCGTGTACCACGAGGGCGGGCAGTGGAAGTCGGAGGCCGGGGCCGCGAAGGGCAGCCCCGGTGACGCCGGCTTCACGGACTACCGGCGCCAGGTCTTGGGCGACGAGGAGAGGCTGACCCTGCGCCTGGACGCCCACAACGACCGCGTGCGGCTGACGAAGAGCTTCTCCCTGGGCGCCGAGGATGCGGCCCTGCGGGTGACCTACCGCTTCGAGCCTACCGCCCCCAACGCCATCACGAACGGCTACACCACGCTGGTGTGGCTGGACGAGAGGGCGAAGACGTGGTTCCGCCCCGAGAACGAGCTGCGCGGCGGGCAGGTGGTCGAGAGGATCGTGGCGGGCCCCTTCGCCACGGTGACGGTGGGCAACCAGCCGGTGAGCATGGAGCCGGACACCTGGGTCTGCTGCTACGACGCCGAGCGAGGGCAGGGGCTGCTGGCCATCAACGGGCCCGAGGAGCTACTGCGCTTTCGGGCCGGCGAGCAGGGCAAGCGCGGCTTCATCGGCCTGGTCTTCCAGCGCTTCCCGCAGGCCGACGTGCCCGAGGGCGCCCCGCGGGAGCTGACGGGCACCTTCTCGCTTCTGCCCTTCGCCGGGAAGCCCGAGGACGTGGTCGAGGAGGCCCTGCGACGTCACGGCAAGGGCGACCGGGGCCCGAGCTTCCCGCAGAAGGCCGCCAGCGGTCGGCGCCTGGCCAGCGCGGGCGCCGTGGCCCTGTGGTGGGACCTGCCCACCTCGAAGGTCTTCCGCGACGAGCCGCCGCCGGAGGACCGGGCCGACGGTGTGGACCTGTGGGCCGCGCGTGGCGAGTGCGAGCCCTTCCAGCTTGTCGTGCGGCCGACCACGGACCTGACGGGCCTGCGGCTGGAGTGCTCGGCGCTGGCGTCGCAGGGGGGCTCGGTGCCGGCCGAGGGCGTCACCTGGCAGGCGCAGGAGTACTACACCTGCAGGCAGCCGATCGGTCCGGACGGCTTCGACGGCGACGTGCCCGACGCCCTCCTGCCCACGGGGCCCGTGGACTGCCCGGCGGGCGTCGGCCGGCCGCTGTGGGTGACCGTGCGCGTGCCCCGTGACGCAGCGCCCGGCGAGTACCGCGGCACGATCCGCGTGCTGGTGGGCGAGGAGCTGCTGGCGACGGTGCCTGTACGGCTGAGGGTGTGGGACTTCGCGCTACCGGAGGAGCGGTCGCTGACGGCCTTCTGTCCCGTGTGGCGGGGGCATCTGGACAAGCACTACGGCCAGCAGCGCACGGCCGAGCTGTGGCAGGCTTACCTCGACAACCTGGCGGCGCACCGCGTGGGCATGTTGGCGCCCGAAGGCAGGGCGCGCGTGCAGTGGGACGAGGAAGGCGGGCTTGCCCAGGCCGACTTCGGGGCGGTCGAGCGCGGGCTGGCCGGCTTCTTCGACCGGTTCAGGCTGAAGCTGACCACCCTGGCGGACTTCACGCTCGGGTGGGGGCACGAGCCGCGCGACAACCGATTCGGGAAGGCCGACGAGATCCTCTCGCCGCTGTGGAGCGCGCGGTGCGAGAACTACGCCCGGGCCCTGGCCGAGCGTCTGGAGGCCGGGAACTGGCGGGACCGGGTGGTCTTCAGCCTCTTCGACGAGCCGCGCGCCGACTACTACCCGATGATCCGCGATGCCGTGGCACTGATGGGAAAGGCCGACCCGTCGTGGCGCTTCACCTTCTGGGGCACCTATGCACCGGAGCTCGAGGGCACCATAGACGTCTGGACGGTGCCGGCCAGCCACTACTCGCCCAGCGTCGCGGCCCGGGCGAGAGCGCGGGGCGACGAGGTGTGGGTCTACAACCCGCCCGGCTACTGCGTGGACGCCACGGCCATGGCCCTGCGCACCAACTACTGGTGGATGTGGCGCGAGGGGATCCCGGTCGTCTTCCAGTGGACCATCAACGCCTGGGTCGAGTGGACCGGCAGCACGACCCTGTGGGACCCGCACCGCAACGCCTCCTGGGTCCTGCCGGGCGAGGACGGGCCGACCAACACCCTCCGCTTCGAGCTCACCCGCGAGGGCCTGGAGGACTTCGAGTACCTGACGCTGCTGGCGGGCCTGGTGAAGACCGCCGAGGCGAAGGGGCGCCGGGAGCTGGCCCAGGAGGGCGCGCGGGTCCTCGCGCGGGTGGACGAGATCACCCGGACGCCCGCTGACGAGAAGGTGGCGATGCTCCACACGCAGGACCAGCGCCTGCTGCACGAGGTCCGCAGACAAGCCGGGCAAGCCATCGAGCGATTGCGGCGCGAGCTGGGCGACTAGCCGCAGGGGCAACGCTGGGCCCAAGCCGCGCACCAGGGAGGCAGGGCCAATGGCCTCTTCCACGACTCACGCACGCGGAGCAACGACAGCCGATAGAGCGCCAGGGAGCGCGGCCGTGGTCGCCGCGCCGCTTGCCGTGCTGGTCGCTGTGCTGGTCGCCGCGCCCGCCGCGGCACAGGCGCTGCGCACGCGGGACGGTCTGTCCGCGCAGGCCGACGGCGTGAGCCTGCGGGCGCTGGCCCTGGACGGGCGAGGCCTAGACGGTGTGTCGGTCGAGGTCGCCCTGCTCGATCCGCGCACCGGCGAGGCGGCGGGCGATGCTTTCGAGGTGAGCGGCCGGTGGTCGTCCCGGGGCGGGTTCCTGTACCTCGAGGGAGTGGCCAAGGCCGAGGGCAGCGGCGACCAGGTCGCGGACCTCGTCGTGCGCGTCAGGGGCGCGGAGCTGCCGACGGCGAGCATCGCCAGGGGTCCCCTCCTCCTGCCCGCGAAGCTCGTGTCGAAGCTGCCGCTGGTCAGCCTCCGTGTCGGCGGGCAGGACGAGATGGCGCTGGCCGTGCCGCCCGACCGGCTCGCGGTGTTCACCTTCGGCGCGGCCGACGGGGCCGTGGAGCTGCGGTACCGCTTCGGCTTCACGGACGACGCCCGGCCCGAGCTTCAGCGGCGCGCGCCCTTCGCCTGCGTGCTCTACCGCACGGAGCGGAGATGGCACTTCCGGTCCGCGCTGGCCCGGTACTACGAGCTGTTCCCCGAGCCCTTCGCGCCCTTCGCGCGCGAGCAGGGCGGATGGTTCTTCGCGGCGCCGACGGGCGACCTGGCCAATCCCCAGCACTTCCACTACCACGAGGGCGGCCCGGCGTCCTGGAAGGAGGACGACGAGCGGGGCCTGGGGACGTACCCGTACCAGGAGTCGTCGTCCTACACCGTGAGCCTGGCCGGCGACGTGCTGCCGAAGAGCTACGAGGAGGCGATCGAGCGCTTCGACGGGCTGGCCGCCCAGGTGGCCCCGGCGGGCTGGGCGCCCCAGCAGTCCCTCGCTCTGGACGAGGCGGTGAAGCACTCCGGCGCTCGCTCTCTCCTGGCCGACAGCGGGGAGAGCGGCGCGTGGACCGGCGGCCGGCAGGTCATCGCCTTCGACAAGCCCTGGACGAAGCCCATCATCGTCCGCGGCTTCAGCCGGGCCGAGAACGTGGGCGGCGCGCCGGACCACGACTACTCCATCTACGTGGACGTGTGCTACGCCGGGGGCGGCTACCTGTTCGGGCAGTGCGCGACCTTCGCGACGGGCACGCACGACTGGCAGCAGGGCGAGCGCCTCATCGAGCCGACGGAGCCGGTGGCCGAGCTGCGCGTCTACTGCCTGCTGCGCAACCACTCGGGGAAGGCCTGGTTCGATGACCTGCACATCGGCCCGGCCGACGATCCGGCCGTCAGCTGGGTACTGAACCCGGGCTTCGAGGAGGACGAGAAGCGCCGCGACCTCCAGTTCGTGCGCGACAACGTGTGCTACGACGAGCAGGGCCGCTACGTAGTGTTCATCACGGACAACCTGTCGGCCGACGTCGGGCCGTCGCGGCCCATGAACCTGCTGCGGTTCACGCTCAACGTGGACCCCGACCTTCCCGACAGCCAGGAGCGCCCGGCCGTCGCGGCGCGGCAGTTCGAGTACTACGACCGCGTGTTCCGCGACAGCCCCAGCGTGGACGGGTGCTACATCGATTCCGTCTCCGCCTGGTGCTCCAGGGTCCTGAACACGCGGCGGGACCAGTGGCGGGCGAACGACGTGCCCTTCACCTACTACCCGGGCAGTTTCAAGGTCGCCGCCCACGGGATCTACGCCATGCAGGACTTCCTCGGCACCCTCCAGAAGCGGTATCACCCACTGGGCAAGGCCGTGTTCACCAACATCCACGTGAGCCTCGAGGCCTTCCCGCTGTACCTGGTCTCGGACGTGCCCGGGATAGAGAGCAGCCAGTTCAGGGACCAGGACTCCCTGTTCTTCTACCGCGCCTGCTCGTACCACAAGCCGCTGCTGCTGCTCAACTTCATGAACCTGCACGGGCTGGATCGGCGCGACGTCGCCGAGGAGTATCACCTCAACGCGGCACAGTGGGGCGAGTTCCCGTCCACGGGCAGATTCGTGCAGGAGGCGTACCGGGGCTACGGGGACGTGACCCATGCCTACCTGCCCGCGATCGAGGAGTTGGGGGCCGCGGGATGGGAGCCCGTGCCTCTGGCCTCGGGCGCCCGCGCCGAGCGCTTCGGCCGCGAGGGGGCCGTGTACTTCACCGTGCGGGGCCCGGAGGAGCCCGCCCAAGAGACGCTGCTGATCGAGGACGGGGCGCTGGCGAGGCTCGGGGACGATCTGGCGGCCTTCGACGCCGTGCGCCTGGCGGAGCTGCCGATGGAGAAGCGCGAGGGAGGCTGGGCCCTGCCGCTGGCCCACGGGGCCGGCGAGGTCCGCCTGGTGCGGATAGGCCCGCGAGAGGCCGTGGCGGCCTGGCTGCTGGGCCGGGCACGAGCCCACGCCGTCAACGCGTCGCGCGTGCGAGGCGCCGCGAGCGCGACACCGGGGCTCGCCGCGGCGGTCGAGGAGCTGTCGAAGGCCGCGGAGGCACCCGGAGAACAGCTTGCCCGTCGCTTGACGGCCTGCCGGCGCGCGCTCGACAGGGCCCGCGCAGGCCTGACGGGACCCGACGACGACCTGTACCTACTGAGCCAGAGACGGGAGGTGCTGCAGGCCGAGCAGGCCCTGGCCGCGCTGGCGGTCTTCACCGGCGGCGCGACGCTGGGCATCCAGGGCACGACCCTCGGCCTGCCGGGCCAGGCGCTGGAGCTTACTGCCGAAGCCGGCGCACCGGAGGGCACGTCCGTCAGGCTGGTGAGATTCGAGACCGGGCAGGGGCGTGACATCGTGCCTGATCTGGCGCCCTCGCCCGCCGGCCTGGACCTCCCGCCTCCGACGCTGAGGATCGAGGCCACGGCGCCGCAGGCCCTGCACGCCCGGGCAGTGTTCGAGGTAGACACGGGCGACGCGAAGCCCTGGCTCGTCGAGCGCGTGGTGAACGTCTACATCCTGCCCGCCGCGGAGCTGAGCCTGTCCGCCGCGAGCACGACAGAGGCGGCCAGGTCCTACCGCGTGCGCATCGAGCGCAAGCCCGGCGTCGGGGCCCTGAGGCTGCGGGCCAGCGTCACGCCCGAGGCGCCCGTCGAGCCGGCGTCGGTCGAGGTCGCCGCCGACCGGGCCGAGGCGAGCTTCGCGGTCGAGCGCAGGCGCGACGGACTGCCCAGGGTAGTCGAGGTCGTCGCAGAGGACGCGAAGGGCAGTGAGCTGGCCCGCGCCGAGGCGAGCCACTGGGACGAGCCCGACCGCCCCGAGGCCGACCTGGCCCTGGCCAGTCGAGGCGCGAAGTGCACTACCGATTCGGACTACCCCGGAGGCTACAGGGCCGCGACGATCGTGGACGGCGTAACGGCCGTCGAGGGGATCCACTGGACGGACCGGGCCTGGGCCTCGCGGGACAATGCCCAGCCCCACTGGGTGCAGATCGAGCTTGCCGAGCCCCGCGAGGTGGGCGAGGTGAGGATCTACTGGTCGGTCGAGGAGGGGCGGGTCTACTCGTCGGAGCGGTACAGCCTGGTGGGCCTGACGGAGGCGGGGCAGGTGACTCTGGCTGAGGTCGAGGCAGGCGGGCAACGGACTCTGACGCGGCTCGAGGTCGGCCCGGTGAGGCTGAAGGGGCTTCGGATCGAGCAGCCCGCGGGCGGAGGCCCTGCCGTCCGACCGGGGATCATGTGGATACGCGAGGTGTGTCTGCTGCCTTAGCGCGCGGAAACGTGGCCGGCGCCGGCGAGGCCGGCCAGTGGAGGGCCCTCTCGCCTTTCCCCCATGGACCTTGGCTCCCGCGGAACCTCAGAGGGCCTCGCTGTCGTTTAGCCATGCTTGAGGCGACAAGCCAACGCGGGAGGGTGATTCTAGTGGAGCCTGACGCAGTCTTCAGCAAGCGAAGGACTTGGGCCGGCTGGGGGCCGGTCTTTGCGCTGATCGTGCTCTGGGCCGCCCTGGGCATGTCGGGCTGCGGCAAGCAGGAGCAAGCCGCTGCCCCGCCCGTCGGACCGGTTGGGCCGCCTCCGGCGCCGGCCGCCGGCGGCGAAGGCGCTCAGCTTACCATCTTCCATGCCGCCAGCCTGGCGCGCCCCTTCCGGGACCTCGAGCAGCTCTTCCGGGAGAGGCACCCGGGCGTGGAGGTCGTGCGGGAGTCGGGCACCAGCGTGGGTGAAGCCCGGAAGATCAGCGATCTCGGGCGCAAGTGCGACGTCTACGCCTCGGCCGACTACACGGTCGTTGACGATGTGCTGATGCCGGACCACGCTGGCTACAACATCCTCTTCGCCCGCGAGCGCATCGTGCTGGCGCACACGCAGCGGTCCAAGTACGCCACCGAGCTCACGGGCGACAACTGGTACGAGATAGTGCTGAGGCCGGACGTCCACGTGGGGTACGCCAATCCGGCGCTGGCGCCGGTGGGCTGGCGGACGCTACTTACCTGGAAGCTGGCGGACCTTCACTACAAGGACAAGCTCAAGGGCAGGAGCTTCTATGAGCAGATGAAGGCGAAGGTGCCGGCCAAGCACGTCGTCCCGGACGTGGCCGGTCTGGAGCCGATGCTCGAGTCGCTCGAGCTGGACTACGCCTTCATGTACAAGGGCACGGCCATGCAGCACAACCTGCAGACGGTGAAGCTGCCCGACGAAGTTGACCTGGGGAGCGAGGAGTTCGCCGAGCAGTACGCCAAGGCCGAGGTGACGATGAAGGACAAGGACGGCAAGGAGCAGACGCGCCGGGGGGCGCCCTGCGTCTACGGGACCACGATAGTGAAGGACGCGCCCCACCCGGAGCTGGCGGTGGAATGGCTCAAGCTATTGTTCAGCGAGGAAGGCCAGGAGATAATGAAGGCGGATTTCCTGGAGAGCGTGGCCCCGCCGCTGTGCAGGGACCCCGGCGTCCTGCCGCCTGAGCTGCGGGACCTGGTCGAGAAGGCTGACTTCTAGCTCCAGGCTATCAGAAGACTCGCAGGTCCTCTGCCGCCGCCGTCAGGAGCGGCGGCAGAATCCCTTGGTGTTCTCATGGCGGCAGGCACACCACCGCAGACGACGGATCGTGGCGCCCGGTTGGGTCGGATGGCGACCGGCCTGGCGGGCCTGGCGGTGCTTCACATCGTCCTGGGCCTGGTGGGCGTGGACATCGGCAGCAACGTCGTGTTCGCGCTGGCGAACGCCTTCGCCCTCATGCGCGCCTGGGAGATGTCGGACCTCAAGCAGGACCGCAAGCTCCTGGCCTTCCTGGCGGGCTACGCGGTGCTGCTCGTCCTGTTGGTCGGCGTGGCCCGTTCCCTGCTGCTGTTCGTGACCTTCGCCTTCCTCTACATCGGCGCCTTCCACGTCCCCGTCCTTCTCGGCTATGTCATCATCCTCATGCTGTCCCTCGTCTTCGTCAGCCCCTACTGGCTCCAGGTCTCGGTGCTGCTCGCCATCCCCTACACGATCGCCTGTCGGATCCGCAGGCAGCCCAGCGACAGGTTCGCGGTGGGCAGCTTCGCCATCGGGTTCGTCCTGCTGGCCGCCATAGTGCTGCCCATCTTCTACCTGGTGTTCCAGAGCACCCCGCAGACGCTCGCGCACACGGCCAGGGGCATCGAGTTCCGGACAGCCCTGGCCAACACCTTCTGGACGGCCACCGTCTCCACGGCTCTGGTGCTCCTCTTCGGTGTACCTCTTGCCTACGGGATGGCGCGGCTGGAGTTCCGCGGCAAGGACATCATTGACAGCCTCATTGACCTGCCCATCCTCATCCCCCAGTCCGTGGCCGGCATCGCCCTGATGGTCATCTTCGGCAGCAAGACGCCCGTGGGCGAGTTCCTCGAGACCCACCTCGGCGTGAGCGTGTCGGGCAGCTTCGTCGGCATCATCGCCTGCCAGGTCTTCGTCAGCTCCCCCTTCCTGATCCGGGCGGTGCTCAACAGCTTCCTGCAGATGGACCCCAAGCTCGAGAACGTGTCGCGGACGCTCGGCGCCTCGACTATGGGGACCTTCCTGCGGGTCTCTCTCCCGCTGGCCAAGCCCGCCATCTTCAGCGGCTGCATCCTCACCTGGTCCCGTGCCGTGTCCGAGACCGGCAGCATCATGGTCATCGCGTACAAGCCCTTGACCATCGGCACCCTGAGCTTCGACAGCTTCACTCAGTACGGGCTGGAGGAGGCGCGTCCCGTCGCCGTGCTCCTGGTGCTCGTGTGCTTGTGGGCCTTCATCGCGCTACGCTGGGCGCGAGGGTACATGGGCCTGCTGGCGGCTCGACCGGCCCGACCCGGCACCAGCAGGCCCGTTGGTGACGTGCCGCCCGAGGGTCCCGAGTCTTCCCTGGCAGGCAATGGCTCACCATGGTCATGACACCCGAACAGCAAGAGAGCACCGATCGCGCCGCCGCTTCCGAAGAGCCCCGGTGGGCCCTGGAGGTCTGCGGCTTCTGCCGTCGCTGGGACAGCTTCGCGCTGGAGGATATCACCCTTCGACTGGCCCCGCGCGAGTACTGCGTGATCCTGGGGCCGTCGGGCAGCGGTAAGACCCTGCTGCTCGAGAGCATCGCCGGCCTGCACGTGCCCGAGCGGGGGCAGGTAGTGCTCTACGGCCAGGATGTCACGCGCTGGCCGCCCGAGAGCCGGCGCATCGGATTCGTCTACCAGAACTACCACCTCTTCCCCCATCTGTCCGTGGCCGAGAACGTCGGCTACGGGCTCCGGTACCTGGGGCTTGGCAGGACCGAGCAACGGGCGCGGCTGCGCGAGGTGGCGAGCACCCTGAACATCGAGTACCTGCTCGGGCGGCGCACCACCGCCGGCCTCAGCGGCGGCGAGATGCAGAAGGTGGCGCTGGCCCGAGCCCTGGTCATCCAGCCGCAGCTGCTGCTGCTCGACGAGCCGCTGAGCGCCCTGGATCAGTACTCCAGGGACAGCGTGTTCGCCCTGCTGGCGGGGCTCAGGGACAGGTTCGAGGTCCCCGTGCTACACGTGACCCACGACTACTCCGAGGCCCTGGGCCTGGCCGACAAGATAGCCGTGCTCTTCGAGGGGCAAGTGGTGCAGGAGGGCCCGGCCCGCGACGTGTTCTGGCGACCGAGGACCCGCGAGGTGGCCCGGTTCCTCGGCGTCGCCAACGTGGTCCCGGCTCGAATCCAGCCCGAGGACAGTCGAGCGTGTCGCGTCTTCCTGGGACAGGCCGAGCTGGTGATGGACTGCCTCTGCCCCAAGCCCGCCCGGGAGGGCTGGGTGTGCATACGGCCCGAGGACCTGGCGCCCGTTGTCGGGGACGGGGGCAGGCGGAACGTCCTGCGCGGGCGGCTGCTCGAACTCTCCGACCGGGGCTTCAGCCTCCGAGCGGTCGTTGACCTCGGGGGTGCAGAGCTGGTCTGCTTCGTGCCCCAGCACCAGGTGGAGACCCTCGGCTGGCAAGTGGGCCGGGAGGTCGCCCTGTCCGTCGCGCCCGACCGCGTGCACGTACTGGAGCGCGAAAGTTGAGCTACTATCTGCCGCTGTTCAAGATAATCCAGCGTCCCCTGCTGCCCATAGCGGACAGTTGGGTGGACGCCACGCCTTTGGTGCTTCTCGGCCTGTTGCTGATGTTCAGCCTCTGGGCCTCGCGCTACCTCACGCGTCACCAGCTAGCCCGGCGCGTGACCCAGGCGCTGTCCTTCTTCGTCCTCATCATCTTCCTGCACCGGTGCTTCTGCGCCCTGCGCGGCTGGGCCTTCGGCCTGAAGCTCATGGGGCGCAACGACATCATCGCCTTCGGCCACATCTGCATCTTCCTCATCATGGCCACCTTCGCCGTGGCCTACGGGCGCCACTTCTGCGGCTGGATCTGCCCGCTGGGCTGGCTCCAGGAGGGGCTGGCCCTCCTGCCCGGGCAGCGGCGCAAGCTCCCCGCCGGCCGCCGCGTGCTCGCCGGCTACCTCACTCTGGCGGGCCTCGCCCTGGGAATGGGGTGGCTGGCCTGGCTCGTCCGCCCCAAGACCCAGTACTGGTCCGAGAACATCGCCGGGATGTGGGGCCTGGGCCTCTTGGCGCTGCTCGGCCTGGTGCTTCTCCGAGAGGGGCGAGACTGGCGCTTCCACAGACTCAAGTACCTCTCGGCCCTCGCCTGGGCCGGGTTCGCGGCCGTCGGCGTGTTCGTGACCAACCCCTGGTGCACGCTCTACGGCAACGAGGTGGACTACTCCTCCTTCGTCTCGCTGCTGGCGGTGGTGAGCGCGGGCCTGGTCGTGTCGTCGGCCTGGTGCCGCTATCTGTGTCCCCTGGGCGGCCTGCTCGCGGCCTGCTCGGTCTTCGCGCGCTTCCGCATCGAGAACACGGCCGAATGCACCCGGTGCGGCCAGTGCGCCGGCCTGTGCCCCACGGGTGCCCTCAGACCCGGCGAGATCGAACGTTCCTCATGCATCTACTGTGGACGCTGCGTCGGGACCTGCGGCTTCCACTGGCGCGACAGCACCGTGCCCGAGCAGACCGACCCAGCCGCGCAGGCCTCCGCTGGCCGCTCCTCGTCGGTGGGCGCCGGGAGCCTGAGGACGATCCTCCTGGGCCTCGTCCTCTTGTGCGCGCCGGCCGGCACCGCGCGGGCCCAGCAGGTCGTCGAGTGGCCCACCTTCCACTACGACAACACGCGGCGCGGCACGCCGCCCGTGGCCTTCCCTTGCGCGCACCTGAAGCTCCTGTGGACCTACTCGCTCGGCGACCACACCTGGCGCTACTGCGAGGGCGTGAGCGTGTGGTCGGCCTCGCCCGTGGTCGCGAAGGTGGACGGCCGGCTGCTCGTGATCAGCGGGGCCTACGACCACAACGTCTACGCCCTGGACGCGGCCAACGGCGAGATGGTGTGGCGCTTCACCACGGGGTGCGTGGTCAACGCGGCGCCGGCCTTCGCCCGCGTGGGCGGGCGACCGCTGGTCTTCGTCGGCGCCGGCGACCGCTGCTTCTACTGTCTCGACGCGCGCACCGGCGAGAAGGTCTGGGTGCGCGAGACCATGCCCTGGAGCTTCACCGTGGGCGAGAGCGCGCCGTCCTCGGCGCTGGTGGCGGAAGTGCGCGGCGAGCCCATGGTTTTCGTGGGCTTCTGGAACTCCGACCGGCGACCGGGGCGGACGGTGCAGCGCGGCGACCTGTATGCCTTCCGGGCGGCGGACGGCAAGACTGTGTGGGAACAGAAGGTCACTACCGGCCAGTTGAGCTCGCCCACCGCGGCGACGGTGGACGGCCGGCTGGTCATCTACGTGGGCACCGAGGAGGGCACCGTCCTCGCCTTCGACGCGGCCACCGGCGAGGGCCTCTGGCAGGTGATCACCGACCACGCGATCACCAACTCCCCCACCGTGGGCGTGATCGGCGGGCGTCCCGCGGTCTACGTCGGCAACTTCTTCGGCATGGTCTACTGCCTACAGGGGCGCACGGGCCGCACCCTGTGGAAGGCGAAGCTGGGCCACGAGATCCGGTCCACGGCGGCGCTGTTCTGGCTGCCCGGCAACCCCGTGCTGTACCTCGGCGCCTACGACCGCTGCATGCACGCCATCGCTGCCAAGGACAGCCGCCCGGTGTGGCACTTCCAGACGGGCAAGTACGTGTCTTCTTCCCCGGTCGTGGTCCAGGTTGGCGACCGGCCCGCGGTGATCTTCGCCTCGCAAGACAACGGCCTCTACATGGTTGACGCCCGCCACGGCACCAAGATGTGGGAGTACCAGACCGGCGACATGCTCTGGCAGTATGAGACGCGCGGCGCCAGCCTGTGGTCGTCCCCCGTGGTCGTGCACGACGGCAAGCGGCCACTGCTGGTCTTCGGCGGGCACGACGGCAAGATGTACTGCTTCGCCGGCTCGACGGCAGCGTCGTCTCTGGCCCAGCACACCGGGCCCGCCGCCCAGGCCGCGGCCACGCCGGCCGCCACCAGCAGCGCGGCGAGGAGGAAGGGAAGCCAGGAGGCCATGGGGCTCTTGGGCGCCGGCGTGGCCGTCACGCTGTCAGGGCCGCGCGCCACCGACGCCCCCCCCGGGG